>CAYVXU010000052.1:0-1614 GCA_964454705.1 uncultured Candidatus Saccharibacteria bacterium | reverse complement strand
CATCCAATCCAATAGAAGCAGAGGCGAATGAATTTGCCGCCGAACTTTTGATGCCGCTTCAACAATTTAAGAAAGATTGCAAAAATGGTATAGAATCAATAGATAATCTCGCGGAAAAGTATCAAGTGAGCAAAGAAGCCGCCGGGTGGCGTTTGGTGCATTGTAGGGCATTAGGTAGAATATAGCCCGCCGAAAAAATTGGACTCCTAAGCGAGGGCGGCTCGGCAGGGGGATCCGCTATGTCAAATTTCTTGAGGAAATCGGTACGTGTCTTTGTGCTTCATCATGTTCCAGACAAGGGTAACCATGTGCCTGCGCAAGCATACCAACGCCTGTGATTTAGACTTTCCTTCGCCGACCTTTTTCTTGAAATACTCCCGCGCTTTGATATTGCCCATTCGTGAAATCTGTGACAGCGCCATGCGATGAAATGCTCGGTTGAGTCGCCTGTTCCCTCCTCGTGTTTTTCTCCACCGCACGGTCTTTCCCGAGGAGTGTTCCCGCGGAGCGCAACCCGCGTACTTGGCAAGCTGCGCCGGAGTTTTAAATTTTGTAATGTCGCCCACCTCACCGATAATCTCTCCTGCAAGGACTGCGCCGCAGCCACTCGCAGTTTGAAGCGTATGTCCCGACTCCACGATGAGATCTTTGATCTCTGTTTCGAGCTCGGTTATCTCCTCGCGAACGTCTAAGAGGCGTTTTACTTTGCGTTTCATGCTTCGAAGAAGGAATGAGTCGGCGTTTTTCGGTCTGGCTTTCATCCAATACTTCAGGGCTTTCAGCGAGAAAGGATCTTTGAATGCGTTCGCGTACTCGGTGTTGAAGATGCGATGCAGTACGCCATGAAGCTGGTTTTTCACCCGCATGCGTTCTTTGACCAGATACTCACGGTCCAGGGATAATTCCCGTATGTTCTTGGCAATATCTCCTTCTTTCGATACGATGTATGAGGGTAGCGTGTCAATCCTTTGGATCATGACCTGTGCTACCCCTTGAGCATCCTTACTGTCATTCTTTTCCGGATGAATCATTTTCTTACGGTTACGATCCACAAGGATAGCTGGCACATGGATGACCGACTGGCCATCATGGGCGAGGAACTGCGCGAGCCGTTCCCCGAACCCTTGGCAATCCTCAAGACCGAAGTACGGAGACAGACCGGCACCGCGCGCGACCGCTTCCGCGCGCTCAACGAGCGTTTTAAAATCCTTTTCATAATTGCCGACCGTAAGCTCAAAGAGCTTTTCCCCGAAGGGCGACACGCCAACAGCCGTGTGCGTGTCCTTGTGCACGTCAACGCCCACGAAGAGCGTGTGAGAACGATTGTATTGCATACGCAAAACAGTCATGAGTAAAAGGCGTGCGTGGAGCAGAATCCCCAGTATGCGCGAGTCATATCCAACACAACAATATGTTGGGCGACTATCCGCTATATGTTCATAGCTCCTGCACAGAGGCGGCGCGGTGGCAATCCCTCGAGAGTCGTTCTCCGTTACCGGAGCGACGGGGTCAGGGTGCGCCATGCCGCACCACTTCTCTGCATTCTAATATGAGAGCTTCCCAATGGGAATTCTCTCATACTGGGTTCAAGGGGGGAATTCCGCCCGCCGAGCC
>CAYVXU010000051.1:0-1728 GCA_964454705.1 uncultured Candidatus Saccharibacteria bacterium | reverse complement strand
AGCGCGCCGCCTGGGAAGTACGGCCGCAAGGCTAAAACTCAAAGGAATAGACGGGGATTCGCACAAGCGGTGGACCATGTGGTTCAATTCGACGACAACCGAGGAACCTCACCAGGGCTTGAAATTCCGATGAAACCGTCCTGAAAGGGATGGTGTCTCACAAGGACATCGGAACAGGTGTTGCACGGCCCTCGTCAGTTCGTGATGTAAATTGTTCCCTTAAGTGGGGTAACGAACGCAACCCCTATTGTCTGTTATATGTGTCAGGCAAGACCGCCCCCCTCTTTACACCCGACACACATCGCGTGGATGCGCGATGTGATATGCAAAAGTTTTCTCTGAAAACTTTTGCAGTCGGGGTTAAAGAGGGGGGAGGAAGGTGGGGACGACGCGAGGTCAGCGTGACCCTCTGATGCCCTGGGCTACACACGTGGTACAATGGCGCGTACAATGGGTTGCCAAGGAGTAATCCGGAGCCAATCCCATCAAAGCGCGCCCCAGTTCGGATTGGAGTCTGCAACTCGACTCCATGAAGCCGGAATCGCTAGTAAACGCCAATCAGCTACGTGGCGTTGAATACGTTCTCGAATCTTGTACTCAGAAGTAAACGCGCTCGGCAGCGCATGCAACTAAACGGTTAAAATCCGTTCCTTCGTTTAATTCGAGCGAAGCGTAGACAGAATGGGCAGTCTTTAGACCGTGAGGTTTGAAGGCGAAGGGCCCCGAGTCAAAAGATAGCCGCATCATAAAAAAGAGGCGCCGACTCATATGTTGGCGGTGAGGTATGAGGAAGGCGAGAATCCCGCCTCTATGTGGATATCTGGAATAGTAGTATGCGTGACCCGAGGAGATCTCGTGGTATAATGAGGGTAATGGAAAATACCACGAGAAGTCAGCTGCGCCATAGTACCGAAGCACTCAAAATTATTGAGTGCTCGGGAAGGGCAAAACCGATGGTCTCTCCTAACTATGTTGTCGGTCTTACGGACGGAGAAGGATGTTTTTATGTCCTCGTAAGACCGCCGTATAATCGTAAAGGTGGAGCAATGGTTCAATTGCGATTCTTTATCAAAGTTCAAGAAGAAGATAAAGAAATGTTGGAAAGAGTACGAGACACGCTTGGATGCGGCTCGGTATATTTTCAACATGAAACGAGAGCGAACCATGCTCAATGCTATCGATATACGGTAGGCTCGCATCGGGATATTTTTGGGAAAATCATCCCATTTTTCCAAACCTATCCTTTGCAGAGTGTTTCGAAAGCGAGAAACTTTAAACTTTTCTGCAATGTGGCCGATCTTGTAAAACAAGGCGCGCATCATAGTAGAGAAGGTGTTGGACAGATACAACAGATAAAGTCACAGATGAACCATCGGACTCGCGTAGTGCGGGAAATCCGCACGCTACGTGGGAACACGAAACAAGTCCAGTTATCGTAATCCGCCCGTCACATCAAGAAAGCCGGAAGTAGGCAAAGCCCGCCGCAAGGCGGTTCAACCTAAATTCGGTGATAGGGATGAAGTCAAATATGGCTTCCTATGCGGGCAACCGCATAGAAAAATCCAACTAATATCGGTGAACTCTTCATTCAGGTATGCTATTATCTAGGTATGGAGACAATACCGAGGGAACTATTTAGTCCAAACACAAACTCCGTTTTTCATCGGGAACTTCGCAGGAAACTTTCTCTGAATGATACACAATTGGACAGTAGATCCCGTAGAGACT
>CAYVXU010000050.1:0-1789 GCA_964454705.1 uncultured Candidatus Saccharibacteria bacterium | reverse complement strand
TGTGGAGGATCTTAAACGCATGGGCTACCGCATTGTGCTGACTCAGGGCGTCTATGATCTTATCCACGAAGGCCACGCGCTATATCTCGAGCAAGCATTAGAACATGGCGATATTCTCATTGTGGGTGTCGATACTGACGAACTTACCCGCGCGAGGAAAGGGCCGGGTCGCCCAATCGTTCCGCAAGATGAGCGACTGCGCATGCTCTCCCATCTTCGACATGTACATATTTTGACGCTCAAACATCTCAAAGACGGCCTTGCGAAACTTATTGAGGTGGTACGACCCGATGTTTTCATTACCTCTGAATCAACGAGCGATTTTGGAAAGAAGGAAATCCTTAAATACAAGAGTATTTGCGGGAAAATTGTAACGCTTCCACCCCAAGCAACGACCTCGACCACCGGCCGTGTACGCTTTCTCACAATTCAAGGTGCCGATAAATTGGCCCAGGAAGTCATGCGGGGTATTCCGAAACTAATCTCCGATGCCCTCGACAAACTCAAAGGCTAGCGGGAAAAGCGCACTCATCGCCTTCGTGCCGGTGCTCCACGCGGGCTACGTGAAGCTTTTTGAGAAATATCCCCACGATCTTTTTCTTATTGGTCCGCAGTTCGCGGAAGATTTTCCCCGCCTTGAGCGCGACATCCGTGCGCTTCAACCTTCCGCAATGAAACAAGCAATTGAAGCACTCGGTATCGTCAAAACTGTTACGGTCCTTACCCCACAAAATGTGGAGGAGCTTTCTTCCTACGAACAATATATTCTTCCTGACGAGGACACGTCCCACGTCTTTGCCGAGAAATATCTTATCGGCAAAGATATGGTATACGAATCTGTATTCCTTCGTTGGGACAAGATTATTACGCTTCGTGAACACGAAGTGCCGACTCATCGCACGATTTCAACGGACGCGAAAGAACTTAGCCTCGTCCGCGAAGCGCTCAAGGAAGGTGAAAAAACCGCAGACTGGTGGCGGCAAATTGGTGCCGTATTGGTAAAAGAGGGCAACATACTTTTTCGGGCACACAGTCGCCATTTGCCGAGTGTCCAACATCTTGCCGCATTTGGAGACCCACGCAGCAATTTCGACGCGGGCGAGCATCAGGACATTTACACTTCAATTCACGCTGAAGCCGATATCGTGGCGCAAGCGGCGCGGCAAGGGATTTCGATAGACGGCGCATCGCTTTATGTCAGTACCTTTCCCTGTAGCAACTGCGCGCGACTTCTCACGGAAGCGGGTATTAAAAAAATATTCTATGCGAAAGGCTACTCACGCCTCGATGCTGAAGAACTTCTCACCAACGCCGGAATTGAGATAGTACTCGTCAAGCTGAATTAACAACATTCTAATATTTTATAGAATGTTAGAATGTTGTTACTGGGTTATTTTTTCTTGGCTGAAGGGCTCTTGTAGCCAATCCAGGTGAAAAGCGGCTCTTTTGATTTTTGGCGGGAGGTGCCGGAAACAAGGTGGGCGTGGAGGTGTTTAATCGTGCCGCCCGTATAGTCGGTGTCGCCATAGCGCATAAAAATAGTCGCTCCTTTGATCTTCCGTTTTTTCGCCAGCCTATTAAAGCCATCGAAGAGTTCTGCCGCCGCCTTTCCGGAAATCTCAGTAAGGGTGACGGCATGGGTTTTGTAGACCGCAAAGAGGTGATGCTTGCTTCCCGGGTAGGGGTCGAAGTTTTCCGTAAAGACCCAGTACGCACCTTTTGAAAGGATCGGCTTTGTGTGGTATTTGAGAAAATGTTCCATGCAAAACGGGCAGACCCCATCTTTCTC
>CAYVXU010000049.1:1562-1821 GCA_964454705.1 uncultured Candidatus Saccharibacteria bacterium | reverse complement strand
GCCCTCTGAAGCGCCTCGGTCGTACCGGGAAGAATCGTGGACTTAATAACCGCGGTCTTTCCTTTTCCCACGAGCGGAAGCACCTCGCGCACAATGGAGTAATCAAATCCCTTGGGGGTTGAAGGAGTCGGCACCGCAACAAAGACAATGTCGCATGCTTTTATGCGGCTTTTGTCCTTCGCGAACTCCGGACGCGTGGCGTAGCGCACCACAGCGTATCCGCGGTTCTCAAAATCATCGGCATAATTCTTGCCGATGA
>CAYVXU010000049.1:0-1552 GCA_964454705.1 uncultured Candidatus Saccharibacteria bacterium | reverse complement strand
CCGAAATCTCTGCGACACAGAGTATTGACACATTGTCATCTACATCGTCCGGCAGCAAAAGCCATTCGTAAACTCTCCAGCGCAAGAAACGCCACCGCGCAGCAGTCGCGCGTTCGTATGATACGCCAAAAAGGCGAAAAAGGGTGTGAGAAAGTATTTAAACACTTTCTGAGGCAACAGGCAGTCCTTTTCTATCAGCTAAAGGTTAATTGGGTAATAAAATCGGTGCGTCCACAGATGGCTTGTCTGCAGGTGTGATATGATTAGGAGACACGCATTAGTAGCTCTTTATCATCCACATCTATGAGCAAACCATCGTTGCCCCGAGAGACCCTCCGCAAGGAGGTCAATGAGCGGTTCTTTAAAAAAACGAATCCAAACGGTCAATCAGGAAAGCCCTTGGCGTAAGTTGGGATTTCATACACGCGTGGACGCAATCGCCAAACCAGGACTTTTCTCTAGACCACCTGGGATGGCGTGCGGGGAAACCGCGTCTTCATCCCGCGGACCTTCGTTCTCGTATTGTTCAGATTAGACACGAACTCGAAGGCAATCCTGATTCGGGGTACATCGGCCATCTCGCGGTTCAGAAAACCTACGAGGAGCGCTATCCGAACGACCCCTGCCCGAATGAGTGGTACATCCACGACCTCCTGCATGACGCAGAGCTCACACATCCCCATACCAAGAGACGCCGGGGCACCGCGCGCTATCTCTGTTATCCTGAAGCGTGTATTCAGCAACAGGGAGCGCGCATCGCAGAGGTTGACTATGTGGGAGAGAAATTCATCACCGGATGCGCGACCCCCCTTCATTTCCTTGGCGTCTCCTATCGCTGTCCCGCCCGATTACGCTGTTTCTACCGCACAAACGGGGAGACCACCATGGAAGCGGTGAGCGCTTCACAGCGCATATTTACGACACTCGGCTGGCCCGATGTCGTACGCATGGATGCAGGGACACCCTTTAGCGGGCGTGTTGAGCGAAGTGATGGCGTGGGTGCTCGGTCCGTCTCGCGGTATGTGCGATTCTTGCTCACCAACAGAATCATTCCCGTATTCGGCGCCGTACGCAGTCCGTGGAATCAAGGATCGGCAGAGGGGTCAAACAGCGTGTTTGGGAGAAACTTCTGGGAACGGCATGCCTTTGCCTCGGTGCAGGATGTTGACTTGAAACTCGCCACATTCAATGAACGATCTCGCTGGTACGCAGACTGGAAAGCGCCGTGGCCACGCACCACAAGAGGGGCATTCTTTGCCCCGCGTATCTGCTTCATTCGCAAAGTTGAAGAAGATGCGCGGAGTAAAGAGGGATTTGTTCGCATAGCCAGTGTCTCCGTCTTGCTCCCACCGGAGTACATTGGACTGTTTACCTTCTCCGAATGGAATCTGAAAAAAGAACACTTACGGATTTTCTTTGAACACGAACGGCAGATTACTCAGATTCAGGAATTACCATTTCCCCTTCATCCGAGTTCACGAGCGCAGTGCACCGATTTCATAACCTAATTAACCGCCGCTAACAGCTATAAGCTATAAGCTTTCCTCTGTGG
>CAYVXU010000048.1:0-2114 GCA_964454705.1 uncultured Candidatus Saccharibacteria bacterium | reverse complement strand
GGCCAAAATCTGAGTTCGCAGAGCCGGAATGGGGTTTCCGGACATGCTCTAGTGTATCATTTTTCTCCTTACGTGCAAGATGAAACGTATTCTATTATGTAATAAGATCAGGTGAGTTGTTGCGCGGAGAGTTCACCCTTGGCGAGACCGGCTTCATCTCCATCTCGCCATCTGGATATGGCTTGAGAAGTTTGAGTACGTCCATGAGCGGGGTGGCAAGATCAAGCCACGCCTTCTCTTCCTCCGGCCGTAGAATCACTGGCATGCGGTCGTGAATTGCGCCCACTACTTTATTTGCAGCGGTGGTGATGATCGCAAATGTTCTTATTTCACCTCCTTTTTCATCCTTCCACACATCAAAAATTCCGGCAAATGCAAACAGTGGTGCCCCGGGAAGGAAAATATAATAGGGCATTTTCCCGTTACTGCGTTGCCACTCATAAAACCCGCTCGCCGGCACGAGGCAGCGCTGTTCACGAACGGCTTTTCTAAACGAAGGCTTTACCTCAATATCCTCCGCACGGGCGTTAATAAACGAATGCCCCTTTAACCCCTCGCGCGACCAGTGAGGGATAAGCCCCCACCGCATGTATTCGAGTGTGCGAATCCCTTCTTTCATATAGATTACCGGCATCTGTTGGCCGGGAGCCACATTATAGGAAGGCGGAGCTTCAACCGCACCAGGAAGTCCAAACCGCTCTGCGAGAACGGTGGATATGATTACATAGCGTCCACACATATTCTATTCACGGAAAATAATATCCGTAGTAAAATAGAGAGGTAACCCGCCTTTTATGCGTGCAAAAAATCTTTGGCTTGTTCTCCTCGCGATTGTTGTTTTTGCAGTCGGAATACTTGTATATTCGCGTAAGGCTGGGGTCCCCATTCCGGAGCTCGTGAGAGAATCCTCACCTTCCCCTCTTGTAAGTATCGCGCCTTCACAAGACCTTCTCACGCCTACCCCCGCACCCACTCCTGCCGTTACGCCGGTCATACGATCGCTCCGGCGAAAATCCGCTCCTTCGTCTCGTGGAGAAACGTATACTACACTGGTAAAGAAATACGCAGGGCGGCGCATTCAGTTTGATATTGCCTGTCAGGCAATTCCGAGCTTCACCACTTTTAAAAATAATACCGCAGTGATGTTTGACAACCGCTCCGGAGATGCGCGCTGGATCGGATTTGAAGGAAAGTCTTACAACTTCCCGGGATACGGATACCGCATTTTTACCCTCTCGGCAAACACGCTCCCCCACACTATCCATATAGACTGCGGGGCGGGTAAGAATGTTGGCCAGATTTTACTTCAGCGGTAGACGAGGCTATTAATACCCTGCGAAATCTTCGCTGCGGATATCGTCTTCTGAAATTCCGGCTTCCACGAGCATAGTCCGCATCGCATTCACCATCTCCGGCGGGCCGGCGGTATAGTAGACGGGGCCGGTAAGATTAGTGAGGTGCCGTTCAAGCATGGCCTTGGTGATATACCCCTTCTCCCCTTTCCATGACTCTGCCGATGCATCGGGTTGGGTCATGGTGGGTACAGAGTGAAAGTGGCTGTTGCGGGTAGTAACTTCAGCAAGCTCCTGCAGGAATGCGGCATCCTGCGGCCTGCGGTTTGAGTAAAAGAGATAGAGTTCGTGTGGAAGCTGCCGCTCCGCCGCATCCACAATCATGCTTCTAAATGGCGTAATCCCGATGCCGCCCGCAAGAAACACAGCGGGCCGCAGGGCATTCTGATGGAGCGTGAAAGCTCCCATCGGCCCTTCCATAGCGATTTCAAAACCTTCTGGTGCAGTGCGCAGTACCCGCTTGAAGGCGCTATCGCGCATCCTGCTTGCGATCATAAGCTCTGGTTCATGCGGAGCGCTTGCAAGAGAAGACGACCGGGTGTTCCCCTCTTCATCGGTTTCAGGAGGATTAATCAACGTCCAGTCACAGTACTGCCCGGCTTTAAACATAAAACCTTCCGGTTTCTCAAAATAAAACGCCATTGTGCCTTCGGCGATTTCCTTTCGATCTTTTAAGTAACCGGTATATTGAGGCATATGGTGAGTATTAGAGTTTGGTGAATAATATCTCCCCGCTACGCCCACTCCAGGATCACCATAATG
>CAYVXU010000047.1:1106-2333 GCA_964454705.1 uncultured Candidatus Saccharibacteria bacterium | reverse complement strand
GTTGGCTTAGAAGCAGCCATCCTTTAAAGAAAGCGTAACAGCTCACTGGATGAAAGCCGTGGCGCCGAAAATGATCGAGGCTGGAAGCAAAGGGCCGACGATAGAGCCCGCGCAAATTTCGCAAGAAATTTGTTCGGGGGTAGGGGAGCGTCCCGCCGGCGGTGAAGATTATCCCGGAAGGGAGATTGGAGCTGGCGGGAGTGAGAATGCCGGTATGAGTAGCGTTTCGCCGTGAGAATCGGCGATGCCGAATGCGCAAGGTTTCCGAAGCAACGTTCGTCGACTTCGGGTAAGTCGGATCTAAGGCGAGGCCACAACGGCGTAGCTCGAGTGATCAAACGGTTGATATTCCGTTACAGGGAAGTGTTGACAAAGACCTAAAGGAATGACAAAGGAACATGTGCCCGCCAGCTGCAATGCTGCTAAGCTTTAAAGTAGTGAGGATTGGGAAATCCATTTTCACGTTAAACTAAGAAGCGATGGCTAGTCCCGAGCGCAAGCGAGGGGCAGGGCGGGTAGTGTTGCTTTCGAGAAAAGTTTCGTTGGGGAGCACTTCTTTTCCGTACCGCAAACCGACACTGGTGCGCTGGTGGGAGTCCACCAAGGCAAGCGGGCGACAATGGTTCAAGGAACTCGGCAACAAAAGCTGGGCGTAACCTTTGGGAGATGCCCTTCCGCCATAACAGGCGGGCACAGTAAATGACACTACGCGACTGTTTAACTAAAACACAGGTCTCTGCGAAGCCGAAAGGCAACGTATAGGGGCTGACACCTGCCCAGTGCCGGTAAGTTAAGAGTGGGTGCTGCGATTATATCAAGGCGCCTCCTCAAGCTCCGGTGAACGGCAGCAATAACTATAATTGTTCTATGGTAGCGAAATTCCTTGCCAGGTAAGTTCTGGCCCGCACGAAAGGTAGAACGACGTAGTGACTGTCTTGAACCATTCCCCGGCGAAATTGAAATGGCTGTGAAGATGCGGCCTACTTGCACTTGGACAAGAAGACCCCGTGGAGCTTTACTGCAGTTCAGGCACTGAGGACTCTCTTTTGACTGTCGAGCATAGGTGGGACCCGCGCAAATTTCGCAAGAAATTTGTTCGGGGACAATGGAATACCACTCTTCGAAAGGGGGAAATCTGACTTACGCCTACATAAAAATCTAGGCGGAGGACACTGTCTGGCGGGCAGTTTAACTGGGGAGGTTGCCTCAATTTAGGGGCCCTTGATG
>CAYVXU010000047.1:722-1096 GCA_964454705.1 uncultured Candidatus Saccharibacteria bacterium | reverse complement strand
GGGCGTATCTGGCTATATGCTGGAACATCCGTACTGAAAAAGTTGAAGTATCTAGCTTTACCATGTTATTCTGGTAATAATGAGACTAGCGCGGACAATCAGCAGGAAAGATCCAGATTATCTGGATATCCTCAACGACTATACGCCAGAAGCCGCACCCATTTTTCATAAAAATGGGTGCGAGCTAAGATATAGTCTGATCCCGATTGCGAAATCGGGACTGCGGCAGAAATGACCGCAGACTTATACCATGGGAAAATTATGCGCAGTCGAAGTTTGGAATCCTACAAGCAATCGCTCGTTCTTACAGAAAAGCAGCGAGATATCCTTGTTGGGCTGCTTCTTGGCGACGGCTGCATCGAAGTCCTTCCAAA
>CAYVXU010000047.1:0-712 GCA_964454705.1 uncultured Candidatus Saccharibacteria bacterium | reverse complement strand
TCCAAAAGGAGATTCGGCTCGACTCAAGTTCGAGTATTCCAGTAAACAAAAAACGTACATCGATTGGTTGCATGGCGAATTTCGCGATTGGGTGATCGGTGATCCCAAACAAAAAATGACCCATGCATTCGGCAATGTATACGAAAAATACTGGTTTACTACCTTGAGCAGCCCACTCCTGAAAGCATATTCTGATTTGTTTTATTCGTACCATCGTAAAACAGTACCGCCAAACATCGGTGCATTGTTAACGCCGATCGGTTTAGCAGTGTGGTTTATGGATGACGGATCGACAAAATCAAAAGAAAGCAACGGAAGGATTCTCTGTACGCATGCATTTTCCCAAACGGAAGTGTTGCTTCTTTGTGACGTACTTAAGAAGAAATTTTTTCTAGAAGCGTCGCTGAGAAAACAAAAGGATGGCCTTGAGATATACATCAGTGGTCATTCGGGAGCGCGACTGAGGAACCTTATTGAACAATACATTATTTCCTCAATGCGCTATAAACTTCCATAAATGTAAGATTAACATCATGCCAAAAGTGTAACGGAGGCGTACAAAGGTTGGCTAACCCTGAATGGAAACCAGGGCGTGTCGTGCAAACGCGGCAAGCCAGCTTGACTGCGAGGCGTACCGGCCGAGCAGGCACGAAAGTGGGTGTTAGTGATCCTCGGATCCCTCGTGGGAGGGACCGGGCTTAACGGATAAAAG
>CAYVXU010000046.1:334-2631 GCA_964454705.1 uncultured Candidatus Saccharibacteria bacterium | reverse complement strand
CTCTTTCGCTTCTAAATCAGCAAATTCCTGCTTAACTTCTTTTTGACGCCTATAGAGACTCACACGATCTCTTCGCGCTCTATTGATAGCTTTCTCCCCCGCTCGCTGGTCCCACAAATTCTGCCACTTATCAACAGTCCTCAACCAGAATGGGCGTAGTTTATCCTCCGTTCGATCAGCAACCCATTCAAGAGGGCTAATTGCCTTCTCCCCTGTCCACCGGGCGCTGCGGCCGAGCGCTTTGCCAACACGCGTTTGTGGAAAATTTTTTATTGCAGCACCAAACTCTTCCGCCGCCGTTTTACCACCAAGTAACCGCTTATTTAAACGAAGCGGATCAGCATTCGTGGGAGGCTCTGACTCTTTTTCCAAATTGGCTAAGCGGGTAAAGACTTCCGCCGCAGCTTCATCCGCCGGGGTCAACGGCTTTCCCTCATCGGGCGCATTTTTATCTCCTACTTCAACTTCTCCCACCTGTTGCTGTCGTCCCTCCTCCTGTTGTTGCCGCTCGATTTCTTCTCGTTCTCTTTTCGTTTTCAAAGCCGCTTGACGTAAACTTTCAATCACTGCTGGGTCAAGAAGTGGCGCCCCAAGAGGAGTATCTGGCCCATGCCTTTTGACATGAGGTTCATTCGCTCGGCTATCGGGTCCATTTTGGTTGCCGTTTGGCCGTTCACCACCCATAGATGCCTTAACAGTATGTCCCACCCCCGTTCCCGTCAACGTTGTTCACACTGTACGAGGGAGCTGTTTTTTGCCATAATAAATCATGCTGTGGTAGTAGCTGATGTTATCGTTGACCTCCAATACGGAGACACAGGAAAGGGCAAGGTTGCCCATTTTTTATGCAAAGAAAAGAAATACACGCACGTCCTTCGCTATAACGGCGGCGCCAATGCGGGACACACCGTTTTTCATAACGGAAAGAAATTTGTCACACACCAGGTCCCGGTTGGTGTTTTCTATGGCATCAAATCGATTATCGGTGTTGATTGTGTCGTTGATCCTATCGCTCTTAAAAAAGAAATCGCCGAACTAGAGCGCGACGGAGTAAAAGTAAAAGACAACCTCTTTATTGCGCGAAACGCACACGTGGTGACCAAAAAACACCTCGCGGAAGACAGCGGCGGAAAGAAAGACAAAATTGGGACGACACGCCGCGGCATCGGTCCCGCGTTTCGCGACAAATACGCGCGCGTCGGATTGCGGGCAGAAGATGTTCCAGCGCTCCGGCCCCATCTTATTGACCTTTACCAAGAATTTCACGGCAAGAACGGAAAAAAGGCAGTGGTGCTCGGAGAAGGCGCACAAGGCTTTGCGCTTGATATCGACTGGGGTGACTATCCATTCGTCACGAGTAGCCACTGCACCGTGGGTGGGGCACTTCTTTCAGCTCTTCCTCCGCAGTCAGTGCGTCATGTGTGGGGTGTTGCAAAAGCCTACGAAACACGCGTGGGGAAAACCCGCATTCCCTTTGAACCAAACGAACCTATCTTTGCAAAAATTCGTGAAGAAGGTCAGGAGTACGGGGCAACAACCGGACGTCCCCGCATGTGCAACTGGGTTGACGTTAACCTTATGAAAAAGGCGGCACAGATGAATGGGGTGACTCATCTCGTCATTAATAAAATCGATGTCTTAAATCGCGTCGGCGTATGGAAAGCGCGCGAAGGCAAAAAAGTGTATTCGTTCAAAAGCCCCAAAGAACTCAAGCAATTCATCACCAAACACGCGGTTTCCGTTGGCATTCAGCCACGGAATATTTTCTTCTCCGAAAAAGCCGACCGAATTTAAGTTATGAGAGGAGTTCCTGCTCCATTTCGCGCTTGTATTTGCCGAGCGTCGCGAGACCGTTCATTTTAGCCCGGTGATAGAAGGCTTTTTGCGCCTCGTAGACGTTTTCTTTCTTGCCATTCCATTTCTTGAGCGTCGAACTCTGGAGTGCCCGTCCATAAGAAAAGGTCAGTTTCCAGGGATGGGGGCCAACCTCCGCCATTGCATTGAGATGTTCAGTTGCTTCCACTTCGCTTTGGCCGCCTGAAAGGAACGCAATACCCGGAAGATTTTTCGGAAGAATTTCTTTAAAGAGGCCAAGTGTCGCGTTCGCAACTTCTTGGGGTGTTGCTTTGCTTGCGTGCGACTCACCCGGCACTACCATGTTGGGCTTCAGTATCATTCCCTCAATCGACACGTCAGCGTTACTCAATTCTTCAAATACTGCGACAAGTGCACGTCTTGTTGCCTCCTTGCAGGCATCAATTGAATGGTTGCCGTCCATAAGGACTTCCGGCTCAACG
>CAYVXU010000046.1:0-324 GCA_964454705.1 uncultured Candidatus Saccharibacteria bacterium | reverse complement strand
CATTTTGTTGTATGAGTCTGTCACTTGGGAATCCGTCACCAATGGTGTAAATCGCACGCCACTTCGCAAATTTTGCGCCCTTTTTTGCATACTCTGGCATACGCTTTGGAAGCCCTTCGAGACCCTTTGTTGTTTTTTCAACTTCAGAACCTGCGAACCCCGTCGTACCTTCGTCTACCTTAATTCCTGGTAGCACACCCTCCTCGGTAAGGAGTTTCAAAAAAGATTTACCGCCAGAGGTACTTTGGTGAAATGTCTCGTCGTAGAGAATTACGCCCGAAATGTGCATGCCAAGACCGGGGGTGGTAAAGAGGAGTTCACGAT
>CAYVXU010000045.1:1536-3118 GCA_964454705.1 uncultured Candidatus Saccharibacteria bacterium | reverse complement strand
GGAGTTTCTTATACTTTTGCATTTTTGACTTGTACTTTTGCGTTTTGATTTTTGAGTTTAAACTAAAAGCTAAAAAGTTAGTTTAGTATGTGGGTTCTGACGGTGGGGGTATCGCATCAAGGTGGTGCCGTTCGAGATTTGCGAAGCTCGCTTGCTCTTCGTTGAAATAGAGTTCTACACGTCCCACAGGGCCGTTGCGGTGCTTGGCAACAATGATCTCCGCGATATTTCGCTTCTCAATGTTCTCTTTTACAAGATCCTCACGGTAGATAAAGAGTACCACATCGGCGTCCTGCTCGATTGAGCCGGATTCGCGCAGATCGGAGAGTTTCGGCTCCTGGCGGGGCCGCTGTTCGACGGCGCGGGAGAGCTGGGAGAGCGCGAGCACGGGGATATCGAGCTCGCGGGCGAGCGCCTTGAGCGAACGCGAAATCTCGGTAACCTGCTGTACAATATTTTCATTCGGATTGCGGGGCTGGATGAGCTGCAGGTAGTCAATAATGAGAAGCCCAAGGCTTTTTTCGGCCTGTAAGCGCCGAGCCATTGCGCGCATCTGAAGAATGGTGGGGGAGGCGGCATCGTCAATGTAAATAGGGGCGTGGTTGAGGGTATCAAGCGCATCGCGGATACGCGCGAAGTCGGAGGTCTCGCCGTGGATAGAAAGTTTTCCCGTACGCAGTTTCCAGAGATTAATGCCCGCTTCGGCCGCAATAATGCGGTCAACGAGCTGCTCCTTGGACATCTCAAGGCTGAAGATGCCTACCGGTATTTTTTCGTTTACCGCTACTCTGCGGGCAATATCGAGAGCAAGCGAGGTTTTTCCGAGCCGCGGGCGGGCGGCGAGAATAATGAGGTCTGATTTTTGAAGCCCGCCCAGCATGTCGTCGAGATCGGTAAAGCTGGTGGGAGTGCCGCGAAGGGCGCCATCGTCCTTGTGCACTGCCTCGATGCGCTCGAAGGCGTCCTCAAGCGCGTCGTGTACCGGCATAAACGTCTGCTGCAGTGATCGCTGGGAGATTTGAAATATCTGTTTTTCTGCCTCATCGAGCAGGAGATCAATATCCTGCGTTTCCTGATAGCCAAGCTGGGAAATCTGCTGGGAGGCATTGATGAGATCGCGCAATACCTTCTTTTGGCGGACAATTTTTGCGTAGTGAGTAACATGTGCGGCGGTGGGTACGGCATTCACGAGGTCCGTAAGATACGCAACCCCGCCGATCTCATCAAGACGCTTCTGTTCGCGCAGGCGGGAGCTCAAGCTCACAAGGTCAATCGGTTCACACTGCTCATAGAGGCCAAGCATTCCCTCGTAGATTACCTGGTGGATCCCGCGGTAAAAGTCTTCGGGTGCGATAATATCGGCGATCCGGTTCATCGCTTCTTTATCCATCATCAGGGCACCGAGTACCGATTGCTCCGCCTCTTCATTGTGAGGCGGCATGCGATCCCATGCGCCCGCAATTTTCGGCCCCACCGTACGAAGTTGTGGCTTTTGGCGTTCCGCCATAGAAGAGTATTGTGCGATTGGTTCTCCGATTCTAAAATTTTCCCTACTCAAGTACAAGCACGAAGGGTGGATAAC
>CAYVXU010000045.1:0-1526 GCA_964454705.1 uncultured Candidatus Saccharibacteria bacterium | reverse complement strand
GTGGATAACTTGTGCGTTTGCCGGCTCTCTTTGTTACCCCCGGGTTTTCCTCTTTAGAATGGGACCAGTTGCGCGGTCTTCAACTTCAAAACCTTTTTGCTCAATCTCCTTACGGATACGGTCGGCCTCTTTCCAGTTTTTTTTCTGCCGGTACCCTTCACGTAAGCGTACCAATGCGAGTACCGGTGGAGGTACAGGCGCAGATTCTCTGGTGAGAAGGCCGAAAATCCCGTCTATTTTCTCCATCCAGGCGCGCAGGGTCCGCGTGTCTTTTGGGCCAATGCGCGCACGAGCGATATACGGATTAATATACTTAAGGAATGAAAGATAAGCGGCGAGTGCCTTTGGTGCATGCAGATCATTGTCCATCGCCGCGGTGATCCGCCGTTCGGCGGCGCGCAATTTTTCTGCTAGATGAGGCACATTGGTATTCTTTGCGGCGGGGTGGGCGAGGCTCGCGTATGCAGACTGGATGCGCTCGCGGATTTCGTGCGCACCCGCAAGCGCTTCGAGTGAAAAATTAACCTGTCTGCGGTAATGCGCGAGAAAATAAAATGCCCGCAAGGCAAGGGGAGAGGAATGCTCCTTTGCAATGTCGGCCAACGTCACGAAATTGCGCAATGATTTTGAGATTTTTACATCTCCCACAAGGAGATGCCGCACATGTATCCAGAACCGCGCAAAGGGTTTTGCGGTATACGCCTCTGACTGCGCGATTTCGTTTTCGTGGTGCGGAAAGATATGATCCTCTCCGCCCATGTGGATATCAAATGAAGGGCCGAGAAGCCCGATGCTCATTACCGAGCACTCAATATGCCAGCCGGGGTATCCCTTGCCCCATGGGGAATCCCATTGCATAAGATGCCCTTTCGGCGCCGCGAGCCAGAGCGCAAAGTCAAGTTGGTCGCGCTTATCAGGATGTGCCTCAAGACGCGCTCCTTTTTTAATTTGTACGAGTGAGTTGCGTGAAAGTTTTCCGTACGGCTCAAACGCGCGTACAGAAAAAAATACGGAGCCATTTTTTTCGTATGCAAACCCTTTTTTGATTAACTGCTCAATGAACGCAATCATCTCGCCAATATATGCGGTTGCGCGGGGTTCATGGGTAGGGGGGAGAATATGGAGTGCCTTGCGGTCGCGGCGGAATGCGTCGGTGTAGAAATCTGCAATTGCCTGCGGGCTCTTATGCTCGCGGCGCGCGGCGACCACCATACGGTCTTCGGCGATATCCTGCTCGGTGAGATGCCCCACATCGGTAATATTCTGCACAAACGTTACTGTATAGCCAAGAAAGCGCAAATACCGGTGGAGAAGGTCTTCATATACGAATGCCCGGAAATTACCCACGTGCGCATAATCGTACACCGTCGGGCCGCATGCATATATACGCACTTCACTTTTGTGAAGTGGCTTAAACGGTTCGAGTTTTCGCGTGAGGGTATTATAGAGACGCAACATGCGAGGAAGCTTTTAGCTTTCAGCTGTTAGCTTTTAGTTTAAATTCAAAAGTCAAAAATCAAAACGCA
>CAYVXU010000044.1:0-4099 GCA_964454705.1 uncultured Candidatus Saccharibacteria bacterium | reverse complement strand
CCTCCCGCCGTGACCCCCCGCACCATCACAAAGACCGCCGCATCCAATCTTGAGACGGTCACCACATACCTCTACAGCATGAGCCTTGTCCCTTTCCCAAAGGGTGTCGCGCAGTACAGCGCGATCGCAAACGCTATTCAACAGACAGGGGTGAGCGAGCCGCTTCGCGGGGTGGTAGATGAGATTGCGGCTATGGAGAAGCATTACGAGACGATGACAGTTCCTAAAGCGTCGATTGAGCTCCACAAAGATTACCTTCTTCTTTTTGCGGAACTCAAAGAAGTCTTCTCTGACCTCAAATATGCGCGGGAAGACCCGGTACGCATCGCAAAAAACATGCTTATTGGGCAAGTATTGGTTGAAAAGGCCTCTTCACTCGAACGCGCGAAAGCCGAGCTTGGCGCCCGGGCCCGTGCAAATCGCCTATGAGGTCGTGGATCACAAGCGCGCTCTATATTCTCATTGGTTCGCTCGCAATCTACGGATTTGTAGGGTTTGTAATGGAGAAGCCATGGAAACCGCGTCCGCTCGTGGTGGAGGGCGAGCCCTCTCGGGCGCGTACTTACACAGTGAGAGAAGAGCCTGCATCTGATAGCATATTCGGAAACTTTGTACAAAAGGGTCTCTCATTTTTTAGGAAAGAGACTACTCCTGAAAAACGTGATGCGCTCGCGCGGAGTATGGAAACGTATCTTATCTCATCCGCAGCGCTCTTCCCCTCCTCAAAAGAAATACCCACAGCAATTTATCTTGCCCGTGAAGGAAACAAAAAAACACTTGAAGCTGCGATAGGGAATATGCGCAAGGGCAGGGAATCACTCGCGCGCCTTACCCCGCCTCTCCCGCTCGCGAAAATTCACTCTGAAACACTTGTGTTGGTTGATGAAGAGATCCGGCAGCTCGAAGAGCTCCACGCACTTCCACTCCCTAACCACACACTCTTCAACGCCTACCTCACGAGCAAGAGCCGCCTTATGCTGCGGCAAAAGAGCGATGCCCTCGCGCGCGAGCTCAAGGATGTTGTTGCCGCGTACTCCCTCACCTTACCTCCCTCTATTTTACGTTAATCGTGCATCGCTCTCTCCGCATCACCCTTCCTCTTCTCGCTCTCTCTCTCGCCTTGATGCTCGTGCCGGCTGCTGCGCGGGCGGATGTACCTATCCATGTGGTCAACTTCGACGCCTGCACCGACTATGAGACGAGCCTTGAGAACTTTATCGGGAGCGCCCTGGGAGCGGTGGAGGAGAAGCTCGAGAACTTCTTCCTTACCTTTAGACTAGGGCAGATTGAGAAGGCGCGGGAGGATGTGGCGAAGCTGGTATATGAGACCCAGCAGGAGCTCAAGGATGAGGCATTGCTTACCGAATACAAAGACTTTTACTGCACCGCCGCTGACGAGACCACCGGTATTTGCACCGAAACAAGGCTTTTCTTCCATAATATTCTCCGCTCGCGCGGCATTACCGCGATAAAAGGAGACGACAAGGTATGCCCGGGCGGGTATATGGCCGATCTCGGCACGGGCCAGCAAGAATGCGTCCTCATCAAGAAAGAGGGGCGGATTATCACCAATGTGGATGAGTACCTCTATGAAGAGCCGATTGAGAAGGCGCGGCACTACCTGCAGTGCTACCTTGCGCCGTGGCGGTTCTTTCCCTTTGCCGATGATACGGAGCGGTGCGCAGAGGTGGGGCTTACCGGAGAGGCGTGCACGAGTAGGGCGGTGTGCGAGAAGCTCCGCGCGCAGGGAGAGCAGTGTAAGAGCGATACACTGCGGGATCAACTCAAGTTTGAGATGCTTAACAAGATTCAGCGCAAGAACCGGTACCTCTACCGCAATACGAATCCGCCGGAGAACTGGTACACCCCGGAGCGGTGCGATTATATCTTAAGTTTCCTTACCGCGCCCCGGTGTACCACCGACGAAGCGGGTAATACCGTATGCCCGGATAACGCTCCCCCGCCTTTGGGAGGGGGAGAAACGGATTTTGTGAAACGCCAGGAGGAGTGGGCGCGATATCGCCGCTTCAAGGAAGAAGAGCCTGATTTAGACGGCCAGCCTTCGGATGTGGGGAATAAGACGCAAGAGTGGGGCGAGTACCGGCAATCGCTCGAACCAAAAAACAGCTTCCCGGGTGTGGCGCAGAAGGTAGATACCACTGTGCAGGAGGTTATCAAAGAGTACCAGGACCTGCGCGAAGCAGAGTATCTTGCCGGGCAGGGAATCCGGCCGGAGAAGTACCTCATCGGCTGGTTTAACGTGTACGAGGGTGTGGGACGGTGCAATGAAAACTTCGGGGGAAAGGTGTGGGGGAGGGTCCTTGAAGGATGCGACCCACAGCGGGATGATTTTGGCATCTACTACTTCTCCACCGAAGATGTGATCGCGCCCGCGGTGGTGCTCCTGCAGAAGATGCAGGCGGCGACACAGGCGCAGTTCGACCTTGCCCAGCAGGCATATAAATACCCTTCGGATCAGGAGGAACGTGCTACCTTTACGAATAAACCGGATGTGGAGGAGCGCGGGCCGGGAGGAAAAGGGCCACACGAGCCGAACGAACCACCCGGTGACGCGCCCACCGGTCCCTTGCCGCGGGGGTGCGAGAACTACCGCAATGATTTTCAGGAGGTCGCACAGGCGAAAGGAGTTGACACATGTCTCCTTGAGGCGATCGCGGCAGCGGAGTCAAGCTGCAACCCGAATGCGGTGAGTGCCGCGGGCGCATGCGGCATGATGCAGCTCCTTCCCTCCACTGCCGGCATCACCTGTTCGGAACTGAAGTCAAACCCGCGCAAGAGTATTGAACTCGCCGCCGATTATTTACAGCAGATTTCCGGGAATATCACACGCTACAACGGTAAATACGGCTACGACGTGGGGAGTCTCTATACCCAGACCAATCAAACTACCCAGTACGGTGCGAATACCTACGATACCGGAAATGATGATCTTATTGCCTCCTACAACGCGGGCTTTGGCGACCGTACCACCGGCGGCAGGAAGGGGCCATTTGCCCCCTCGGCAGATTGCGCGAACCCCGCTACCCCCTCGTGGCAATGCAATATCAACCCGGGCGGCTTCCGTGAGACACAAACCTACGTACAGCGAGTGCAGAACTATCAGGATCAGTGTACTACCGCAGGAGCGGTAGCGATCCGCCTTGCACACAACCCTCCGCCCGCTGCTCCGGCTAAGCCAGAATCCTCTGCGCTCCTGCAGTTTACCGGAGGGGGAAGCTCCGGCGGTTTTACCGGCGGGGGAGGAAATAACATTGGCGGAGAGTGCACGAGTATTGAGTTAGAGGGTAAGAAGCCGGCGCTCAATGTACTCCCGGCGCCGTGGGAAGACCTCGGAAATGCCGAACAGAATAAAGAAATCGCCGAACGCCTCGATGAGGGAGACCGGCCGTACACCCAGGTCCCTGATTTATATATACGGCGGCTCAACGAAGACGGGACAGTGGCAAAAGAGGCGGAAGAGCCGAGAGACTACGGCCCACGGTACAGCCTTAACTATTGGTATAAAAATGTCGTGGAGCTCTATGAGCATTCGTTTACCCAGCCACAGAACGCCTATCAAGGGACACTCCCCTCGGTGCTCAACTCATGGTTCCAGCCTGAAGCAGAACCAGTAGCCGGCGGATAATACTATGAATCTTCCTTCTTACCCACTTCGCATCGCAAAGATACTCATACTCCTCTTCGCTGCCTACGGAGCGCTGTTGCTATGGGAGGGGGGCACGCGCACACGCTCTGAAGCGCCGCGTCCCACGCCGAGCCCCTCTGGCCCCGCCTACTCATTCGAGGTTGATGATGATGGCGACGGTGTATCCAATGCAACCGAGATCGCGGTGGGAAGCGACCCGCGCCGCGCAAACAGCGATGGCGATGACTTCAGCGACGCGGAAGAACTTATGCACGGCTACGACCCGTCGCGAACCGGGAAGACGCGTCTGGAAGAGCGGGACAAGAAAAGCGATACAATTCACTTCCTTGTATGGGCAAGCGCACGCACAGCAAAAACCCCCGATCCCCTCAAAGATACCTCTCTTATCTCCGCGTATCTCAAAGAGACGTTCCGTACCCCCACCCCTCCCGC
>CAYVXU010000043.1:0-5598 GCA_964454705.1 uncultured Candidatus Saccharibacteria bacterium | reverse complement strand
CTTTGCCGGTGCGCTTCACCACGGTTCCTTCCTTCACCTTTTCGGGCGCTCCCAGCACCACTGCACCCACCTGATCCGCCTCCAGATTGAGCGCAAGACCCGCGATCGTTTCATCGCCGCATTCAAATGCAAGCATCTCCGCCGCAAGGACATTGGTAAGCCCGTAGATGGTGGCGACGCCATCCCCCACCCGCACCACCGTCCCTACCTCTTCGCCATAGAGATCAGGGTGAAACTCGTGAACTGCCTTTTTTAACTCCTGAATGATTGCTTCGGAATCGAGCATAAGAAAAATCAAAATGGCCAAATCCAAATTTCAAATAAATGTCAAAATCCCAATGTCAAATGACAAAGCGTTAATTTGGATTTTGGAAATTGGGATTTTATTTGACATTTGGATTTTGAAATTGGTAATTAACGCCACACATATTTCGAGAAGCATCGCATGCTACTCATGAACTGCTGCAGTAAGTGTACGGCGCAACCCCTGGAGCCTCCCCCGTGCGCTTCCGTCAAAACGCATATCCCCGATTCGTATACTTACCCCGCCATACACCGATGGATCGATCCGTTCTTTCATGGTATATCCCTTTGCAGATGGATAGAGCTCCTGCGCCTTCCGTGTTGCCGCCCTTTTTACGGCCTCTCGCACCGGCTGCGCCGAAGTTATCTCAATACGCACCTCTTTTTTTGCACGCATAAGAAATTGCGGCAGTATCCGGGTGATTTCAGGCAATAGGTGCAATCTGCGCGTACGGACCATATACTCTGCAAAAAGCCTGATCGCGCGTTTCTTTTCGCCTCGCGCACTATCCAGTCTGGCGAAAGCGGCTAACAATTGTTTCACATCGTGCTTCATCTTGTGAGCTCTCCTACGACTCGCTCCACAAGGACACGGTCGCTCTTTTCCTTGAACTGTGTTTCAGTGACCTTTTGCGCGGCATCGACCACCACCGAAGCAATATCTCGTTTCATTGCATGCATAATCTCCTCGCGGTCGCGACTCATCTCCTCTTTTGCGCGGCTTCGCATCCTTAAAGCGTCGTCTTTTGCTCTTGCAAGCATCTCGGCCTGGCGGGCCTCTGCATCCGTACGCGCCTCCTGGAGTATGCGCGCGGCCTCACGGCGGGCTTCGTTGAGAATATCCTCTCGCAATTCCCGCAGGCGCGTGTACTCGCGTTCGTTCGATTCAGCCTGGTGCAAACTTTTTTCAATCCGGTTTTTGCGTTCCTCAAGCATACTCAGAAGCGGGGCATAGGCAAAACGCTTGAGAAGATAGAGGAGAATAAAAAAATTCACCGCCTGCGCAAGAAGCAGTTTCCAGTCAATGCCGAGCTGATGTACAAGTTCGTTCATACAAGCAAGCGCGAGGAGTTATCGGCAAATGAGCGCTATACAAACTTAATAATGAGTGAGACCACAAGCGCATAAATTGCGATGGCCTCTGCAAATGCAATGGCAAGCACCATTGCAGTTTGGATGCGGGGTGCGGCCTCGGGATTGCGGCCGATCGCTTCCATTGCCTTGCCCGCAAGCCATCCGATGGCAAGTGCGGGTGCGAATGTGCCTCCTGCAATCGCCACCCCCGCCATAACAGTTTTTATGAATTCGCTTTCCATAACGCGTACATTAAATTGGTTAATGATGTTCGACGGTTGCTATTTGTAAGAATACAAGGGTAAGGGTACTGAAGATAAGCGCCTGCACAAATCCGACAAATAATTCAAGGCCAAGAAACGGAAGCGGCGCGAGAAATGGCACAAGAAACGCGATGACCACAAGGAGCACTTCGCCGGCAAACACGTTTCCAAAAAGTCGGAACGAGAATGATACCACCTTTGCAAGCTCGCCAAAAAGCTCAAGAATACCCATAAAGGCGTCGATGGGACTCTTGAGGGTAAAAAACTTTTTGAGGTGTTTTCCTACGCCGAGCATCCGCATGCCGTAATACTGTACTGCGGCTACCGAGATGAGCGCGAGTGCGAGCGTCATATTGATATCCGCATACGTGGAGCGAAAAAACGGTACAAGCACAGATGTGCCGTGCACGTCCTCGATAATACCCACCGGTCCCACCCCCGGAAAAATACCCAGCCAGTTTGAGATGAGCACAAACAAAAAAAGAGTGGCCACGAGCGGGAAAAATCTCTTTGCCTTCTCTTCGCCCACCACCTGCGCCATGAATGCAACCATGCTTTCCACGAGGAGTTCCACGCCGTTCTGAAGTCCGCGCGGAATCAACGCCAGCGTTCGCCTCACTGTCACTGCCGTCCCGACAAGCAATGCAACCGTAAGCCACGACATCACAAGGCTGTTGGTAATAGGAAAACCGAAGAATTCAGTAAGCCGCTCTGCGGCAAGAGAAATATGCAACATGGGTAAAAATAAATCAAAATTCAAAAATCAAAAGTCAAAATGAAAGATCAAAGAGAATAAAATAGGAGCTGCAGTAAGTTTTGATCTCTTTGCATTTTACATTTTCATTTTGATTTTTGAGATTTGATTTTTGCATTTATAAGCGAACTATTACCATTCTCCCGACTAAGTGCAGCAATCTTTTTGAATACCCATATTCCCGAGATCACTATTGCCGCGAGAATCCCAACGAGTAAAAAAAGAGGCGATGTGTCGTATCGTCTGTCTAGCCACCTCCCGGATATTCCGAACACTACCAGCGGAAGTGCAATCACGTATCCCAGCTCCCACGCCAATGCAATAGTTCTCCAGACAAGGGTGGTACGCAATGCCTCACCTGATTCCGATTTATTGATATCTTCCTCAGAAGGCATTCGGTTACTTTAGCGTACTCTACAGTTCCGTGCAAGTGTATCTTTCTTGCGCGGTAAGGAGGTGTGGTATGTGGTATAATAGAGCTACGCTCCGGCACGAGGAGATGAGTATGCGTACTGCAGTGGTTGTTCTTTCTATAGCGGCGACATGCACATTTGTTTGCCCCTCACTCGCATACGAGTATTGCGGGGATGGGATGGTCAACACACCCGAAGAAGAGTGCGATACGACCGACGACGCGGACTGTCCGGGCTTTTGCGATCCGGTCACCTGCGAGTGTATTACATCCGGCTGATTCAGCCGGATGTACTTTTTCCCTGCTTGCATTTCTTTGCCACGTATGCAATAAGAGCAGTGGCAAGTCCATGCGATAAGGTAAGGAGGTGGAAATGAGGCTTGCATGGTGGTTCTTTGGCATAGTGCTCGTTTTACCCGCCCTCACATGGGCAGATCAGGAGGTATTCTACGTAGGCAAGAGCGGATCGCTTATCAATGCTATCGGCCGGCATGCCGAAGAGAAGGTACGCGAGGCAAACCCGGGCATCAAGGATACGGAGCTCTCGAAGAGTAAACCGTATGTGTGGCCGTTTGTTGACTCCCAAAATTATCAAGAAAAGGTAGATGCGCTCGGTCAATCAGATCGCGACCTCACAAAAGCCCGTGCAAGAATCGCGAGGCTCAAGGAGAAGGAAGGGCGGATATCGAAAAAAATTCGCACCTTGAAAGCCGGTACGAGAACGCTTGCTTCATCGCGTGCATGGTGGAAAGGAAGCGCCGTAACGGCAATCTGCATCGGCATCGCAGCTACCGCAGGCTTCGTATGGCTGCTCCTCACTCATCTAAACCTTCGTGTCGAGACCGAGGACGCCAAACGAAAGCTTCGGGAGGTAACGAAATCGCGAGATTGGCTGCTCAATGAGTACCGTGAAATTGACTCTCGGTGTCAGCAATTTGCTGCGAAGGTAGTTCGTGGCAAAAGCCGGAATCCGGAGCAAGAGTGGGAAAGAGTGTTGCGAGACGCGCGGGCAGAGGCAGCAGAAGTGATCCCAATGCCTGCCAAAAAGGCCTGATAACAGCCTGGAGATGATGTCCATCGAGTAATCATTCCCTGACTCAACGGTCCCTTGAAGAGGAAGCACCCCGTGTGCTTCCTCTTTTCTTTTTCATACGATAGGCTACGGAGGTACGCATTATGGAAACAACGCTGAAAGAGCAAATTCAAAAATTGCCCAAGTCCCCGGGCGTATACTTCTTTTTCGATGCACGCGGGCGGCTTATTTATATCGGAAAAGCTGCAAATATTCGCAATCGCGTGCGATCACACTTTGCTGATTCCCGCAACCCGTACGCAGGCGCGCGCGAGCGGATGATTCAGGAGGTACATACCATACAATATGAAGAGGCAGCTTCAGAAATTGACGCGCTCATTCGCGAAGCCGAGTTCATTAAGCGCCGGCGGCCCCGCTACAACGTATGGATGCGCGATGACAAAAACTATTCATTCGTGGGCTTCACAATCGAGCCTTTTCCCCGTATCCAGATTATCCATCAGCCCGCGCTCAAAATCCGCGGCAAGCGCATGCGCTACATCGGCCCCTTCACAAGCGGCGGGGCGCTCAAGCACACGCTGTATCTTCTGCGCAGTATCTTCCCCTACTGCACCTGCCGCACGCCCCATAAAGGATATTGTCTGCGCTTCCACATCGGCCGTTGTTACGGATTCTGCTGCAACAAAGAGGCAATCCCCTCGCGCGGTGAAAAGGAGATGTATGCACGCAATATCCGCAGTATCCATGAGCTTTTGAGCGGGAAGAAAAAGCATCTGGTGAGCCGCCTTGAGAAAGCAATGGAAGATGCCTCTGCGAGAGAGGAGTTCGAAGCGGCGGCGCGGTATCGTGACCAGCTTGCCGCGATTCGCGAGCTACTTGAGCATAGCCACGTACTGCGCGACTGGCAGGATCTCTACTCCACCGCACAAGGCCCGGATAAGGCGCTTGCCGAGCTCGCACCGGTATTGGATCTCCCCGCCCCTCCCCGGCGTATTGAATGTTACGACATCTCGAACATTCAAGGTAAATTTGCAGTGGGTTCGATGGCGGTATTTACCAACGGGAAAAAGGATGCTTCCCAATACCGCAGGTTCAAAATTAAAACCGTGCCCGGCGCGAATGATACTGCAATGCTGCGGGAAGTCTTATGGAGGCGGTTCTCGCGCCCGGCGCATGCAGGGCGCAAAAAGGAAAACTGGCCCCTCCCCGATCTTATCCTTATTGATGGAGGCAAAGGGCAGCTCCACGCCGGCCTGCAGGCAGTGCGCGAGACAGGGTACGGCATACCGGTTGCCACGCTCGCAAAGCGCGAGGAAGAGCTCTACCGGGAAGGACACGAACGCCCGATACGTCTCGATACACTGCCCGCACCGGTAAAACATCTTCTGCAATCGCTTCGTGACGAAGCGCACCGCTTCGCGATTTCTTATTACCGTCTCCTCCACCGTCGAGCAATTCGAAAATAGCCTTGTGTTATTGCCGAAAGGAAGAATATACTATGCGATATCCGACTCGAAGGAGGCTCATATGTTGGGAATGTTCGTCTTTGAGTTCCCCATTCAAATTCCCTCTCTCCTTTTGGGAGTAGCACTCGGAATGATCGTCACAAATGTGTGGGGAAGAAGGAAGCCGCGAGAACAGTTTTGTGATGTTCACTGCTGAGGCTCTCATCCGTAACCAAAGGACTGCTTAAAATCCGATACTCTGTCCAGGTCCGGATACATATCCGACGCCTAGGTTTGTAAGGTAATGATATCGT
>CAYVXU010000042.1:0-5683 GCA_964454705.1 uncultured Candidatus Saccharibacteria bacterium | reverse complement strand
GAGAAGGCGGGAGACAAGACCTGCAGCGAAACCTTTGGATTATGACCACAGGGTATTGGATATTGCGCGTGTTACGCGCGTAGTGAAGGGCGGGCGCAGATTTCGATTTCGCGCGGTAGTCGTGGTGGGAGACCGCAAAGGCAAGGTGGGAGTAGGGGTAGACAAGGGGCAGGATGTATCATTGGCGATCGCGAAAGCCACCCACCAGGCGCGGCAGGCAATGATTCGGGTACCGCTTCGGGATGGGTCGCTTCCGTATGAGGTGGAGAGCAAGTATGCGTCGGCACGCGTGCTGCTGCGGCCCGCACCGAAAGGGAAGGGACTGATTGCAGGAGGCGCAGTGCGGGCAGTATGTGATCTTGCGGGAATCGCTAACCTTACCTCAAAGGTATTGAGTCGTTCTGGAAACAAGCTGAACGTTGCGCGTGCCACCTTAAAGGCGATTCAATCAATACGGCACGTACCGGAATCGGCTGATGCACCAACACCCACCACCTTACCGGAACAAGAACCAGTTATCACCTAACGTTATGCAGCTTCATAGCATCGCGCCACACACAAAGGGGAGGATCCGGCGCAGGATAGGAAGGGGCGGAAAGAAAGGAACCTACTCTGGCCGGGGTCTCAAGGGGCAAAAATCACGCGCAGGTGCGCGTATCCGGCCGGCGATACGAGATCTTCTTAAACAATTCCCTAAACGTCGCGGATATCATTTTAAATCAATCCGGCCCAAACCCGCCGTGGTAACGCTCCACGATCTTGAAACGCATTTTAAAGGCGGGGAAACAGTTTCGCCCCGTACCCTTAACGAACGTGGGGTGGTGGCCCGCCGCGGCGGGCGTCTGCCTGCAGTGAAAATACTCGGTGAGGGGACAATCCAAAAGGCCTTTACTGTGGTATCATGTGAGGTATCAAAAAGTGTGCGTGCAAAGATCGAGACCGCGGGCGGTGTGATACGCACCTAACCTCTATGTGGCAGAAACTTGTGCTTCTTTTTAAAATCCCTGAATTGCGCAGCAAATTTCTCTTTGTGCTCGCGATGCTTGTGGTATTCCGGTTTGCCGCCAATATTCCCATACCGGGCGTTGATCACGCGCGGCTTCTTGATTTTTTCCAGCGGGAGCAGATCTTCGGTCTTATTAACTTTCTTTCGGGAAGCGCGCTTGAAAATGTATCAGTAGTAATGCTGGGAGTAGGGCCCTATATTACCGCTACCATCATTATGCAGCTTCTTACCATGATCTTCCCCAAGCTCAAGGAGATGTACCACGAATCAGGCGAGCAGGGCCGGCAGAAGTTCAACCAGTACAGCCGTATCCTTACCTTCCCGCTCGCCCTTCTGCAGGCGTACGGCTTCCTGCTCGTACTCTCGAGTCAGGGCATCATTCCGGATCTCGGCTGGTTTGGGCTTGCCGCGAACATGCTCATTATTTCTGCAGGCAGTATGTTCCTGATGTGGATCGGGGAGCTGATGAGTGAAAAGGGGATCGGTAACGGTATTTCGCTCATCATCTTTGCAGGGATTGTAGCAACTATTCCGCAGGATCTTCTGCAAACATACCAGACTTTCGAGATGAGCGATCTCTTTTCATACCTTGCACTCGCCGCGGTTGCGGTGGTGGTGATCGCGGGAGTGGTAACGGTTACCGAAGCACAGCGCAATATTCCCGTTTCATATGCCAAGCGCATCCGCGG
This sequence comes from uncultured Candidatus Saccharibacteria bacterium, assembly GCA_964454705.1. GTDB lineage: Bacteria > Patescibacteriota > Minisyncoccia > CAYVXU01 > CAYVXU01 > CAYVXU01. The sequence goes on along the minus strand of CAYVXU010000042.1, from coordinate 3,988 downwards.
GTTTAGAATGTTCGGGGGAGTTTCCACTCATCTCCCTCTGCGGGTGAATCAGGCGGGAGTCATTCCCATCATCTTCGCTCTCTCCATCCTTTTATTCCCCGGCGTAATTGCAAATCTTCTTGGCCGCACACAAATTCCGGTTGCCGCTGACCTTGCCCAGCAGTTTTCACGTCTCTTCCAGCCGGGAGGCATTGCCTATGCGATTGCTTATTTCCTGCTCGTATTTGTGTTTACCTATTTCTATACTGCGGTTACTTTCGAACCGAAGGCAATTTCGGAAAATATCCAGAAGCAGGGAGGGTTCATTCCGGGCATCCGTCCCGGCAGATCCACCGCCATGTTCCTGCAGTTTGTACTCAACAGGATTACCTTTGTAGGCGCACTCTTTCTCGGTCTTATCGCGATCCTGCCGCTCATTGTACAGGGGGCAACAGGAATCGCCACACTCACTATCGGGGGCACCGCATTGCTGATCGCGGTATCGGTAGTGCTTGAGACGATGAAGCAGATTGAAGCACAGCTTGTGATGCGTGATTACGAAGGTTTTTGATATGGCCCGGGATTCGCGTCTCCATGTTCTCATGCTCGGCCGGTCAGGATCGGGCAAGGGAACCCAGTCAGAAATACTTGCTCGCGCGCATCACCTCTACCATATCTCGGTAGGGGATCTTTTTCGGTCGCTCGCGGGAGGTGAGTCAGATACCGGCCGGCGCGTTGCAGATATTATTCACCGCGGCGGACTGCCTCCACAATGGATCGCCTCATATTTGTGGATTCGGGAGCTTATTGAGCACGTCTCTCCTCATCAGGGAATACTCATTGATGGTGCGCCCCGGCGCAGAGAAGAGGCTGAACGCATGATTGAGGTATTTACGTGGTATGGCCGTGTGAACATCCATGCGATATACCTCGCGGTTTCCGAGGAAGAAGCAATCCGGCGTTTACGGCGGCGCAAAGTATGCGGGCAGTGCGCAGCGGTATACTCCTCTACGGATACGACAGGGGGAGCAGTTCCACGGTGCCCGCGATGCGGAGGCGAGTTTATTGTGCGCAGAGATGATTATGAAACCGCTATCAAAGAGCGAATGAAGTGGTTTTCCGAGATTGAACATGATCTCCTTTCATTTTTTGAGGAAAAGAACATATTGCGGCGGATAAACGGCGAACAGCCCGTAGAGAACGTTGCCGCAGATATCCGCTCATTGCTTGCATGATTGCCCGTATCTCACAGGATCTTGCTATGCTCAAAAAAAGCGGCGGTATTACCGCCGCGGTGCTTTCATATCTGGCGAAAGAAATACGGCCCGGTATTACCACGCGTGCGCTTAATGCCATTGCGCAAGAGATGATTATGCAGGCAGGGGGAACCCCCTCATTCCTTGGGTACCGGCCTGCCGGAAGTACAAAAGGATACCCCGCGGCTATTTGTACCTCGGTGAATTACGAGGCGGTCCACGGCGTTCCCTCCGGACGGGTATTGCAGGAGGGAGATATTGTGGGGCTTGACGTAGGGGTAAACTATCAAGGCTACTTTACCGACGCCGCGACCACTGTGGGAGTGGGACGTATTTCGCAGGGAGCGCAGAGGCTTATTCGTGCCGCTAAACGCGCACTTCGCGAAGGGATTGCGGCCGCCCGCGCGGGAAACTCTACCGGGGATATCGGCTCGTGCATCGAACGAGCGGTGCGGGAGGAAGGATATGCGGTAATCCCTTCCCTTACCGGCCATGGCGTAGGGAGAGCGGTGCATGAAGAGCCTCATATCTTCAACTACGGCCGTAAAGGGCATGGGCCGAAATTGGAAGAGGGCCTTGTCATTGCGATTGAACCAATTATCGGCGCGGGAAGCGCGGAGGTGGTCCTGGGGCCGGACGGATTTGTATACAACAGTGCCGATAAAAGCCTCGTCGCGCACGAAGAGCATACCGTAATAATTACCCGTGAAGGCCCTCTTGTGCTCACCGCCGCATGAGAGTGTTAGGTATTGATTTCGGCATAAAGAAAATAGGGCTTGCGCTCTCTGACGAACGCGCGCGTCTCGCGTTTCCCCTCTCGATCATTCCGCACGATGCGGATGCGGTGGAGTATATCACTGCCCTTGCGCGCGAACATCGTGTGCACACTATTGTGGTAGGGCTACCGGTGAGTTTTGACGGGCATGAGTACGAGATGGCAAAAAATGCCCGCACATTTGGCACTCACCTTCAGAAGGTTTCCGGTCTCACGGTCCTCTACGAGAATGAACTTCTGACCTCCCGGCTTGCCCGGGCATCGAAGAGTGCTCAACTGCCAAAGTCACACCGAGTATCGAGGCCTGCCCGGCGCAGAGCGCCTGAACGGACAGGCGCCGTCGCCACGCCGAAGCGGGCTTTTGTCCCGCGAAGGGGGGCAGACGATAGCGCAGCGGCATTGATGCTCCAGTCGTACCTCGACCGCCGTCTCCGTTCCCGCTAATGTGTGTGCCCGCGAGCACTCCCGTTTTTTCGCGGGAAAGATGTGGTATACTATGCATATGTCACGGGATACTTCCGCTCCCTATCTCTCGGTTATCATTCCCGCCTACAACGAGGAACTCACCATCTCGCGTACTGTGCTCGCGGTAGATGCGTACTTAGCGCGTCAGGGTTATTCATATGAAATTCTCGTGGTGAGCGACGGTTCGCACGATAAAACTGCGCAGATAATAGAGAAGCTCACGGGATTTGTATCCCATCTTCGACTTATCGCAAACGAGCATAACCGCGGTAAGGGGGCTGTGGTGCGGCAGGGAATGCTTGAGGCAAGAGGTGCAATCCGCCTTTTTATGGATGCAGATAACGCAACCACCATTGATCACTTTGCAAAAATGAAACCGCTTTTTGATGAGGGGTATGATATCGTAATCGGCACACGCGATCGCAAGGACGCCCCGGGCGCGGAGCAAGTGGTGAAGCAGGCCGCGTGGAAGCGCATGCTCGGAAACGCGGGAAATCTCTATATCCAGCTCCTCGCGGTACCCGGTATATGGGATACCCAGTGCGGATTTAAGGCTGCTACCGCGGAAGCCGCCGAGAAAATTTTCCGTGTCGCCGTGGTAGATCGCTGGGCATTTGATGTAGAGATGCTTGCGCTTGCGCGGCGGTTTGGCCTGCGGGTGGGGAAGGTAGGGGTGCTGTGGAGAAACAATCCTAATAGCAGAGTAAAAATCTCAAGTTATCTGCAGGTGTTGTGGGAGACATTGAAGATTCGTGTAAGGCTCTGGGCGGGTATATACCAAGCGGCTGCGCGCACATAATATCGTATGGAAAAAGGCATTTCCCAATTTCGCCAGGATCTCGTCTCCGGAAACTGGGTACTCATTGCAACCGTGCGCGCGAAGCGGCCTCATGCCTTCCGCGCAAAAACACCCCCCCACGACGATTCGATGAGCACCTGCCCCTTTGAAGATCCGCAGGCATCCGGCAATGGCGCGCCGCTCCTTCTGTATGCGCCGCAGGATAACCCACAAGCATGGACGCTCCAGGTAATTCCCAACAAATTTAAATACATGGATGCTCCCCTAGCGGGTGTGTGTCCGGAGCCGTACCCTGTTGACGGGAACTATGCCATGGAGGGGAGGGGATTCAATGAAATACTCATCACGCGTGCGCATGCCACTCATTTCTCCGACCTGTCGCCTGAGGAGATGGTGGAGGTGATCCGCGCGTACCAGGAGCGGTACGCGGCGCTTAAAGAGGAGGCATGTGTAAAGTATATCTCCATTTTTCACAACTTCGGGCCTGAAGCGGGCGCGTCCATCTCTCACCCCCATTCGCAAATTCTTGCCGTACCGGTAATTCCCCCCGATGTGCACAAAAGCTATGAAGGGTCGCGGCGATACTACGAGACCTACCGTGAATGTGTGCACTGTGTGCTGGTGCGCAACGAGATGCATGAGAAGGTCCGGATTTTTTACGAGAACGAGGCATTTATTGTGGTATGCCCCTACGCCTCGCGCATGCCGTTTGAA
>CAYVXU010000041.1:4423-5731 GCA_964454705.1 uncultured Candidatus Saccharibacteria bacterium | reverse complement strand
ACCATTCTGCTTTTGTTCAAGATTGGTCATTTGCTCCTCCAGCGACTTCTTTTCGCTAAACAATTTGGCTTTTTCGGTTCGATATATTTCGCGGTCTATGTCTTGCTCCAAATAGCCATCAAGAAGTCGCTGGAGTTTAGCGGCAATAACTTTGATTCTCTCTTGGCTCGTTTGAACAAAAGCAGAAACGGATTGGGCGGATTTTGTTTTGTCTTTTTCTAATCTTGTATTTAGTTTTTCCGCCCAATCCGCAGGCAAAGAAACTTTTTGAAGCAGAGAGGAAATTTGCTCGTCCAGTTTTCCTTGGCGAATACAGGGTTCGGGACATTTGAAATTTTTGCGCTTCTTGGTGCAGTGGTAATAAGTATAGAAATGTTGCGTGCCGTTTTTCTGCGTCTTTCCCCTGTATTCGCCAGTAATCATCATGCCGCAAGTAGCACAACGGAGTAGCCCACAAAATACTTGCGGCTCAATTTTGGATTTATGGCGCGGCCTTCCTCTCCGCTTCAAAACTTCTTGCACCCTGTCAAAAAGTTTCTTTGCGATGATTGGCTCGTGCTTGCCTTCGTAGATTTCGCCAGCATAGCGGAATAGTCCAGTGTAAAAAGGATTGGAGAGGATAAAAGTCGCTCTTGAGATGTGGATTCTCTTTCCGCTTCTTGATACTAATTTATGCTGCGCCAAAAATTCGCCGATGTCTTCCAATCTTTGATCGCCTTGCGCGTAAAGTTCAAACGCCCTGCGAACAACCGGAGCTTGCTTTTTGTCCACGATAACGGTTTTTGTGCGAGAGTCGTTTATGTAGCCAACTGGCGCAAGGCTTGGATATTCTCCACGCTTCACTTTTTGGCGCAATCCTCGTTTGGTATTTTCGGAAAGAGAATCCACATAGTATTTGCTTTGCCCAAAGGCAATGTTCAGCATAAATTTTCCTTGCGATGTATTTTCCATCCAAAATGTGGGAAATTTCAACATCGCCAAATGCCCGCAATCCAAAAAATAGATAATGCGTCCGCCATCAACGGAATTGCGCGCCAATCTGTCGGGGTGCCACGCCAAAATTCCGTTCGCTTCTCCGGCTTCTACGCGCTTCAACATTTCGTTAAAAATTGGACGGCCAGGAATTTTGGCCGATTGTTTTTCCACAAGCTCGTCAATTATGTTTAGATTTTCTTGTTTGGCAAAGGCGCGCAATTCCGTGATTTGGTCCTCAATGGAACGCACTTGCTTGTCCTCAACATCGGTGGACTTGCGGGCATACAAAAAGAATTTTTGCGAGATATTTTGAGTGTCGCTGTTCATAAATTT
>CAYVXU010000041.1:3496-4413 GCA_964454705.1 uncultured Candidatus Saccharibacteria bacterium | reverse complement strand
GAAAACTCAAATGGCCGCCCCGGTTGTACTCAATCCAAGTTGCCTTGAACTGACCGAGACGGCCATTAAAAAAGACAACTTTGGCGATTGAGTACATTTCCATTAGGAGCTGGCTTAGAAGATTTTGGTACCGATGAACGTTTTTCCGCACAAGTAAGAGCAAATTCTCATGTCGATGATTGAAGCGAAATTCCATCTCCTTCAAGTAGAGGAAAAAGCGGTTTCTCGGGATCCCATAGTACCGGCGCAGTTTCGTCTTGGCAAAGCCCCAGAAGTTCTCAATGCCATTGATGTGCCGGCGTTTCCCTTGAGCAAACCGGCGGTCATGGTTGATCCGGTAGTGCCGGTAGCCAGCAGTGATGAGGCCATCATAGCTGCGGAAAGAATCCGAATAGATGGTGCTGCCTTTCGGAATGCGCTGCTGAATGATGGCTTTGATCGTGGCCTTCGAGACATCGGGAACCGGCGCGTGTAGACCCGGCCAGATCGCTTGAGAATGCCGAAAACAGGGACTTTTCCGGCTGCTCCTCGGCCACGGTGGCCTTTGCGTCTGACACCGAAGTACGATTCGTCGACTTCATGGACACCACGTCCGGGCGGAGCTTCAGCTTCGCAGGCGTAGACGAGGCACTTCCGTACCAAGGTATAGATCCGATCAGCGCTGTGCCGATTGATGCCCGATTCACGGGCAGCACGAGACGACGGCACCTCGAGGACGAAGTACCGGATGAGGGCATTGAGAATTCGATTCGGAAGTTTAGACCACTTGACACGTTTGAATCCCATAGCTTGAGTCTGGGACATCTAATTTCCTAGACAAGTTCCTTCCATTATAGCAAAAATTCTTTTTGTTGGGCAAATGCAAATACAAACCGCAAGGGATTTCGAACCTCGTCTTGGCCAACCGCGAGGCGCGC
>CAYVXU010000041.1:1354-3486 GCA_964454705.1 uncultured Candidatus Saccharibacteria bacterium | reverse complement strand
GGGCAGTGGTCGCGTTGACGCACTGCCCTTTGGCGGTGGGTGGCGGGCGGTCTTCACCCCGAAAGAGAATAAAGACCGTGTTGTGCAAGCCATGCCTTCAACTCCTCAAAGCGCGAAAGAGATTCGGGTCCGAGGGTAATGTTGTTTGAAGATGGTTCGGAAAGCATCTTCGAAACCTCGACGAGTTTCCTTCGCGCCTCTTCATTTCCGGTTGCGGCGGCTTGGCTGTCTGCACCCTGTTCTTTAATTACCTCTCTACCGATGGCTTTGCGGCGTTCGGCGAACTCCGTCAAAAACTGTTCTGACGGATTCAAGGTGGATACTATCGCCTCCACGTTTTCAATCGTCGCACGCACTTGGCCGAGAGTGACACGATTTTCTTTTTTGTCCGTCATCGCGATGTCTCCTACAACGAATCCAGAATTTCGCCGAGCGCGGACGTAAGCTGTCCGATTGCCCAGTCTACATCCGTGTAGCAGTTGGGAAAGATGGTTAACACTCTTCCTTCCACTCCGCAACGGATTCCGCACTTAACGAGCTCCTCACCTACGTAGCCGCAGACCTCGAAGCTCGGGAACTCGATGCCCCACATAAGACCGATGCCGCGAACGTCCCGCACGACTTGGCGCTTATTCTTGAACTTGCACAGTAGTGAGCCAATACGCCCACCCTTCGCGCGAATCTGCTCGAGCATGGCATCGTCGAGACGCTTGAGCACTTCAATCGCAGCGAGACATCCGGTCGGATGACCTGCGTAGCAGGAACCGAACAGATACTTTTCGAGCGGGTTGTCCGATACTGCATCGAGTTTCCGCCAGACTTCAGCGGAGACGAGCGTTGCTGATAGCGCGAACTCGCCGTTGCTCAACGCCTTACCGAGCGTGATAATGTCTGGTCGCGGGTCGAACGTTTCGGTTGCGAGAAACCGCCCCGTCCGTCCAACTCCGGTTGAGATTTCGTCCGCGACGATGAGTACACCGTGTTGGCGACACTTCTCCGCGATGACGCGGTAGCAGTAAGAATTGACCGGACGGATTCCAGCCACTCCCTGCACCGGCTCGAAAAGAAATGCGCCGATTCTTGGCCACAGGTTGTTTTTCTCGACTTCTTCATTCGCAAGCGCTTCACGCGCCTGCTCGACGGAGTTAATCGAAGGATTAACAACCCAAGAGCCGAACACGTATGTCTCGCTCGCTGTTGGAAAAATTTCCCCACGACGCTTGAAGCCGGATGTCGTAAGCGTTCCGAGCGTCGTGCCGTGGAAGCCATACTTGAGCGTGATGAAGTTCGTTTTCTCGCGCGTCGCGTGGCCGCATGCACGTTGGTACTGATAAACCATCCGGATTGCGGTGTCCGCCGCGTCCGAGCCGGATGTGCTAAAGCTCACGCGGGCGTAGCTCGTGCGAGCACACAGCATTTCTGCGAGTTCAATTGCCGGTGGGTGCATGATTCCGAAGAGGTCCGCGGAAAATCCGCGGGTCATCGCCTCTCGGACACCTCGGTCACCATTACCGAGGATAGCGGTCCAGTATGCACCACCATTTAGGTCGAGAATTCTGCCATAATTGGTATGAAGGAAGGCTCCTTCAATTCCAAAGATAACCAACGAATCCTCTGTGTACGGATCGTACGACGGAATGAGATGCTGAAAGTCCATGGCTTTTCACCTCCTCTTGTTTGGTTTTCAAAGATCCTAGTTTATGCTAAGGCTCGTTATAAGTCTTGTCCTTCATCTTTGACCTCATCTGTAGTAAAAACGAGCAACGCAGAGACTCTTGATTTATTTTAAGCATTGTTTTAGTATAAAAAGTGTAACTAAATATTACACTTTATGACAAATACAGCGTTACTAAAATATGCTGGACTTGACGATAAGGAAGCGCTCATTTACACCGCCCTTATTAAGGGCGGCCCCTTGAATATTGCGGCAATATCTGAAAAGACAAATATACACAGACCAATTGTCTACAAAAAAATCGCAAGCCTGCAAGAAAAAAGTCTTGTGTTATTATCACCTATAGGCAAAAGGAGATTTTTTGTTGCCGCTCATCCTGATAAGCTGAAAGGATTTTTTGATAAAGCAAAACAAGATTTCGAATCACTACTTCCGGAAATCAGATATGTCTATGAAC
>CAYVXU010000041.1:0-1344 GCA_964454705.1 uncultured Candidatus Saccharibacteria bacterium | reverse complement strand
GTAGAGCCGGCATCACTTCAGTATTTGAGGATCTTGTTACTTCTCTAAAAAGAGGAGATGTTTTTCTGCGTTATAGTTCACCGAAAGATTTAAAGAAAGCAGAGCGCTATCTTCCAAAACACTATAAGAGAACGAGAGACAATAAACATTTAGAGAGGTTTATTATTACTAACGAAGAAATTGCGGCCAAGAAAAAACCTAGCTTGAACCGGGCAATGAAGATACTGCCCTCTTCTGATATTCCGTCAAATTTTGGTGTTACTGAACTGATTTATGGAAAGAAAATTGCTTTTATTGATTACAATTCGGAAACAGCTTTAGTGATTGAGAACGAAGCGATTGCGGAGTTTAGTAAGAGTATTTTTAAGTCCTTGTATAGGCGTTTGTAGCACGCTATTGACACCAAGAACGATTAGTGGTATCCTCCTATCACTAAAATCTACCAAATTCACCCCCGAAGTGCAATTTTTCACGAAGCATTGAAATCCTTGGTCCTAAAAGACCTTTTTCGGTTAAAAAACGAGGAAAGTGTAAGAGAAAACAGCATTTTCCTCGCTCTTTAACAAGCGATGGGTGTAAGTTTCGCAAGCAATTTTGCTTCGGAATAGATTACACTTCAAAACGGAATCTTCGCTACAGGAGGAAAGAGCCATGAAAGCTAATTTCGCAATCTGTGACTTGCACGCGGGTTACGACCCACGGCACATCGTGGTCTACGATCCAAGTGTGAGTGTGGGAGATGTTGACGTGCGGGATCTCAAGGCTTATCACGCCGACCTCTTCAGCCGCGGTCTCGTACCTTGCCCTCTTGACGACTGCGGGGTAAGCAAGGTTGTCGAGCTCGACGTTGCCGAGGAGCTGTCAGAAGATACGCTCAAGAAGATCGCGCAACTCATCGAGGACGTTACGCTTCACTTCTTCGAGTCCGGAAAAGAAGCGGAGCGACTCGTCGCCTGAACAACATCCACAACCGCCCGCCACCCACCGCCAAAGGGCAGTGCGTCAACGCGACCACTGCCCTGATTTTTTATGTTGTCTCCGCCTCCACCTGCCCGTCAGGGCAGAACGCCGAAACAAAATTTTCTTCTTTCCTTATATTTGGACTTTTGGGGCCCGCGCGAAATATTAAAAATGTGCAGAAGAAAATTTTGTTGAGCCGTAGCAGCCGCTTTGTGGCGGCGCGGAGGCGTCCGTGGCGCGCCTGCGGCGCGCCACTTCTCATCAGTCGGAATTTTTGATAAAGTAAGTTCGAGCGCAGTCATAAAGATACTCCACGACGAACACGCCCCAATGATCGGAACAGGGTTACGGAACCAGCCAAAAATTCGACCACCCTTAGGGCGA
>CAYVXU010000040.1:0-6944 GCA_964454705.1 uncultured Candidatus Saccharibacteria bacterium | reverse complement strand
TTCCCACCTTACCCGACAAGTGGTAAAGTGTGAACAACGCGGTTAAATCTTACATTTTATTATACCCATCTCTCTCGTGCCGTCTACGGCGCGCCTCCCTCTCTCACTACTTGACAAAATATTTCTTTAAGTATACTATGCTCATACTGCATGGAGCAGTGGGAAAGGAGTTGAGAAGTGAAGAATTGGCTAATGAGGTTCGGAGTCGTGGCGGGGTACTGATCACCGCGCTGCCGGTGTTTGCCGGCGGCGGAGGTGACTATCCGCCGCCGGATGCACCGGATGAGGTGCGGGAGCGTGGGGAATTCGACAGTGTCGGAATGTTCATCGAGAAGCCGGGCAGTGTCGGAGTGCGTTCATCGATTTCTCTGTGTTCCGGTCGAAGTTCGACCGCACAGAGCGCACCGGCAGTAACACCCTTCACACTAAGAAAGAAATCGTGCGCTACTGTCACACCAAGATCAAGTGCGCAGATGAGGGCTGCAATGTGGTGCGGGAACGCTGCCGCGAGGTAAATCCCGATTCTCTGCGTATCAACAAGCACGGCGCCAGATTCGAGGGGGACGGCTATACCCTCATTTTCACGCCATCGGGAAAGCCAATCCATGGGCATAGCACCAGCGCGAGCCACGACCCAAACACGGGGCATGGGTACAGGGACGGAAATCAGAACGACACCATAATGGGGAGCGCAACTCTCCTCACGCGCCGGGGTCGGATGCTCGTGTCACAAGACGCAAATCTGACGACCGGCACGTATCACTTCCATACCTACTGATCTTTCAGAGTCCGCCCTTTTCTTCGGAGAAGGGCGGACTTTCACTTTTAATAAGTTATCCACAACCAGTGGATACTTTCCGTATTCTTTCAATCGTAGTATAATATTGTTAGTACATTACACAACAGGCTGTTGGTAAACTGCGTCCACCTTCGCTACCCCCTTCGTTAAAACTACGGGGGTCAAAGAAAGCTTCGGTGGACAAAGGAGGCAAACCATGGGAGGTTTGGCACACGTAGAGGAAACGAGAGTGAGAAGCCAGCCAGTCATGCAGTTTGAACCAGAAGAGTAGAAGAAACTTGACCCAAACTTCAATCCGGAAGAATATCCTGCCCTTCTGCACCTGCCCTGGGACACTACCACTCTTCACAGCCCGTGCGATTTCAAGCACGGCCAGCGGAGGGAGGATACCCACTTCAGATTCCCGGGAATTGCCACCATCATGGGATTTCCCCTCACCATCGCTTGGTGGCGCGCCCACTACCGCGAGATGTTCAATGATATCTCGAGGGACTGGGACTGGACCGAGGAGACGTTCGCCCGCAAGACAACCTGCAACACGCGCTGGTACATGATGCCGCGGTACTTCGACTACTATGCGCGTGAAGAGAGCGTGCGCCGCGACCTGTTTCCGCTTCCGCTCGAGTACGAGGTTGCTTCAGCGATAGAGTTTGTCACCTGCCATATCCTTGCAAGATACTACAAAGGAGACCACGACTACTTCGGATATCGGCTCGGCACACTCTTCCGAACCCGCGACCGCGCACAAGACGGGAGCTATGTGGCGATGCTCATCGTGGGAGAGGGTGAGATCGCCTTCCGGAAAGTTCCCGACGTGCGCACCTACGAAGCCTCCTCACGCAAGATCCCGCTCCACTGACCATCCATCTGGTACCTTCAATCTAAAAGAGCCCCCGACAAAACTGTCGAGGGCTCTTTCCTTAGTGAAAATAAATCAGGTTTCTTTTAGCGTACTCTGCCGCACTGTGCAAGTATGGCGTTTCTTGTCTTCACGAGTAGTTTGCCGTATTCATATTCGCCTGCATTAGCCACTCTGAACTGACGCTGAAAATGCTGGACCGCTGTCTGGGTCCGGGGTCCGTAGAAACCCGTCACGAAGTCGATCTTCCGGTAATTTACAAGATTCCATCCGTATATCTCGCGATACTGCCAAAGAAACTCCTGAAGTACCGAAACCTGCCCTCCAGTATTCCCATTATGAAATGCTGTGCCTCCGCGGTACCACATGTCGAGCGTAAGAGGTTTCGAGGGACAACGTATCGTTCCGGGACGCGGTGAACTCGAGGTAGTAGGGGTACTGCGGGGTGAGGGGGATGGAGACGGCCGCACAGACGGTGAGGAAATCGGAGAAACAGGCGGAGGATTTGTATAACTCACTTCAACTTCAAGCGTATTTCCGATAATCGCAAGCGGTGTGAGGTAAACTCCGGAAACGGGATCGTAAAAGCGTTGTCCTATGTGCCATACTACATCATAATCGGTGCCCACCGATGCCGCAGCAGAACCGGGAGAGCCGTCTACCACTACCGTATCCAAACCCTGGCTGTATTCTCTTATCACCGAAGTATGGTTAAGCCTGATAAGCGCGCCGTCAACATATGGTGGGGCAATTGCATCTCGTCCGATGTTTCTCCGAAACTCCACCCAAATCGTTGAATCTTTGTTGAATGCGTCGTGAGCTCTGCGCGGAATTTTAAGCGCCTTCGTACCAGAATCGGACGACCCAAGCGCGGTGAGCGTAAACCGCCCGCTTCCTGAAACGGTGGCAATCTCTGCAGGACCCAAAAACCCCATGATTGATTTGTGATACGCATTCAGATGTGAGACATTCCCTCCCCCCATCGCGTCAAAGCGATCATGATAGAAAAAGTTATCCGGCTTGGGACGGATACATTGCCGTGCATCCGTGGTGATCGGTACTCCTCCGGGACAATTGAGATACCCGGCGTGACGTGCACCAAAGTTGTGCCCAACTTCATGCGCCATTGTGATAGGATGCGCACTCTGAATAAATGAGGTCATGAGCCTCCCCGGATTCGTCTGGAATGGCGAGTACCCTACTGTCGCAATACCGCTCCATGGACATCTACCACTTGGCATATACACGAGTAAGTGGGTAAACAGTGATGCGTCGAGCGATGTGCCCGCTGCCGTAAGCGCATCGGAACGCAACTCATCGAAATCACAATTCATTGCGGTATATGAATCCTGAGAGGTATACCATCCAAATGTTTGCCACGTCATCGAAAGCGCTCCGTACGAGTTATCAAGATAGAAACTCTTGAGGTCGTTCATATATCTATCCACCGCTGATTTTGATTCATTCGCACGCGGCATATCGGGGAAATTCAGCAGCACCACTGCAAAGGAAAGCTGTTTTGTGGCGGTTAGTGAGGGAGTTGCGAGTATCTTCGTGCGTGCCCCACGGGAAACGATGGCAGTCTCTTGAAGGGCGAGTGCAGTTGTGTGTACACGGCTATGGGCACTGGGCGCCACATCTGCATTCACAAGCTCAAGCGTGTTGTGCTCTTCATGAATGGTGGGGCGGTCTACAAAGAAGTTAAGATCGGGATAATCTTCGTGGATAGTAAGAAATTCCCCTTCCACATCACGCCGCATCTCTACATACTGCTGCAGATCGCGAGGAAGCGCGTTGCGGAAGTCAGCGGGAAGCGCGACGTCTTCAGCTTTATCCGGCTTCACGCGCATAAGGCGCTTCATGAGCCGCGCGCGGCGCTTGAGCGCGCCTTCAAGGAGTGCGCGATTACGCGGTGTGGGTGAGCGGTCAAACTCCTCTTTTCGCCGGATAACCTCCCGGTTAAATTGCGCGGCACTGCGCGTTTCGCGTTTTGCATTCAATAGCTCGCGTGTCTCTGCGCGAACCTGCCCCCGCTCTTTCCCTACAATTTTGTGCTTTGCCTGCAATCGTTGCACGGCTCGCTCGGTGAGCGTGCCGTAGTAACCAGTAATAAGGCCCTCTGGATACACTGAACGGTCCTCCCGAAGTATCTGTTGGAGCGTGCCTACCTCCGCGGAAGTAACCCCTTTAGTGAGATCGCTTTGGATATATGTGGGTAATACATGAGGCGCTATGCCTGCAGCCTGCGGCATAACTCGAAAATGAACAACTATCTGCGTAGCTGCACCTACAAGGGCGGTAATCAACAAGAGCGGAAACAGTACTGAAGTTTTGAATTTCATAGAGGATATCTCCTCCTTTAAGTATAGCTCAAATCAAAAAAACACGCCTTGCGCGTGCTGTGGATAAGAGGAGGGCGGCTTGCCACGAGTGAGTTGCGAACGCAAGTGAGAACGAATCGAAGACAGGGTGGTTTACCACGAGCGAATGTCCCACGCCGCTACCTACTTCGCTACCTCCTTGCGCCACCGCTGAAGCTATGGCGGCACGCGGTCGCCAAGGCTTCGGAAGGTCGAGGAAAGCTACGCAGGTCAAGGCAAGCCATGCGGGACACCACTTCGCTTTGGCTTTAATCATATACTGAGGCGCTACTGCCATTTAGTGCCTGCACCACACGGAGCCCACTGAACAAAGTGAAGTGGGCGAATTGGTGGTCGTGGCTGGACTCGAACCAGCGGCCTCTGCAATGTGAGTGCAGCGCTCTAACCAACTGAGCTACACGACCATGCGCTTTCCTTGCCCTCCGACTTGTCCTCTGAAGTCTTGACGAAGGGGGAAGCTTTGCTCGCCCGGCGGAACCTTGGCGAAGCGGGGGCGAAGGAGGGCCCACACCTAGTCTCGACGGTTTCGACCTGCGCTACGGCAAGACGAACAGGCTCACCGCAAGCAACCTCACGGTTTTCGACTCCTTTCCTTCACAGAGGAAGCCGCCTGCTCATCTAAAAGATGAGCAGCTGATTCGTCTTTAGAAAGCAATTAACAACCTATACTTCTATCTTCATCTTATTAATGAGTACGTGGTGGGGGTAGTCGAGCACATCGCGCAGGAAGCGGTCGTACATGTCATAACGGTAATCGAATTCTTTCGTCGTCATAAGGGCAAAATCTACCTTCTTCCCGACCTCCGCCTCTAGATTCCGCAGAAAATTCTCAAGTTTGCGTTCATTGATATCGTCACCCACAATAAAGAGATCCACGCGCTTGCGTTCGTTGTTGAGAAAAATACCCGCAACGAGCGCGAGCTTCACCCTCCCGAGATGCTTGAGCCTGCCCAGCATTGCCTCCATTGACGCCGGGGAAGACTTGAGCACCAGTCCCTTCAATTCCTCGTAGAAGGAGAATTTTTTATTGAGCTGGTACACCTCCTGCGTGGTACGGATGTTATGGAATTTGTACGTAACAATCTTTTTCCTCCCCTTGCGCTTCCGCACGGCATACCGCCGTTTCTGCACAATGGGAACCCGTTTTGACTTTATCAATTCAATTTCCAGAAGCCGCTCCAGATCCCGACGGTAGGTACGCGGCGGCAGTTGCAGCCGCTCTCCGATTTCGCTAAAGGTAAAAGCATCCTCCGGATTCCGCAAAAAGATCTTGAGCAACTGCACCCTTGCCCGCGAATCAAACAGTTGTTCCAGAATAGGCTCGATCATGAATCAGAAACATCCTTCGGCAATCATAGCGGGCGTCATTCATATCGTCAACCACCAACCCGAATGGGTTCGCCCCGCAAATTCTTTCGTATCTCACATCTTATGCACCTGCCATATTGTGCCCTGCTATCCCGACTTGGTAGTATTAATGAAGGACAATTTCAAATGTCAAAACCCCCACCTTCGCTAAAGCTATGGCGGGCAGGCAAATGTCAAATAAATGTCTAAATCCCAATGTCAAATGTCCAATGAATTATTACTGATCCCTGCTCCCTGACCCTCGTAACCTCGTCCATGAAAGCTAAGTAACTAATGAAGCTTTCCTAAAAGCTAACAGCTGTAAGCTAAAAGCTAGCCTCAATGGCTTTGGAAACTGAATTTGAACTTGAATTACAAGAACTCGTCCGCATGCGGTCAAACAAGCGCGGCGGATTTGCCGACACATTTGTATACGAACCGTCAAATATCGAGGAGGCTCCCCTCGGAAGCCTTTGTATGGTCGCAGAACTCTCTACCGCTCCCCGCACCAAGGCAGATGACGATTCAGATGTGATCAACGTAATCGCGTCAGCGCTCAAGAAAGAGTACTACGCCGCTCCGAAGCGCGGCAGTGTGGCAAGTTTTGAAGCGGCACTCAAGAAAGCGAATCAGGCATTTGTAGAACACGCCCGCCGCAAAAGCGCTTCACTCGCACGTGAACTGCATATTGTAGTTGCGGCATTTCCGGCTCCTCTTATGCACTTTACCCGTATCAATCAGTCGCGCGTAGTTCTCTACCGCGGAAGCGAGATTGTTGACCTTGGGAAACGCTTCATACCGCCGCAGGAGGAGATACAGCCCTCAAAAATGTTCCATTCCATTGCAAGTGGAAGGCTCCAGCGCGGCGACTTCCTCGCGCTGGGAACGCCTGCGATGTTTGAGGTGTTTTCCCTCGAAGCAATCCGCGGCATGCTCGCCCACTATCCCCTTCGCCAGGCACGGGATCAGGTGGAGGCAAAACTCGAAGAAGAAAACGATGCCCCATTTGCCGGAATCCTTATGAACGCCCAAAAGGACGTAGGGCCAGAAGCCATCCGGATACGATCTTCATATGGCTTTGCAGACACCCCGGAGATACCGTCACCCCCAAAAGCTTTTATGAAGGGGCGTGAGGCAGAGAAGGAAACCAATTCCCCGATTCCTGTCGTGAGCGAAAAAAGCAAACCCTCTAAAGCGGCAATTGCATTTACCGAGATCCAGCAAAAAGCTGATGAGCTTTCTTCCCCCCGGACGCGCGGGAAACGAGCAAAAAAACGGGAGGTAGATGTTAACGACCTTCCGCACTCTACGCACGAGAAGATCGCGGCATTTTTCTCCAAAGAAAAACGTGAAGCATCTTCACCCGATGAGTCGTTCCGGCAGCGATGGGATGAGGTGCGGAATCGCATAACATCTGCCTTTTCCCGTATTCCTTTCATTACACAATCTGCACGGCATATGGACGAAGTTTTTACCGACAGCCCCGCCGCGCCGATAGTAAAATCCCGTTACGGTGTGGTAGCAGGGCTTGCGGCGCTTACCTTGATTATAGGCATCC
>CAYVXU010000039.1:4253-7100 GCA_964454705.1 uncultured Candidatus Saccharibacteria bacterium | reverse complement strand
TACCTATTCAGAAGGCGGCCCGCAGAAAATCGCGGATCTCCCCGGCGGCGGCAATCACTTTACCCGTACTATCGGATTCGGCCCCGACAATCGCCTCTACGTCTCCATCGGCTCCACTTGCAACGTCTGCAACGAACGTGATGCGCGCAGGGCTGTGATCGTTACCTTTGATAAGGATGGAAAGAATCAGAAAGAATTTGCCCGGGGCCTGCGCAATACCGTTTTCTTTACGTGGGCGAACACGCCTGATGGAAAAATGTGGGGGACCGATATGGGGCGGGATTTTCTGGGAGACAATCTCCCACCCGATGAAATCAATGTGATTGAAGAGGGAAAAGATTATGGATGGCCTTACTGCTACGGAAAACAGGTGGTGGATCCCTTTGGGGGCAACCGGGAGCGGTGCGCGCGTACCGTGCCAAGTGTCGTGGATATTCCGGCTCATTCTGCGCCGCTTGGGATCGCCTTTTTCCCCCGCGATGGGGTCTACCCTGTGGACTATCGCAATGATGCGCTCGTTGCCTACCACGGCTCATGGAACCGCAGCGAACCTACCGGCTACAAAGTGGTGCGCGTAAAATTCGATGACCGCGGCAACTACGAAGGCACTGAAGATTTTATTATAGGATGGCTCGCCCCGATGAAGGGGCGAGTCCCGAGCGGAGTCGAGGGAGCATTAGGGAGGCCCGTTGATATCCTCATCCAGAAAAACGGCATCGTATATATCTCCGATGACAAAGCCGGTGTCATCTACCGCGTGCTTTACCAGCCATAAAAGAGTGCCGAACCGCTCATTTCTGGACAAATGAGAATAGTAGTGGTATTATATAGATATGCTTAATGAACTGAAGTCGCTTGGGCTTTCGGATAAAGAGGCGAAGGTGTATCTTGCCTCGCTTGAACTTGGCTCTACGACCGTGCAGGAACTTGCGCGCGCGGCTCGAGTCAACCGGCCTACGGCATATGTGCAGATCGAATCGCTCACGAAGCGCGGCCTCATGAGCTCGGTCACCAAAGGTAAAAAACGCTTCTTCCAGGCCGAGTCGCCCGACCAGCTTGCGCATCTCATCGAAAAGTCAAAGCGCGAACTCGTATCACGCGAGGACGAGCTTGCAAAAATCCTCCCGGAGCTCAAAAACATGTTCGACTCTGCCGAAGAGCGGCCCAAAGTTCGCTTCTTCGAAGGCAAAGAGGGCCTCAAGGCTATGCTCAATGAGTTTCTCAAAACAAAGGAAAAATCAGCAGTAACATTCTTCTCATGGGATGATGTGCGCAACGTCTTTAGCGAGAAAGAGGTGCAGGCCCACCGCGAGCGGCGCGAAAAGAAAAAAATTCACACCCGCGCAATCTATACCCGCCATAGCGGCCCTGTGGCATCTCTCCCGCTGCTCCTCGAAGCGCGGCATGTAGATCCGCAAGAGTATCCTATGCCGAGTGAATTCACGATCTACGGCGAGAAGATCGCAATAGTCTCACTCAAAAGGAAACTCGTAGGCGTGGTTATCGAAAATAAGGAAATGGCCAATACCTTTCGCTCCATATTCGAACTCGCTTGGCGCTCTTCCGGTAAAAAATAGTTCATCATTCATCACTGCTGACATCATTAGATCATTAATCAGTTTACTCGATTGATTACGCGTTACTTAATTGATTGCGTGAGAATTAAACATTAAAATGCGATCGCATTTTAATGTTTAAAAGAAGTTTTTACATCGAGGGATATGAAAATAGCCGAAGACAACAGTTTACCCGCACAGATTCTCAAGGCAGTCGCGTTGGGAGCGCTTTTGTGCGTAGTGCTAAGTTCGCCTTCTGGTACGCGCAGGTTTTTGAAAGGCATCAAAAAAGAATGGAATCGCTACGCGGCATACCAGGCAGTACGGCGTTTAAAGAAAAGAAGGCTTATTCACTTTGAGCGGCAGGAAGACGGATCACTGAAAGTGGTACTTACCAAACTGGGTTTGAAGAAAGTAAAGATATTTCAGTCGGGAGAATTAGAGTTTTCAAAACGAAGGGAAGATGGTCGGTGGCGGGTAATACTCTTCGACATTCCTGAGGAACACAAGCAAGCTCGCGAAGTCTTGCGAAGGAAGTTCCGACAGTGGGGATTTTTTCGGCTACAGCGCAGTGCGTACCTTTGTCGATATCGTTGTGAAGAGGAGGTAGAGATGCTCCGGGAACTTTTGGAAATTGATCCGCGATATCTGGCGGTGCTTGCATTACATAAATTACCCCCAGAATTTATTCCTGCAGATAGGCCAGTGTAATTCTCAAATGTAGACGGACAAATGTAGATCGAAATGCAAAAAATTAACATTAGGAAGCGATCGCGTTCTAATGTTTAATTCAATTTCTTTTTCTTTTATATTTCTTAATACATCGCGCGTGTCTGCAGCAAAGAGAAGAGCCGCCCTTTGGTGAGAGCGGCTCTCGTGTCGGTAGGATGAACGGCGTCTACCGACTTTCTACTAACCCACTATGCATCTTCTTCCTCCTGTAGTGGGAGGAAGGATATATTGCGAGCAACCAAACTTCCTTTCCGATATCACAAGCGTGTAGCTACGCTAGGGATACAAGTAAAGGTTGGTTGCAAATTCGTTTTTCGGGTTGCTCATTCTTGGCAATGGACGTTGAAGTCCTTTTGGCTGGCATCCCTCCTTTCGTTGGGAATCACCTGCTTCGCCTCGCCGCAGTCCACTCCACACCACATCCTTTTCGTTTTGTCCTATTTCTTCATGTTGTTCCGCAAGCCGGAAAGGGTTTGCTCGCATGTCCCTTCCTCCTTTTCCCGAGTACATTCTCGGGAAGTCTCAAAAGAGCTGTCCTAACTGTGCCTCCATTATACAC
>CAYVXU010000039.1:0-4243 GCA_964454705.1 uncultured Candidatus Saccharibacteria bacterium | reverse complement strand
GACCCTATTGACAAAAGTTTCTTTAGGGCTTATGCTTCCCGACGTATACGATGCAAGTCAAGGAGGCTTCCACGCCTCCTTTCATTTGTCCGGTGTAGGCTCAAGTAAGATATTTTGGCCTTACCGCAATGCTCGCACCGTACTACAGGGTACATTTTCAGACTGCAGAGGTGCGTTCACTGCACTCTGAAAATTGGGTCTCCCTCCCGGGAGGCCGGAGAACTGCTAAAAGAGCAGTTCCGCGGCCTCTCCGGAGGATTAAGAGTGTCAGGAATGTGCAACACGCAAAAATACTGCCCTGCCAAAAGCTATTGACAAAATAATATATTGATGATATAATGGTGTTACTAAAGAATATAACACTTTGACAACCGAGCCGGGTATATCAACTTATTCGCCAGTAGCGTGGGAATCCCGAACTGTTAAACCAGTATCCCGGATTCCTCCTTATCCGGGATGGAGTTATCTCCATACGATTCCTACGCTCCTGGCTGATAAGTAGCCAGCAGAATTCCTCGCATGGTGCGCGGAAAATGGGGAGGTATCGATGTCGAATTCCGAGAGAGAACTCGAGAGGCAAGCGAGTAAGTTCCTGAAACGACACGGATTCAACTACGACGGTCGGGCACGAGAGGAGGTTTCGTCCGATCAGATCCGTTTCGAACGCAGCTTCATTATTCTGTCCCAGACGGACGGAAGGGAGAAGCACGGCAGGATCAATCGCGTGCGGCATCGGTAACGGCAAGTTCTCACAATTTCAATACAACAAGGCGGGAGCTACTGGAAATAGAGTAGTTCCCGCCCCCCACCTCGCTACGCGAGGCATACCAGAGTTTTTCATTTAACTCGAAGGAGTCTTTTCACGATTGCGTGGAATCAACCCAATGAATGAATTGAATGTCCAGTCGCACTGAAAGATTCTGGTGGGAACTAAGCAAGATTGCTCTTTTTAGCAACAACAACGAAAGCCCGCCGACGCTCTTCGAGCTACAGCATAACGAGGCCCGCCGTCGCCAAGGCTATGGCGGGCGAGGGAGGATGACATGGCGAAGCGTATCAATCTGGTAAACCTTACGCCTCACGAGGTGGTGCTTATGCCACACGAGGGCGGTGAGGTGAGGATTGCGCCTGTGGGGCAGCTTGCACGGTGCCGGGCAGATCGGCAAGTTGTGGACATGATTTCGGTGGACGGAGTGAAAATCCCCGTTACCGAGGTGATGTTGGGTGAACTTAGCGGTCTGTCCGATCCGCAACCAGACACCGTGTTCGTCGTTTCCATGCAAGCGGCACAGCGAGCGGTAAAGATGGCCGATCCGATGTGGTAGTTCTGGACGACGCAGTACGGGACACCACGGGAAGGATCATCGGTTGCCGTGCACTTGCTAGGCCAAACCGAAGTTAGTCTCAATACTGGGATGGTAGGAGGGAAAACCCTGAAAGGTGTTTTCCCTCTGAATCACTTAAAGGAGTGGGACCATGTTCAAGCGTTGTGCACGGTGTGGCGCTGCGCGGTGGCTTGTCGCGCTCTTGCTGTGCTGCGGCCGGCTGATCTGCCGAGGCTGTGCGCAGGAGCTTGCGGCAAACGGCCACGCGTGCGCCGCATAATGAGCCCGAGACGGAGAGTAATTTCTATTTCGGGCTTTCACCACAGTTTTGATAAAAAATATGAAAATTGTGGTGGGAGGTAATGATAGTTCTTTTGATTCAATGAAAGGAGAAAGTATGAAAAGCGCCAAACCAACCATCCTTGTAGTCGAAGATTTCCAGCTCATCCACACAAATGTCCGGGATCGGTTCGAGGGCCGTGCGAACATCTTGAGTGCGTACACCGTGTCCGAGGCCGAGATGTTGTTCAGTGAATATGGGAGTAGCATCGATGCCATCGTGATGGATGCATGTGTACCCGGAGACGAGCCGAACACGATCGAACTCGTACGTGAAATGCGGCGAACCTTCACGGGGCCCATGATCGCCATTTCCGGAATGCAGGAATACCTCGATGATCTGGTAAAGGCTGGCTGCAACAAGGTCTCTTCGA
Organism: uncultured Candidatus Saccharibacteria bacterium; assembly: GCA_964454705.1. GTDB lineage: Bacteria > Patescibacteriota > Minisyncoccia > CAYVXU01 > CAYVXU01 > CAYVXU01. Next base: position 2,205 of record CAYVXU010000039.1, on the reverse strand, counting down.
AAAGCGAAGTTGGGAAGGTCCTCGAAAACGTTCTCTTTCTCGACCATCAAGCGAGGACGGCGTGAGATAGAACGAAGGCTGAAACTGCAAAGGAGGCCCGCCTACACTGAAGCTTCGGCGAGGTTCGGCCCACCTCCGCCAAGGCTACGGCGGACAAAGGGGGACTGCGATGAGAGCGAACGTTGGGTGGTGTTGGAATCATTTCGAAGTATTTCTCCTCGATAGCGGGGAGGCGCTGCTTCGATCACTGCCGGAATTCGGTGGTGACGGATCCTGGAGGTACTTTTCCACGCACGAAGCCGCGCTCAAGACAGCCGGTCTCGACGATGGGACAGAGGTGAAATATCGGGGACGGCAGCCGGTAGACGAGAGCCTGCTTACTGGAATGCGAAGAATGCGTGGGCGGCTCTTTGTTCCCCCACACCGAGATCCCTCACGGAGGAGTCAGCTACCGCTTACGTACCCTACGTTCATGGCCGGGGTTGCCACCCTCCACTAGTTCTTTCCAGGCACAAGTTTTCTCAAACTTGTGCCTCCACCACAGGATAGATATGATATACATATCTGCATTGTGGTGGGTAGCTCTTTTGACAACGAGCCCGCCTACGTTAAAACTTCCGCCGATGTTGAAGCTTTGGCGGACAAGTCGGTGAGGCGAAGCCCGCCTTCGTCCGCAGGCTCGCGGACTATGGCGCGTGAAGGAGAAAGTATGAAAATTGCGGTGGAGATGAAATCACGGCGCATTGGGGAGATCGTACAGCGGCTGGTTGATTCACTCGGGCACACGCCGGTGGCGAGAGTCGAGGATGCGGAGATGGTGATCTGTGATGATGGTGAAAAAGTTCTCGGGCATCTCAAAGCCGGAAAGCAAACTGTGTATTACCGGTTGGAGAGAAAGGAACCGATCGCAATATTCATCGGCGCGTTTGCCAACGCAGAGAAGCTCAAGATTTTCTCGCTTGGCGAGGAAGGGTTCTATGCGTATTTGCAGGAGCTGCCGCAGGATGCGGTGACCCCTCTTCGCTAAAGCTTCCACCGTCGCTACCTCCTTGCGCCACCGCTACCCCCTTCGTTAAAACTGCGGGGGTCAAGGAAAGCTATGGCGGCACGCGGTCGCCAAGGCTTCGGAAGGTCGAGGAAAGCTACGTCGGTCACGAAAGCTATGATGGACAAGTCGAGGGGCAGGGGTTGTGAGGCGAAGCCCCGCTTTCAACAGACGAAGCCTTTGGCGAAGAGCTGGCGAAGTCTGCCTATGCTCTTTGAGCTATGGCGAGACACAGCCCGCTTTCGCTGAAGCTATGGTGGGGACGAAGTCCGCCTACGCTAAAGCTATGGCGGACAAAGGAGGATGGGATGAAGAGAGTGGTGAATGTGGGTGGTTTCCTTGCAGTGCTGTTTGGTGCAATCTACAGCGCTCTCGCGTTAAGGAGCTGGTTGGCAGAAGAAGGAAAGAAGCTTCTCGACGTGGTCGCGGAGGGGGATCGGTTGCTTGCCGGAGATCTCTCTTTATTCGTCCAACTCGCATCGGCACTCCCCGTAGTTACACTCATCACAGTTCTACTGCTCGCCGAGATGATATGGAGGAAACAACAGCATCAACACAAGCCAGATGAAATCTCTCTCACAAATATAGTTCATTGAACGTTCGAAGCCTAAGCACTATGCTTGGGCTTCTCCCAGAGTCCCTTTCCGAAGGCATTGTGGGAGAACATAGCAGATAGTATGCCGAAGAAGAAACAACTTGCAGGAATTTGGTTGCCCATTCCTAAAAGGGCGGGCGGGGTACATGGCACAAAAAAGGGGAAACGCGGATACGACCGGAAGCGTGAGAAGCGGGAGTTACAAAAGGAACATGAATGATTTCAATTTTATTGCCCCTCTAATGCTTGGATAGACTTTCACCACAGCACATTTATGATGTGAGTTTTGGTGGGGGTCCTTGCTCCGCCGTCGCTACCGACTTCGCTAACCCCACTTGCGCCACCGCTACCCCCTTCGTTAAAACTGCGGGGGTCAAGGAAAGCTATGGCGGCACGCGGTCGCCAAGGCTTCGGAAGGTCGAGGAAAGCTATGGCGGGCATAGTCCTATAAAGTCGAAATAATAAAGCCGCCCGTCCCTTCATGGGGCCGAGGCGGCTTTTGTATCCATAAACCTAGTGCTATACTCAAATGTAAGATTTAACCGCGTTGTTCACACTTTACCAC
>CAYVXU010000038.1:2822-9214 GCA_964454705.1 uncultured Candidatus Saccharibacteria bacterium | reverse complement strand
CCTTCATAGCCAGATTCAAAGAACCGGGCGTAGGATATCATGTGAACCAGTACAACTCCTTGCGTCAAAAGTCTGGGCGTGCTATACATGAGACACGAGTTCTTTTAGGTTCATAAAGGGTCGAATCTGGAGTGTGGGGTTCCTCCTCTCCCCTACACTCGGGTTCGAGTGGGTGACTCGTCATGCCCCACCGGTGCGGACCTCTTGGCCAGGACAAAAACCCGCACCGCCCCTCATCTGGAAGGAGGCGGTCATCGTGTTGATGCGCCCTTGGTTAGACCTGATTGTGCGTGATGCGTTCCCTCCAAAGAAGGCACCCACATTCGCCTAATCAATCCGCTCACGGATGGCCGACCTCCTTCCTTCGCCCCGCAGCATTCATGCCGCGGGGCTCTTCTTTTTCAAGCGAAATATAGCGAGATATTCGGTCGCAAGATCCCGCGATAGCAGTTTCTTGCGACCACATATTGTGAAGAGACTTTTTGAGATAGAAAAGCCACTCAATCTCCGCTTCTTTGCTTTTCATTCCAACTCCCTCTTTGCCCTATTTTTATCCAGCAAAAACCCAACCTTTCCCGCCGCTCACTTGCAAGAAATGCACGAAAATTGCACAAAGAGGTAGCTGGTAAAAATCCATCTGTTCGCGGGCGCGAAGCGCCAAGTTATGGATTTTCAGATGCCTCTGTGCAATTTTCAAAATTTCTTGCGTGAGCACGGAGAAGGTTGGGTTTTCTCCTTTCCCATTTTCTTGCTGAATTGGGAGTGAACGAGGGAGTTTTTTGCTAGATTTCTTGCGCAAACAAAACTAAGTAGCTAGGTAGCTAATAAGCTCCCTTGAAAGCTGAAAGTTAATGCGGCTTGACTCTGCGGGCATTGCATGCTAGCCTTACATGATGCCCCAAAGGGCCTATTTCATTCTATGCGGTTTATCGCAAAGGTCCTTGGAAATAGCCTCGCTATTCTCCTTGCAAGTTACGCCGTCCCCGATATCCATTTCACCGGCAACCTTGCCCTCCTTCTCGTCACCGGCCTTACCTACAGCATTGTCCATACCCTCGTAAGGCCAGTACTCAAATTTTTTGCCGCTCCCTTTATCCTCCTTACCTTTGGCATTGCCACCTTTTTTATCCAGATATTCCTGCTGTGGCTCACCGTAAAAATAAATCCCTCTCTTGACATCACCTCTCTTTCAGGCTATGTCTGGGGAACGATTATCATAGGCCTCTTCAATCTCTTCTTATAACAATGCAAATCGGTTTCAACGGCCCCTTTCTCCTCGTGGTATCACAAATTGCCATCTCTATACTTCTTGTTGCCACCATCCTGCTCCAACAGCGCGGCACGGGACTTTCGGCTACGTTCGGAGGCGAAGGCAACGTATACCGCACCAAGCGCGGCTTTGAACGCATTCTTTTCTATACGACAATTGTGCTGATTGTACTGTTCTTTGTAACCGCCCTTATTTCACTCGCGATCTAATCCCCCATACCGTGTTTACTCCCCCACAGTCCTTTCCGGAGGGAAAGCGATTGAATGTAAGGAAATTATTGTACCTGCCGCGGGTCCTCTCCGCACGCGAACGCTGGTTCCTCTATGCCTCTGTGGCAATTCTTGGAGGGGGAATCGTGCTGGGGATATGGCGTTACTGGATTGCGCATACCACCGCAGAGCCGGAGTACGGAGGGACGCTCGTAGAGGGAGTGATCTCGGCCGCAGAGCCACGGCTATTCAACCCGCTCTATTCGCCGTATAATGACGTAGATCGGGACGTTACCTCGCTTATCTACTCGGGCCTCTTTACCTATAATCGTGAGGGAGTAGTTATTCCCGACCTCGCGGAGTCATACGAGATTCAAGAGAAGGGCAAGAAATATCTCATCCGCCTCCGCAAGGATGTCGTGTGGCACGACGGCGAACCCTTTACCGCGCGGGATGTGGTCTACACCATCCGTGCGGCACAGGATAAAGACATCCAAAGCCCTATCAGGCCCAACTGGCAGGAAGGGATTACCGTAGAAGAGATAGATACGTACACCGTGCAGTTTACCCTCATCGGTGCCTACGCCCCCTTTTTAGAAAACCTCACCCTTGGTATCCTGCCTGCGCATATCTGGGAGCAGATACCGCCCCAAAATGCGTTCCTCGCGAATATCAACCAGCAGCCAATCGGCACCGGGCCCTATCGTTTTAAAAAGCTTCTCAAAGACCGCTCCACCGGCTCCATACGGGAAATTACCCTCGAGGCCAATGAGCGCTATTACCATACGCAGCCGTATATCAGAGAAATCGTATTCCGGTTCTTCCAGGACGAGCAGTTCGCCATGGATGCGTTTCGCACCGGCAAGATACAGGCGGTAAGCGGGCTTTCCCTTGAGGGAGCATTACACGCGCCCGAACGGGCCGTGGTGCACCGTGTGAACATCCCGTGGTACTTTGCAGTATTTTTCAATCAGAGTCAGTCGAAAGTCCTTGCCGATCCTGCAGTGCGAAAAGCCCTCACGCTTACCACCAATAGAGAGGCGCTGGTGCGGGAGGTGGTAAAGGGAGAGGGTACGCCTCAATATTCTCCGCTCCTGCCATGGCAGTTAGGGTACTCGCTTGTAAGCGGGGTATCGGAATTCAGTGTAGAAAAAGCACGGAACATCCTGGAGCAGGCCGGATGGAAAGATGCAAATGGGGACGGCATACGGGAGAAAACGTTAAAGAACTCGAAATCCCCCTCCAAACTCGCCTTCACACTCGTTACCCGCGATGTGCGGCCGGAATTAGCAAATACCGCAGAGCTCCTGAAAGCCCAGTGGAGAGAAATCGGAGCAGACGTAACCGTGGAGGTGGTAGAGGCAGGACGGCTTGACGATGAAATTATTCGGCCCCGCAGTTATCAGGCGCTCCTCTTTGGAGAAGCATTGAATGGGGACCCTGATCTCTTCTCATTCTGGCACTCTACGCAAAAGAAAGATCCGGGCATCAACCTTGCTCTCTATGACCGCAAAGAAATGGACAAGCTTCTCGAAGAGGCACGGCAGCTGCAGGATCCGAGTGAGCGCGGCAAACGATACCAAAAAATTCAGGAGCTGATTGCAAAAGACATACCTGCCATCATCCTCTATAGTCCCTACTACCTCTACGTGACAGACTCCGCGGTAAAGGGGATATCCCTGCAGACACTTACCCTTCCCTCCTACCGCTTTCACGAGGTGCACAACTGGTATCTGCGCACCAAACGAGTCTGGAAATAATATCAGCTTTCAGCTTATAGCTTTTAGCTGTTAAAAAATAATCAAAAACAAAAATTGCTGGGATGGCGAAATTGGCAAACGCGCTAGCTTCAGGAGCTAGTGGGAGCAATCCCTTGGGAGTTCAAGTCTCCCTCCCAGCACAAAGGACAAGTCATTATGACTTCTTTATCGTGCGCATGTCGCACACTTTTATCAACATAATTCAATAACAGCTAAGGTCTGTGTGCTTTCCTAAAAGCTAACAGCTAAAACCTAAAAGCTGATTGTATATGTCTCCACGAACAAAATCAGTACGCACGCCGGGAGCTTTCTCTCCCCTGCGTGTGATTCCCCTTGGGGGGCTCGAAGAGGTAGGGCGCAATATGATGGTACTTGAGTATAAAGATGACATCATCATTATCGACATGGGGCTTCGGTTCCGTGACGAGGAAACGCCGGGGGTAGATTACATTATCCCCAATGCCGAGTATCTCAAAGGAAAAGAAAAGCGTATCCGGGGTGTAATTATCACCCACGGGCACTACGACCACATCGGCGCAATCCCCTACCTCATCGGCAAACTCGGCTACCCGCCTATCTTTGCCACCAAACTCACCCGCGGCATCATCATCAAGCGCCAGGACGATTTTCCCAATCACAAGGCCCTGAAAATCGAAACAGTCGAGGCGGGTGGGCACGTAAAGCTTGGCGTCTTCGACATACGGTTCTTTCACGTAAACCACAATATCCCCGATTCGGTGGGCCTTGCGATCAACACTCCGGTGGGGCTTGTGGTGCACTCCTGCGACTTCAAATTTGACTTCACACCGGTTACCGACCGGCCCGCAGATATTGCCACGCTCGCACAGATCGGCAACGAAGGCGTACATCTCCTGCTTTCCGATTCGACCGGCGCGGAAAACCCCGGCCATTCCATCTCCGAAAAGACCATTATGGAAAATCTCGACGACCTCTTCCGCCGTAGTGAAGGGCGCATTATCACCGCGACCTTCGCCTCACTCATCGGCCGTATCCAGCAGATTATCTGGCTTGCCGAAAAATACGGCCGCAGGATCGCCTTCGACGGCTATAGCATGCGCACCAACATTGAAATTGCGCGCGAGCTCGGTTACATCAAAATGAAAAAACAGACGGTGATGGACATCAAAGAAGTCGAAAAGATCCACCCAAGCAAGGTAGTGCTCCTCTGTACCGGCGCGCAGGGAGAGGGCAATGCGGTGCTCATGCGCATCGCAAACCGCGAGCATAAATACGTGCAAATCCAGAAGGGTGACACCGTAATCTTCTCTTCATCCGTAGTGCCGGGTAATGAGCGGAGCGTACAGAATCTCAAAGACACGCTCTACCGCGAGGGGGCGAAGGTATTCCACTACCGCATGATGGATATACACGCAGGGGGGCACGCGCAGATAGAAGACCTCAAGCTTATGCTCTCGCTCATGCGGCCGAAGTTCTTCGTACCCATCCACGGCCACTACTTCATGCTTTCCCTTCATGGGGATATCGCAAGGGGCTTGGGCATTCCGGACGAACACATTGCAGTGGGCGGAAACGGCAAAGCCATTGAAGCAACCAAAGACACTATCCGTATTACCGAGGAAAAAATTCCTGCTGACTACGTGTTTGTAGACGGCCTTGGTGTGGGTGATATCGGAGCGGTGGTGATCCGCGAGCGCCAGACTATGGCGCAGGACGGCATGTTTGTGATTATCGCGACGGTGTACCGCAACACGGGGAAGCTCGTACGGCCGCCGGATGTGATCTCGCGCGGGTTCATCTACATGCGCGAGTCGAAGGCGCTGTTGCAGCAGACGCGGCGCCGCGTATCAGAAATTATCGAGAACCACACCAAAGAAGGCCCCATTAACTGGGCATACCTTCGCGACCTCTTGCGCGACAAGGTGGGCCAGTTCCTCTTCTCGAAGACAGAGCGCCGCCCCATGGTACTCCCGGTAGTAATCGAGGTGTAGGACAATTACTTGAAAAAATCATCCTATCTCTGTAATCAGGCTGGGCGGGCGATCACCCCGTGGAGGAAAGCAGTCGAAAACCGTGAGGTTGTCGAAGTGGGGGTCGGGGTGAACGCCGCCCAATGGTACTCCCGGTAATGATCGAGGTGTAGCACTACGAGCTTCTTTAGCTTCACTAGCTTCGTTAGCTTCTTAGCTTTCAAAAAAGGTTATAGCTTATAGGTAATAGGTTATAGGAAAACTTCATGGGCTCGTGAGGGTTTTCCTGCTATAAGCTATCACCAATAACCTAAGAGCTGCACTTCAACTTGACAGAGTTACACAAGAGTTTTACCATATTAGAGTCCTTTAACAATTCTAAGAACCTCCTGACAAAGAAGTAAAGGAGCGGGTTATGGAAACTATGAAGCTCGATGAGTTCTTCAGGATCTGTGCAGAACTTCCATCGCAGGGATACAAACCCTTTTTCGTGAGGGATGGGGTAATCCGCCTCCTCTCTCCACAGGGCCGCTGCATGTGTCCCATTACCGCAGTTGTCTGGTACCGGCTTGACGTGTGGGTATACATCGAAGATGTCGAAGACGCGGTTTCCCGCCTCAATCTTGAGCAATGGAATGACATCGTCGCAGCTGCTGACGACGTAGGCGGAGACAATCAAATCCGTCAGCGTCTCCTCTCGATCTTCAACCTCGAAGAGGCGGCGTAGGGTAACGGCCAAACGGAGGAGTAAGATGAGAACGTTTGTGTTGTGTGTAATCAGAGGAAAGGTTGCGTGGGAGAGTGAGAGAATCGTGATCGGTGCAGTACAGGCAAAGTCCATCGACGAGGCCGCGCAAGCAGTAGGAGGCGAGTACGAAAGCTGGATCGGGGAAGTATATACTACTACATACACAGGCGTTGCAGAGTTCCTCCCCGGACTCGAAAATCTTGTAGAAAACCTCTCCGAGAAGCGCTGGCAGTTTGGGGAAGTCAGATACAAGGGAACACCGCCCCTCCCTGAAGACTGTCTCCTCATGCTCTACGAAGTGCCTTCCATCAAAGCTTCTACGAAACCTGCGACACTTCCAGAGAGACCGTTGCCTCGTGGACACGATTTCGACAAAAGTTCCTAGAGCGGGGGGTGATCAAATGGTACTTGAGAATTTCCTCGCAGTATATGAAGAACTCCCAAAACACGGATACA
>CAYVXU010000038.1:0-2812 GCA_964454705.1 uncultured Candidatus Saccharibacteria bacterium | reverse complement strand
GATACAAGGCGTATCTCGATACGCGCGGAGAAATCCGCATTGTTGCTCCGGATCGCAAATCCTGTTTATGCCCCGTAACGGCAGGAGCTCACTTAGTTACAGGAAAGGTGTATAAAACAGAAGATTTCGAGGAGGCCGCTCGCGAACTAGAACTCGAAATTTATACCACCATCGCTCTTGTAAGATCCGCTGACAACTGGTTTGGACCAACTGAGCAATCGCTGCGTGATCGTCTTCTTCGGGTATTCAATCTTGAGGAGGGAAAGTACGCAGTCCCCCTACACCGAAAATCGTCTCAAAAAAAGAAGGAATGAAGGTCATGACCACCGACCAGTTGCGGAATGATCTTTGGGAAAAGATCATGTTGCTGCCGGTTAATGCAAAGTTTCGGCGTGTGGCGCTTGCAAACCTCGAACGCATGAATCGCCGTGAGATCGAGGAGGCGCGGAAGGCGCTGCGGCAGGCGGGGAAAAGCCTCCTCGCCTTCACCGAAGTGCTCACAGAATCCCGAGGAGCGGGAAAGAAGGAGAAAAAATAATGAGACGAAAAATTGTATTCTGCGGTCTCAACGTGACGGGACTCGCGATACTCTATCTCCTCGTACAGCCGGAGAGTTTCTGGAGGTTTATGGGTGTCGTTACGACATCTGCATTCCTGATTGCAATCAACGCACTCGGGTTCACCAACCTGATTCTCACGCCAATCGCCAAAGCCTCTGAAGGACTCTGCAAGCCAACGACACAACACGATGCTTCCTCAAAGCGTCTCGCAGCTTTGTAAGGAGATGGGATGAAACAAATCTATACTGTTCACGCGAACATCCGGAAGGGAGATTGCATTGAAATCTTCGTACGAGAGTTCGAAGAAGACAATGCCGAGGGAGATGCGACCCGGAAGGCGTGTAAGATCGTACTTGAACGGCTACTTGAGGGAGAGGATTGGTCGCTTGAACAGCTTTTTCTTTTCGAAAGAGAAGGAAAGCCGGTTACGTTCGATCAGTTCGATGCAACAGTGATGTTCAACTTTTTTCTCGAAAAGATCCGAGAGGAACGCCGCGTATCAGCGCACGGCTGACGATTCGCGGTTTCCGCACAAGCCACCCGTCGTTAAAACTATGGGTGGCTTTCCTTTTACAAATAAAGAAAGCGGTTAAGATGCATATCCCAACCGCTCTGTAAACACGTTTTTCTACTGCTCGCCTGTGCCTTCGCATTCCGGGCACGACATGTGTACCACACGTCCGCCCGCATTCATGTTCACCCCTCCTGTTTTTCTCTGCTTGCCAATCGTTGTATGAAGCGCTCCAATACGAGCCCCCATGCAAGCATAAACAGAGTAATCGCAAACCCCATCACGGTGACCATTACCCACTCTCCTGCGGAAAGGGAGAGAGAAAGGTATTCCTTCCCATAGCGAAGAGGGTGAGCAAGCAACTCCCAAAAAGCCTCAACGAGAAGCGGTTGTTTGTCAGGCGGGGCGGCAAGATAGACGGAATGAACAGTCATCGCATATGCAACTACCCCCACCCCGCACGCAGCCCCTACAACAACCATGAACTGCCCGAACGTGGTACGGTGAGGATCCCCGGTGCGCGGTGCAACGTACTGCATAAGATACAGCGCGAGCATGATCACAAGGAATGCGGCAGAGACATAGAGCCCAAAGAAGAGGAACATGCACGTCACGTCTGAAATTGACAATGCATCCTGCATCCATCGCTTCCTCCTTTCTTGTCAAAGGACACTATAATTGTACAGCTTTTGTTTGAAAAACGCAATAGAGAGAGAAAGGCCTGAAAGCAGTGTTCAGGCCTTTAGTGAGGGAATCCATCCTTCAGTGGATTCAGAGCGCGAATGCAACCACCTGGAGGAAGTCCTTGGCTTCCCGGTACCCGCAAGTACACTCCGCAGTCGTCTCTATAGTGTACTCCGCAAAGTGATAGTTTCCGCCAAGGCGCTCGTACTGTGCGACGATTTCATGCAGGTTTTTCTGAATTGCCCGCTTCCCCAGCGCGGTTGCGGATTGCCACCGCTCTTTGAGCAGACGTATCGTGTTCACCATCTCCTGCCGATCCATTGTATGCTCCACCGTTTTTGCGGCCGGTTATTTACTTTTCAAAGGACGCCTTCAGTGTGCGCATTCTACCCCGAAAAAGCAAGAAGGCTCATGCGTGATGCATGAGCCTTCGCAAGATTGGTTAGGCGTGTGTCTCTGATGTTTCGCCAGCAGAAGAGACGTCTTCTTTACTCTTTCTGACGAGAAGCTGTGCATAGAGACAAGCCATTCCCCATACGAGCGCACGATGAAGGAGAATCGCCCTTCGCCGTACGAAAAGCTGTATTTTGAAAGGCGGCAACAGCATTTCAACGATTTGCATCCGCACGAGTTGTTCGAGTTCAGCCTTATCGTCACACACCTCACCAGCGATCTTGAAGAGTTTCTCTGCCGCATTGTTCCACTCGTGTTGGGAAACGTACGTAAGCAGGAGAGTACGGATTTTCTGCACCAGCTCTCGAAACGAAACATAACCGAGTTGGCCTCGGAGCTTTTCCTTTGTATCCTCGGCATGCCTAGAAAGGAATGGTTTTTGCTGTTTGGCGTAATCCTCTACTTCGACGATCCTCCGGCAGTCGTCATCAATTCCAAGCAATTCGAGCAGGTGCTTTTCCACCCCCTTCTTTATTTTACCTGCATCCAACCGATAGGGCGACCCGACTTCAAACCGTCTCCGATATCCCATACTACCTCCTATTCCCGTGAGTTTGGTGAATAATACCCCTGAAAGCAAAAAGACGTGTCTTTGGTATAATAG
>CAYVXU010000037.1:0-9619 GCA_964454705.1 uncultured Candidatus Saccharibacteria bacterium | reverse complement strand
GAGCGTGAGAATCCGCGGTTTCAAGGCAAACCGGTTGTGGTATGCACTTCAACTCCGTTCAGTGTCCATCCTCTCGAAACACTTACCTTGGTTTATGATGGGAACAACCGAGAAAAAGATGCATATCCTGAGCTTGTCGAAGGATGGAGTTCAGATCCACAAGGTGGATTTGGTAGGGGAGTGGTATCTACGGCAAATTATGAGGCGCGGAAGTTTGGCATCAGAAGCGCCCTGCCAATTTCGGAGGCATACCGCCGATGTCCGCAGGCAATATTCCTGCCGGTGAACGGCAAGCTCTACGGAACAGTATCACGCGAGATTATGGCCATCCTGCGCACCTACAGCCCACAATGCGAAGAGGTGAGTGTGGATGAAGCGTACCTTGATATGAGCCACATTCCAAGCTATGCAGAAGCGAAGCGATACGCCCTTACCCTCAAACGGCACATCCTGCAGGTAACCCGCCTTACCGCTTCAGTAGGCATAGGGCCGAATAAGCTTATCGCCAAAATTGCATCTGACTACCAAAAGCCGGATGGGCTTACTATTGTTACCCCTGCGCGCGCACAGGCTTTTCTTGATCCCATGCCGGTCGCCACGCTATGGGGAATTGGAGTAAAATCAGCCGGGCGGCTCTGGAGGCTTGGCATTCACCGCATCCGTGACCTGCGCATGCAATCCGAGGAGCGATTAAGTGCCCTTTTTGGAGTACGGGGACATGAAATGTATGGACGGGCACGAGGCGTTGATATGCGCCCGGTGACACTCGCGTATCCGGTAAAATCGATGGGGCGTGAATATACCTTCAACGAAGATACCCGGGATGCAGAGAGGATTTTCTCAACACTACGGCGGTTGTGCGAGAGGGTATTTCGTGAGGCGCGCGATGAACGTTTTCGAGGGAGAACAGTGACTATAGTGGTGCGCTATGCCGGGTTTGAGACCCATACCAAAGCAAAAACGCTCCCCAAACCGGTGCGCTCGCTTCGCGAGTTCTCCACGCTTGCGGTGAGGCTTGCACTCCCATTTCTTCTGAACGGAAGGAACATACGTCTCATAGGCGTGAGATTGAGTGGAGCAAACCGCAAATCCCGAATAGCTTATGGCAAATAGCGGATGGCAAACAACCCTTACCGTAAATCCAAATGACAAAATCCAAATAAAATCTCAAATCCAAAATTCCAAATAGCTGCTTCTGCGGTAACGTAAGTTACGCGAGAGACGTTGAACGCCGCCTAACTTTATGCTAAAGTCGCGAAAACAGTTTTTTCCTAAAAGCTGAAAGCGATAAGCTAATAAGCTAATGCATGGGCAAGGCCAGCAAGCGAAAAAAAAATAGATACGCACTCACCTTCGTTTCTTCAAATACACAAATTGCATCCTACCGCGGGTGGGGGATATGGATCGGAGTCGGTGCGGTTGTTCTGGTTGCGGCGCTCTACACTTTTTGGCCCGCCGGGGAGACAAGCGAGAACAGTATATTGCCTACGCCCAGTAGCGCAGGCGTAATCCAGAGTGTTGCGCCTTCACCTACTTCGGCACGCATGACTGCGACTATCACAACCGCTCGCGGAAATATTGTGATTGAATTATTGGGAGAGAATGCTCCAAAAACCGTTGAAAACTTTGTTTTTCTTGCGCAGAAACACTTTTATGATGGCGTGAAATTTCACCGTGTGGAGCCTGGGTTTGTGATCCAAACCGGCGACCCGTTTTCCAAGACCAACGACCCGCGCGTGGGGAGCGGAGGGCCGGGATACACCTTCAAAGATGAGATAAATGCGAAAAGCCTTGGCTTCTCTGAAAGCGAGGTAAAGGCGCTGGAAGCGCAAGGGTACCAATACCGTACCGATATCATCTCACTGCCGGTTACCGTAGGAAGCGTTGCCATGGCAAATTCAGGGCCCAACACCAACGGTTCGCAATTTTTTATCGTCACCCACGAAAACCAGCCGCACCTCAATGGCAAGCACACCGTGTTCGGAAAGGTAGTGGAGGGGATGGGGTTGGTGCGCGCGGTCAAACAGGGAGACATAATTACCAGTATGGTGATAAATAGCGAATAGCTTCGCTATAATTTCCAATTTCAAAATCCAAATTTCAAATGGTTCGACCCTTTCGATAAACTTATGGCAAGCATGCTCACCATAAATAAAATTCAAATGCTTCAAATCCAAAATCGCTTCTTCATTGGTCATTTGTCATTGGGATTTTGACATTTATTTGGCATTTTGATTTTGGAATTTGACATTACTAACGTGTATGTATCCCATCCGCAATGAGACGCAGGAGCAGAAAAAAAGAAGATTCGCGACAATTTTGCGGCGTCTTCGGAAACAATATCCTCATGCAACTATTGCGCTCAAATACCATAATCATATCCAGTTGCTAGTTGCGGTGATGCTTTCGGCGCAATGCACGGATAAGAAAGTGAATGAGGTAACCGCCGTGCTTTTTAAGAAATACAAAACCGTCCGGGATTTTGCGCGGGCGAAACAGGATGTATTGGAGAGGGAAATAAGACCTACGGGATTTTTCCGGGCAAAGGCGCGGCATGTGATCGCCGCGGCGCAGATGATTGAGCGGGATTTCGGAGGCAATATTCCAAAGCGCATGGAAGAGATACTTACGCTTCCGGGTGTTGCCCGCAAAACCGCAAATATTGTACTCGGCAACGCCTATGGGATCGTGGAGGGCATCGCGGTAGATACCCATGTTGCGCGCCTTGCGCAGAGATTTGGCATTACTTCGTACGAGCATACTGACAAAATTGAACGCGATCTTATGGCGCTCGTGCCCAAATATGACTGGTTTCCTATGACCTACACACTTATCGAACACGGCCGGGCCATCTGCACGGCTAGGAACCGGAAGTGCGAAATATGCCCAGTCAATAAAATATGCCCGTCTTCACTCATACAGTAGGAAATCCTCTCCTTCGCTAAAGCTCCTGAGAGCCGGAAGTAGGTACCAATAATAAATCAAAATTCAAAAATCAAAAGTCAAAATGAAATATCAAAGAGAGAAAAAGAGACGCCGTAATCTTCACTTCAGTTCTCTTTGTATTTTCCATTTTCATTTTGATTTTTGAGATTTGATTTTTGCATTGCAAATCAATATTGGGATTTGGAAATTGGAATTTCTTACCTGTAATTATATGCTATAATTACAGGTAAGCTATGGGTGGAATTGAATTTACGCTTATTATTGTTGCGCTTCTCAACCTCGTATTGGGGTCTATTATTTATTTGCGCGGCAGGCAGAATAAGGCAACCACATGGTACGCATTCGCGGTGCTTGCGGTCACGTGGTGGTCCATTTCATCGCTTCTCTTCCGTACGGTAGACGATCCGATGTTTGCCCGTTTCTGGGTAGTGAGTTCGTATGCCGCACCTGCCTTTGTCACCTTTGCATTTCTTTCGTTTGCCTTTTACTTTCCGTACGGGAAATCTCGAGTAAAGAAATCACACCGTATCCTTGCCCTTGTGGGGTGTATCGGAATGGAAGTAATTGTGCTCTTCCCCGGGTTTATCCCCGAGGTAGTGCTCGACACCTATCCACGGCGCGTAGCATTCGGCGCGTGGCAGATGTATTTGTACCTTGCCTATATCACGGGCTATGTGGGGTGGGCCTTTACCCATGTTGTTTCTGCCTATCGCGAAAGCCCGCGCGAACTGCGCAAAGATGCGGTGGCGGTAGCTGTCGGCGCGGCGATCACCGCGGTTCTGGGGGTTTCAGGAGGGATTATCGCGCCGGTCCTCGGGAATTTTGACTATTTTTGGGCGGGGCCTGCTTCCACAGCATTCCTTTTTGTGATTACCGGCTACGCGATTACCCGTTACCAGCTGCTGAATATCAAGGTCGTTGCCGTTGAGATAATGACGATTTTGATTGAACTCATTCTCATCGCGGAAATTTTCTTTTCCCGCAGCCAGAGTGAGTTCTTCCTTCGTGTTGCCATTGCGTTTTTTGTGGGAATCTTCAGCTTTTATCTCACACGCGGCGTAAACCGGGAGGTGCAGCTGCGGCAGGAGATGGAGGATCTCACCAACGAATTGCAGAGGACAAATACCGAGCTTCAGAAGCTCGATGAGGCAAAATCAGAGTTTCTCTCGATTGCGTCGCACCAACTTCGCACCCCGCTCACTGCAATCAAAGGCTTTATCTCGATGATCCAGGAGGGGTCGTACGGGAAGCCTACCGAACGTGAGCAGGCCACGCTTGCAAAGGTATATGACTCAAATGAGCGGCTGGTAAAACTGGTAAACGATCTTTTGGATGTATCGAAGATTGAATCGGGAGGGTTTAAATATGAGTGGGAGCCGGTAGAGGCAGGAAGCCTTATACTGGGTGTAATTAACGAACTCGAACGAAACGTGATTCAGAAGGGCCTCTATATACGGTTTGAGGATATCAAAGATATACCTGCGATTACTGCCGACAGCAGCAAACTGCGGCAGGTATTTATTAATCTTATTGACAATGCGGTGCGGTATACGCAGAAAGGAGGGATCACTGTTCGCATGAAACAAGATGGCGACACGGTAAAAATTGCGATAGAGGATACCGGTATAGGCCTTGAACCAGATGAAATTAAGGAGCTCTTCAAGAAGTATTCACGGGCAAAAAGCGCCTTAACCGTAGTTGAGGGAACCGGCATTGGCCTCTATGTGGCAAAACGGATTGTAGAGGATCACAAAGGGCAGATTTGGGTGGAGAGCCCCGGCCATGGAAAGGGAAGCACGTTTTACATAAATCTGCCTCTGCAAAAGAATGCGGCAGAAGCCGGGGAAGCCAGAGACGTGAGCATGAAAATACCACACCTGCGCGCTTCAGAGATTGTACAGACAGTAAACTGAACACCAATTGTGATTCGTACGAAAATCTGTTACTATATGGTTTGCAACAAATAAGTGAACTGCCTTTCATTTGATGCACACAGAGAAAAAACAAAAACTGGTACTCGTGGAGGATGAAACGTTTCTTGGAGAGATGTACGTGAAGAAATTTGAGGAGGAGGGATTTGAAATGGTATGGGTGGATGAGGGAGGGAAGGCGCTTGATACAATACGCACGGTACACCCCGACGCTGTTATTTTGGATATTCTCCTGCCGCAAATATCAGGCTTTGCCATTTTGCAGAAAATGAAGCAGGAAGATGCCTTACGGCATATTCCGGTGGTGATTCTCACTAATCTTTCAGAAGCGGAGGATCAGGAACGAGGGAAACATTTGGGCGCAGTATCGTATATCCTCAAGGTAGATGCGACGCCGGAGGAAGTGGTACGGCAGGTCAAGGAGGCGCTTCATAACCATACGTGAGCGTGGAAAGGGTATCATGCAATGAACGGGCTTACCTTTTTGAAATTACTTGTCTATCTTAACCCTCCCTTCGTATTGCTGGGGGGCGGGGCGAGCGCAATACATGAGCAGGCGTACACTCCCTATACGCTGCCATTGAGCGAGGAGGTGCAGGCCGTGGCTTATTCATCGGCTTCGCTCCGGGTTGCAGAGGAGCGATTTTTGCACGCGAGTGTGCGGGATGCGTTCTATCCCCTTAGGGACTGGCGGGTTGTCGAGCCGCAGCTTGCTGCAAGGAGTGCGATGGTAGCAGACATTAATCTCGAGAAGATTCTCTACACCAAAGACGTGTACACGCCGTATCCCATGGCAAGTCTCACAAAACTAATGACTTCGCTCGTGGCGCTCGAACGATTTACCCCCGGTATTCCCGTCACTCTTTCCACGCGAGCCATCGCCGCCGAGGGGGATCGCGTAGGGTTTGTCGAAGGGGAAAAGATGATGGTGGGGGATCTTGTGAAGGCAATGATGGTAAGTTCGAGCAACGATGCCGCAGTAGCGCTTGCCGAACATGCGGGAGAGGCGGAGTTTATTCAGGCGATGAACCATAAAGCGGCGGCCCTTGGGCTTTCACGCACGCGGTTTGAAAATCCGACGGGCCTCGACAGCGGCAATCATTTCTCAAGCGCGTGGGATCTTGCGGTACTTGCCCGGGCGGCATTCTCGAACGGAGCGTGGTGGCAAATAAGCAGCAAACACAGAGTAGTAATCCATTCAGCTGATAACACCCGTGTGCACGTGCTCTCTAACACCAATCGCGTGCTCGATCGCTACTCGAATATTCTTGCAAGCAAGACCGGCTATACCGATAACGCAAAAGAGGCGCTCGTGATGGTGTTTACCGCGCCCAGCAAGGAACCGTATGTGATGGTGATTCTCGGAAGTGATGACCGGGTGAAGGATGCTCACACGCTTTTTGCATGGCTTGAGAAGGCATTTATTTGGAAATAAATCATGACTGAAATTGATCTTCAGGTACTCACCAGCATCCGCGTACTCATGCTTACCGGCCTTGCGTTCCTCTTCACGATGGCGTGGACTCCGATACTCACGCACTATCTTTTTAAATTCAAACTGGGAAAACAAATCCGTACCGCCGGCGCACCGGTATTTGCCTCGCTTCACAAGGGAAAACAAAACACCCCAACCATGGGCGGGGTACTCGTATGGGGGACGACACTTATTCTCGCACTCCTTTTTTGGGTGCTCGCGCAGGTTGATGGCCCGCTCTTTGCCGCGCTCAATTTTCTTTCGCGCCGCGAAACCGCGCTTCCCTTAGGCGCACTGGTGATCTCTGCCGTAATCGGCCTTGCGGATGACCTTATGGGAATTTTGCGCATCGGCCCCAACGGCGGGGGCCTGCGTATGGTGCATAAAATCATCCTCTACACGCTTATTGCGGCGGGGGGTGCGTGGTGGTTTTATCAGAAGCTCGACTGGCATATTACCCGCCTGCCCTTTACCGGCGCTATTTATGATATTGGCATCTGGTACATCTTCTTTGCGATGACAGTAATTATCGCCACGTCGTTTTCTACAAATGAAACGGACGGGCTTGATGGGCTTGCGGGCGGTGTGCTTCTTATATCATTTGCAAGCTACGGGGTGATTGCGTTTGTGCAGGACAAGCCCTTGCTCGCAACTTTTTGCGGCATTTTGGTGGGGTCGCTCCTTGCGTTCCTGTGGTTCAATGTGCATCCCGCCCGCTTTTTTATGGGGGATACGGGTGCGATGTCGCTTGGAGTAACACTCGCAGTGCTTGCGCTCTTTACCGATACGGTATGGCTTCTGCCGCTTCTCGCATTCGTGCTTGTGATCGAGTCTCTCTCTGTGATTGTGCAGACCCTCTCAAAAAAAATACGAGGAAAGAAAATATTTCTCTCCACTCCCATTCACCATCATCTTGAGGCGATTGGGTGGCCGGAGACAAAAATTACCATGCGCTTCTGGATTGTCTCTGGTGTGATGGCCTCACTGGGGCTTGCGCTCTTTTTTATCGAACGTGCGCTCACTTTAGCTAGCTTATAGCTTTCAGCTTTTAGGAAAGCTTTGTAGCTGCTTAGCTATTTAATTTACATAATGTTTGAAAATATTACTATTCCGGTTCCTGACGGAAAGGACTTAGCTGCCACAATTCACTGGCCGTCAAAGGATACGGAAAAACTTGCTATTCTCTGTCCAGGATATTTAGATACGAAGGACTATCCTCACCTTATCGGCCTCGCCGAAGAGCTTGCGGAGGAAGGACATGTATCAATCCGTTTTGATTTTACGGGAACGTGGGAAAGCAAAGGGACTATAGAAGACTATACGGTTTCGCAGCAGCTCAAAGACATTGAGAATGTCATTGCCTACATGCTGAAGGAACGAAAATATACACACATCCTTTTAGGAGGCCACAGTAGAGGGGGATTCGTTTCTATTCTCTATGCCGCGCGGGATCCTAAAATATCGATGGTTCTTGGCATTATGTCTCCATACGGCATTATTCGTACAGTGAATGAGAATAAGATAGGCCGATGGGAACGAGATGGATTTCGCATTTCTTTTAGGGATATTCCGGAATCAAAAGAGAAAAGAGAGTTTAAGGTTCCCTATTGGCACGTTGAAGATGCAAAGCAATACGACGCACTTCGTGAGATAAAGAAACTGCACGCACCTCTTATTCTCATTGCCGGTGAGAAGGACAACGTAATTCCTCCAGAGGACGTGAGGCTGATTTTCGAAAGAGCCAATGAACCGAAGAGGTTAGTGGAAATGAAAGGAATAGGGCACGATTACCGCCGCGTTCCTGAAGAAATTAAAGAAGTAAATAGTGCTATTATAAGCGTGATGAAAGAACTAACAATCACTCTTTCGTAGTGGCGTTTGGTGAATTCGAAAATTGTTTAATTGCCTCTTTGTACTGGTCTCCCTTATCTTCGAAATTTTTGAATAGATCATAGCTGGGGGCGGCGGTCGAAAGGAGCGCGATGCGGCCTGCGGGGGTATTTTCAAAGCAGTGCCTCACCGCTTCCTGCATGTCTGCTGCCTCTTTCACTGTTCCGTCATAGCGTGCTTCACGAAGCGCATTTTTTATCTTCTCCCGGCCTCCCGGGAGCAACACCACAACGGGAATTTTCACTTCCGCAACAAGTTGGGCAAGCGGCGTGTAGTCGTAGCCGCGGTCGAGCCCCCCAAGAATGAGCGAACCGAGCGATTTACCGAATGTGCGTACTGCTGCCATGGTAGATTCGGGTGTAGTGGAGATGGCGTCATCATAGAATAATATGTCTCCATAGGTGCCAACATACTCAAGGCGATGCGGGAGCCCGCTGAAAGCCTTGAAGGCGCTTTCAATTGCGCTCGTACCGATACCGATTGTCTGCGCAATCGCAATTACTGCAGCAGCATTTTCGGCGTTATGCATGCCTGGTATAGCGAGGCTGCTTCGCGGGAAAAGCGGTTTCGTACCGTCCATAAAATAACTTTCTTCTACATGCACGCCATCACTTGTGTTTACCGGCACCTTTTTTGCATGGGAAGCAAGCGCGACAGCGGTTACGTCCGGATAGCTCGCGTGATACACAAGCATATCGTCTTCGGTTTGGTACAGGGTAATATGGGATTTTGCTTCCCGGTAGGCACGGTAGGAGCCATGCCAGTTGAGGTGATCGGGGAATATGTCGAGCAGCACCGCAATATCCGGCCGTCCATGAAAATCGTGCAGCATGTAGCTTGAAAATTCGTACACTGCGATGGATTCGTTATTAATTTTCTCTATTGTCTCCCATTCGGGAAGCCCGATATTGCCAATAAGAAAGCTCTTTCTGTCAGCGTTCTTGAGAACCATGTGGGTGAGTGCGGCAGTTGTGGATTTTCCCTTTGTGCCAGTGATGCCGATACACGCTGCTCCGGGCGTGCGCACGCGAAGTTCATCAAAAAACAACTGGGTGCTTGTGGTGATGCGTTCCGCAGCGCCCTCGAGCGCCGGATGATAGGGGATTCCCGGAGAACGTATAATTACTTCGTACTCCTCGAGATGCGCGAGATAATCCGGCCCTTTGAAAACGGTCACATTGTGCATTTCAGGGAGTACGAGGTTTGGATTTTCATCTGCGATTGCGAGTGGAAGGTTCGCAAACCTGCGGCGCAGTTCCTTTGCAAGTGCAGCGTGCGTTACGCCGTAACCCAGCAGGAGAAATTTAGTTTGCACGAGTTCGTCGAGAGTCATATTACTTGAAATTCCAAATCCCAAGCACCAAATTCCAAACAATAA
>CAYVXU010000036.1:9420-9670 GCA_964454705.1 uncultured Candidatus Saccharibacteria bacterium | reverse complement strand
CGGCCCGTCGTCGCTCTCTTCAGGCATTCCCACTCCCCTCCCAAGCCCCTCCCCTCTCCCTCTTGAGCAATTTTCGGACCGCACCGAAGCTATCGGCAATCTCGAACGTGTTGCTGACTTCAATACCTTTTCCCAGCCCTTTGCCGCACGCGGCATCATCGCCTTTGATACGTATCTTATAATGTGGGATGAAAAAACTATCTATACGTACAGCCGTAATGACCGCACGGGCCGTTTTCTCTTCCCCAAC
>CAYVXU010000036.1:8260-9367 GCA_964454705.1 uncultured Candidatus Saccharibacteria bacterium | reverse complement strand
GCTTTATGGTGGTGGACCCCTTTGAAAACCGTTATCACCCCGCTGAAGTGCGCCCCGCGCTGCCGGCAGGGGGGATTGTGGATATCGCCCGCTACAGCCGCAGTGTATACCTCCTCACGAGTGAAGGAAGTATCTGGAAATACACGCCCGATTCAGCAAATAGGGTGTACACCGGGAAACCATGGTTAAAGAAAGGTGAGGAACCTGCAAAAAACCCGCGCGGCATTACCATTGACGGCGCGGTCTACATACTTGAAGGCAACAATGTAATTACCCGGTATTTTTCTGGCGCACGCGAAGAGAGCGTTGCCCTGCCGCAGGAAATTCCCTCCATTTCACAAATTATCACCAAAGAGGACTTTTCTCTCATCTATGCGGCCTCTCCCGAGTCTTTGGGAATCCTTGAAATTACCAAAAAGGACGGCTCGATCGAGAAAGCATATACCCACGAAATATTCAGCGCCATACGCGCGTTCTCTCTTACCCCTGACGGGAAATCAATAACGTTCACCACCCAGGAGGGAGCATATCTTTTTCCTCTCCCTTAGAGATAAGGGATAAAAAAAGAAATCTTGTAAACAAAGCAGCCGACTGCCAAAGTGAATCATTAAGAAAAGCACGGAAAACCCGCCCGCTTTTACAGCGAATTATCGTGGAGAAGTCACATCTGTGCCGGAACGGCAAATACAGAAGTGAGGCTCCACAGACCCCGCGCTTCCCCTGCCACCCAGTCTCGAAAACCCACGGTTTTCGACAGCTTTCCTTCACAGGGGAAGCCGCTTGCTCATCCAAAAGATGAGCAGCTGATTCGTCTTAAAAGCGGGCGGGTTAATATTTTACCAAACTGATGTGGTTACTATTTTACTTCCACTGAACCGCCGGCGGTTTCCAGTTTCTTTTTGATCTCTTCTGCCTCTTCCTTATTCACTCCTTCCTTCACCATCTTGGGCGCGCCATCCACCAAATCCTTCGCCTCTTTGAGGCCAAGACCGGTGATTTCGCGCACTACCTTGATTACCTGAATTTTCTGATCCCCAGCGGCCTTAAGTTCCACCGAAAATGAAGTTTTCTCCTCGGCGGCACCCTCTGCGGCGCCTCCGCCTGCGG
>CAYVXU010000036.1:2044-8250 GCA_964454705.1 uncultured Candidatus Saccharibacteria bacterium | reverse complement strand
CCATCATTGGCATTGCGGCAGAAACCCCGAATTTCTTCTCAAGCACCTTCACGGGTTCGGAGAGATCGAGCACGCTCATCTCTTCAATTTCTTTTACAAGCTTCTGGAATTTTTCAGGAACCTCGACGGTTTCCTGTGTGGTTTGTTCGTCTGCCATACACGTTATTTATTTCTTTATTTGGCCTAATACCGATACCAGATTCCGCATGGTGCCGGCGCATATGCCTACCAGACCCTGCACCGGATTACTGACTACTCCCACGAGCCGCGCAAGCATCTCCACGCGGCCGGGGATGGAGGCGAGCGCACGCACCTCATCGCCGCTTAACTGCTTTCTTTCTAAGAGCCCTGCAATGATGCGGAATGTTTCACGACCTTTTGAGAATTTTTTTAAAACCTTCGCCGGCGCAAGCTCATCTTCGAATCCAAAAGCGAGGCCGCACGACTGCTTCACCTCATGAAGTGAAGCGCCTTCCACCTGTGCCGCTCGAAATGCGCGTGCGATAAGCGATTTCTTTGCCACCCGATACTCTCCCCCTGCCGCCCGCATCTCTTTGCGCAGCAACTCTAAGTCGCCCATCGTAAGCCCTGAAAACTCTGAAAGCACCGTCGCTTTCTGGCGGGTAAGACGGTCGGTGAGATAGGCAACTTCCTTTTCTTTTTGCTCACGTGTTTTGGTCATAGTATTACCTACCCTCCTTCGTCCCGATTTCATCGGGACTATGGCGGGTTGTTCCCATAAATGCCTTTTGGAAATGTATAGACATTATAGTCGGCTTATGGGAACAAAAAAACCTGCTTCCGCAGATATGGTACGCACCTCGACAATACTAAAAATAGTAGTGATGCTCCTCGGCGGGATTTATATTCCATGGCATACGCCACAGAACTACCCACTGTCTGCGGAATGTATTAAGAATACACAGGTGTATTCCTTACGTCAAGATGAATCGCCTGTGCGTATTACCACGCATGAAAAGGCGTCTACATTCCAAATACCAAGCACCAAATTCCAAACAATGACCAAAATTCCAATGTCCTACATTTCAAACGTTTTTGTCATTCGGTCATTTGAATTTGTTTGGAATTTTGGATTTGGAGTTTGGAATTTTCTATCGCAGGTACTTCGCAACGGCCGCATTATGTTCATCGAGCGTTTTGCTGAAAATTGTCTCGCCATCCGGCGTAGAGAGATAGTAAAAATATAGGCTCTCCTGCGGCTCCCACGCGGCGCGAAGTGAGGAAGCTCCCGGGTTTGCAATTGGGCCGGGCGGGAGCCCCTTCACACGATACGTGTTGTAGGGAGAATTAATCGCGAGATCCGCTTTGGTGAGCCGCCGTTCAGCCGGCGTAAGCGCCTCCCGCATCTCTCCCTTAGCATAGAGCACGGTTGCGTCAACCTGCAGAGGCATGCCAAGCCGGAGGCGCTTCCAGAGGACCCCGGCAACAATATGGCGATCCTCATCAGAGCGTACTTCTTCTTCTACCATAGATGCCATGATGAGCACGTCGTAAGGTGTGGTATCTTTCGGCATCTGGCGATTCTGTATCGTTCCTGTGTTGAGCGCGGAAAATCGTTTTTCGAAGTTAGCGAGAAATTTCCCGACGATTGCCTCATTCGAGAGCTTGCTATCGAAACGGTAGGTATCGGGAAATAAAAATCCCTCGAGCGATGCTCTTTGAGGAAAACGTGAGAGAAAAGGATGCCGCGCAGTGAAGTCTGAAACGGTATATGTGGAAAGCGGAACTACAAAACTATTCTGGGAGAGTTTTTTCTCAATCTCCCGCAACGTGAGCCCTTCGGGAAAGGTAATAAGCATACCGGGGATTACCTCTCCCCGCGCAAACAATCGCGCGATATCATTTACACTCGCATGGGGTGGTATGGCGTACTCCCCTGCTTGTAAGTTATCTTCAATTCCTTCGCGCCACACGGTGTACTGAAAGTAAAAAGGGGTGCGGATAAAGCCGGCATCCCGCAACTCGTTGCCAATTCTTGTTACCCCCCATCCTTCTTTTACCGTAAACGTCCTTGCCTCCTCGTAGGGGCTCTTCTCGCGTGCAACCAGGTAGTTAAGATACCCAAGTACCGCAAGCGGAATGCCGCCTAAGAGGATAATGAGCACGAAGCCAATAATGAGCACCTTTTTCATGGAGTATTTGCAATAAGAGGTACAAATATGAACCCGGGAAACTCCTTCCGTTGCATCTCGCCCTCGCGCGTTTTCTCGAAAAGCCACACACTGGATCGAATAGGAACCACCAGCCGGCCGCCCACTGCAAGCTCACTCATCCATTCTTCGGGCATCTCTTGCGCTGAAGCCGCCGCAATAATGCGGTCGAATGGCGCTTCCGCAGGGAGGCCTTTTGTACCATCCCCGCATATGCATACCACTACCCCATCTGATACGAACCCGTATTTTCCAATATTTGCCTTTCCATATTCACATAACTCCGGCACGCGCTCAATGGCGAATACTTTTCCGCCTTCGCCTCGCCCGCCTTGCTTACGCGTGGGCGTGGCAGGCCAGAGCGGGCTTTTGTCCCGCCCAGGCGGGCTGTCCCCTTTCGCTACCTCCGCAAGTATCGCTGTTTGCCATCCGGAGCCATAACCGATCTCAAGCACACGGTGCCCGCGTGCGGGCTCTAGGAGTTCAAGCATGAAGGCAACTGTAAGCGGCTGCGAAATAGTCTGCTCGAAGCCAATAGGAAGCGGCTCTTTGCGGTCTATCTTTTCAAACGCGCGTGCGAGTGAAGCGCTTTTGAGAATTCCTTCCTTCTTGAGCGACTCAATTAATTCTCGATTGGAAGCATAGCCGATGTGCATAGTGTGTTTGCAGAGCCCGCCAGCGAGGCGTATACTAGAGTGATACCTCTTTTTTAGACAAGCTCAGCAGCTCTTTTCAATGGGAGGTTAGCATGAATACCGCAGTGAAGTCGAACGGCATTTCTACCATGCAAAAGGAGTGGTACGGACAACTCGTCGCCATGATTGATGAGGCACTGAAGGCATACACGGGAACATTGCTGACGTACCAGGTCCCGTATGGCTATACCGCCGACCGGGAGGTACTGTACGAGGTACAATCTCACTACCTCGAAGAGGGGTGGGATGCGCATTTTGAATACATCGATAGGCATGACTTCCGAGCACCGTACGCCGCATTCCATTTCATCCGTCCCGGCGATGTCGCGCGAATCGAGGGTACGCCACCCGACGAGATTTCCTACACCATCCCCGCATCCCTTGTCACCGCTCTCGAATACGGCATCACATTCTTTGTACTCATCGGCCTCATCTACCTCCTCGCTCGTATCGCCTAGATACGAAATCCTACGAGTATGACTCATCCGGTACCAACGGATGAGTCTTCTTGTTCCCGTTAGCCGGATAAAATGTATATACATTGACAAAAGGCATAACGGGGACAACCCTCCGTAGTTCCGGTGCAGCCGGAACGAAGGAGGGTAACGGAGTGAAGGGGGTATATTGAAGCAAAGGCGGGTATAGAATTCTACGGTTAAAACGTATGGGTGGCAGTTAAATCTTAAACTCAATCACGTCTCCATCTTTTACTACATACTCTTTTCCCTCGGTTCGTAACTTCCCTTTTTCTCGCGCCCCGGCGAACGAACCCGCCTCAAGAAGATCTTTCCAGAAAATCACCTCCGCGCGGATGAATTTTTCCTCAAAGTCCGAGTGTATGGCTCGCCCCGCCCGGGGTGCACGGGACTCCTCAGAGATTGTCCATGCACGGCTTTCGTCCTCGCCAGTCGTAAAAAAACTAATAAGCCCCAAGAGAGCGTACGCGCGCCGGATGAGATTAGGAAGTCTTGGTTCGATGCCAAATTCTTTTTGCTCCTGCGGGGTAAGCGCCGCAAGTTCCTGTTCGAGTTTGATGTTGAGGTAAAGCTCAGCCGAGTTATTGTTCGATGGAGGATCAGTAGCAGTAACGTTGTAGATGGAAATGATAGGCTTGGTACTCAAAAGGGAGAGGGCGCGGGCTGTATGGGTAAGTGCCGCCGGCACTTTATCACCCCTCTTTAAGAGTTCGTGAAGCGCTTTGAGGTTGTGCAGATACTCCACTGATTCTTTTGTTCCCATTCTCGCCTCTTTTTCAGCCTTCGGGAGCGCTTTCTCTACAGTCGCGAGGTCCGCCATCGCAAGTTCCGTAGCAATAATTTCATGGTCCCGCTCGGGTGCAATACGGCCTTCCACATGGATAATCCGTTCGTCCTCGAAGGCGCGCACCACCTGTGCGATCGCGTCTACCTCGCGGATATGCGCGAGAAACTGGTTGCCAAGGCCCTCTCCTTCGTGTGCGCCGGCGACAAGCCCTGCAATATCTACAAACTCGACAATTGTGGGGATCACGCGTTTGCTCTTCGAGAGCGCCGCGAGTGCCTGCAGACGTTCGTCGGGTACCTCAACAATGCCGATATTCGGTTCAATAGTCGCAAAGGGATAATTTGAGGTATCCACCTCTTTGCGCGTAAGCGCCTGGAAGAGTGTGGACTTGCCTACATTAGGGAGACCGACAATGCCGATTTTAAGTGACATAGGCTCACACGGTGTATTCACACTCTTACATATTGCGTTTGACAAGACAAGCACGTCGCCCTATCATCTTCGCATTCAGATTCGAAAGGAGAAGATGATGCAGATCAGAATGTACGAAGAGATTAGAGCGGATCTGGAAAAGCTCAAGTCCGCCCAGATCCGCGATCCGGAGCGCGAAGTCAACAGTGATTTCGACCGGCTAAGCGAAACAGAGCCTGACGAGACGGTGAAGCGGTTTTACACGCTTTTCCTGCAATACACCCGCGATGCAGAATTCTCCCGCTCAGAAGCAATGAACACTGACGATGCGCATACCAAGCGACGGTGCATTGCACAGGCAAGACGCAGCTATCACAAAGCCCAGCTTACGCTTCACCTTCTCTATGCACATCTTCGTGATACCAACCTCCCTTTGTGGGAAGAGGCGTCGGTGGGATTGCGCAAAGGCTGGCGTATAGTAACTGCTGATCCTATCGCAGTTGAATTACTGCAGGAAACCAGGAGTCTCAATACCCTCCTTCGATAGATCCCGCACCTTTCCCACGCGCGACCCTCACGGGCCGCGCACTCTTTTGAAACACTTTGAATTCTAGCCGCCTAATTGACGTATAAGCTATAATGTTGTACAGTTTATATAGCTCTTTATAAACTCTCGATCCCAAACCGTCCAAAAAAAGAATAAGGAGGAGAGATGCTAAAGCGGATAGGCTATGAAACCGCCAGTCGGCATTATCCGGGAGAAGTAGTCTATACTGTCCTTCTGGATACAGTGATTTTCTCTGGTATCACCAAGCCCGGCTCCACAATTAACTTCGCGGAAGATATCATTCAGAACATTGTATCCAGGTATCCAGAGAGGGTATCGCAATACTACGGTACCGATGGTTTGACCTCCAAACACATCTCGGATACGACAGTTACCTAGTGGGAGCGTGTGATTTCGATGAACTGAAGCTTGTCGTTCGAAAGAAAAGCAAACTTCGTCCCGGTATCATCATTCCGGGTAGTGATTCAGCATTTCATGTTGTTGCGTGGACGCCCCGTTGTGCTCCACAAGAAGTCCTTGATCTTTTCAATGAATATATCGGGGTGCCATCATTCAAAATTTGGAAGCCACAAGAAGCACGCCTGGCGGGATACTCACCAACCGATATGTACTCACCGATGCCTGGATGGTGTTGTCAGATGATCGCCCTTCATACAGGACAAGCAGATCTGGTTCGACAATTACCAGCTAGACTGCGCGGGCTTGCATCTCAGTTCGTGCCACCGTCAGTGATGAATACTTCTGTAGTAGTAGATCATGGAGAAAGCGCGGAGTATCTTAAGCTCAGCAAGAGCAATCGTTACTGTATCTAGACGCGCAACAGGATCCAAGACAACTAAACTTCTGGAATAGAGAACCCTCGCCGATTCGGCGAGGGTTTCTTTCTTTTTACTACTTGTTCATACATCCAAGCACAGAGCAAGGAGATGGTAATTAACGGCCCTGCCCGGGAGTCCCTTGAGAAACTAGAATGAAAAAAGGGCGTGTACCCGTTTTTTTGTTGCTTCTGCGGTGTGTATTTGAAAAAATCCGAACTGATTTTGCGCGCGATTGGCTCGGCGGGCGGAATTCCCCCCGAACCCCCCTTCCGCCCGCCTC
>CAYVXU010000036.1:0-2034 GCA_964454705.1 uncultured Candidatus Saccharibacteria bacterium | reverse complement strand
TAGCGGGCGAGCCTAGACTCTCATTTCCTAACTGGCGGGGGCACTAGGATTCGAACCTAGAATTTTCCTTTTGGAGAGGAATGTTTTGCCAGTTAAAACTATACCCCCTTATTTAGATAGGCTTGAGCGAGATATAAAAGTTTTCTTGCCATTATACTATTATGATACCGTAGAGCAATGCAACCAGAATAGCCATCCCGAATGCGTTTTTTCGTATGCGGCTTCATATAAGGTTTGCGGAATTGTTGAAGTGGAATATTCAACATTCTCGACCAAAACTTATGTTGTAAACTAATGTGGTGATATTCATGTAAATGCAGCCGTGCTACAATTTTACTTCGGTCTGCTTGAAAATGCTTCACAAAGAGATCAATAAAAAGCCTTACTAGCTTCGGGTCTGAGTTCGTAAACGCCACTCCATCTTTATAGTTTTTGGCGCCTTCGCACCAATATATCATTGCGCAAAGGAGTTTTTCGGCTTCATCGGGAAGAGAAATAAGCTGTAGGTATTCCGCATTCTCTCGAAGGAGTTGCTCATTTAACACTCGTGTTGCTTTCTTTTTCTTTTCCGCCGCATTGTACTGTCCCAACTTTATCTTAGAAAGGAGCCTTTTCTGGGCTGTTGAAGACAACACTATATCCCGTACCCACAACGAGACGGAGCTTTTTGCCACATTCAAATTTCCGCTAATCTCTTTAAGCGAATATCCTATCTCCCGAAGCTTTATGGCCTTTTCTTTTTCCTCAAGTTTCACTATGAACCTTTAGTAAGGGTCATATATCTATACTAAACCATTCCGAAATTATATTCAAACTTAAAAACTTCTTATCGGGAATTTTTTGTAGATTATTTCTTCGCTTCTTTATGCACCGTATGCTTCCTACACCACTTACCCTTCGACTCTGCTCAGGGTCACTGGTTATTTTTTTGATTCTTTGTGGATAGTATGCTTGTGGCACCAGCGACAGAATTTTTTTAATTCAATTTTGCGCTCTACTTTCCGTTTGTTTTTGCTGGACCAGTAATTGATCCTCTTGCAGCTCGTGCATTGCAGTTTAATAAGGTTTTCCTGAGACATGATACATTAAGTCAAAATTATAGTACTCGCCTTCGGCGGGTATTTTTATTCTCTCCGCCAAGGAGGAGAGAATAACCCTTCCGAAGCTCGTCGAGAGCGAAGGAGGTTAATCAGCCGATTGCCAAAGCGAATCATTCGTGGAGAAGTCCTTCGGGACCGGAACGGCAATAAAGGAGTGAGGCTCCACGCATCCTGATTCATCTTTGGCGATCAGCTGATCACTACCCAGTTTTTGTCAATTCTTTCTTTGCCATCGTGGCTCTCCCTCTTTTGCCCCCGCACGGTACTCATACAGCGTTACGGATTTTCCGAAATAAAGATCTTTACCCTCTACCAGTTTCCAATCACTTTCACCCGCTTCGAATACGCCAATAGCCCTATATTGAGCGTCGTTTCCATTTTTGTCAATTCGCACCAGCACCCGCCGCATCACAGTACCATTCGAGGCTTCTATATATACATTTTGATCATCCACCACCCATGCGTACTGCGGCCTCCATGCGGACTGGCCTTTCACCCGCGGAAGCACACGTTCGAGATTTTGCGCAATCCCATTCAGTAATTCCTCGCGCGCATCGGATACACTGGGCGAGGGCGTAGGCTTGAATGATGGTCAGAAAAGAGGTGAAGTGGAGGGTTGGAGTTTCAGTGATCGCGGCAAATAACAATTGCCGTACCAGAGCGCAATAAGCACGATTCCAAGTACAATTGCAAGCACTGTATATGAGTACCGATGAGACTCTTGCATACACAGAATATCTTCACAATTCCGTTCGAACTCACTTTATCAAAAATTCCGGTTAATGAAAAGTGGCGGGACGGCGGCACAAAGCCCGTAAAAGCCCACTCCACACCCTGCCCGCCTGCCCGTAGGGAGCTTTGCTTTCCTTTGAGGCTCGGCAGACGGACACCGAATTTTTGGTGGGGTTATAATTTAAATTTAACCCTCCTACCA
>CAYVXU010000035.1:2752-9879 GCA_964454705.1 uncultured Candidatus Saccharibacteria bacterium | reverse complement strand
AATCAATTACTTTTATCCGCAGGAACTGTGAACAACGCGTTCAATTCCTACAACCTAGAATGTCCCGCACAAGCACAGTCGGTAACACACTAGGGAATAAGATATGACGAGAACAGTGCGAGCGCACTCCCTATCTGGCGGGCAAACTCTGAAATCGCGGCAGCGGTGCGGCGCATCGCGAACCGTATGAGTGAACTCGGCGCCATCGCATCTCGGCACCCCTGCGCGCGCTGCTGATAAAGAGGGATGAGAGAATCGGGGTCACAAGGCGGCGCATTGGAAGGAGCAGTGGATACGCTTGGTTCTGGCCTCTTGATGCAATCTTGTTCCTGGTAGTCGGGTATATACTCCTCACAATATACAGGCGCCTTAGAAACAACGGCTGGAGGAAGCGGAGAGGGTGATTTTGCCAGCGACGGGAGTGGAGAAGAAATGAAGGGTTCACGCGAGCGAATCGGTGTGGGGGTGGTAGAATACTCATTTCGTTTTGGTTCCGTGGCAATCGTAAATGTAGCGCGGGCCTCGTGTCCCTGTCCGTCCTTTACGGTAATCGTATGCGATCCTTCCGCCGCGCCGGGAATGAGTACCACTGTCCCCGCAAGGACGCCTCGCTCGTCGGTTGCTGCGCCCCCTCGCGTGATGGAAAGCTTGTCACTATCGAATTTCACCAAGATACCCGCGCGGGGAGTGAAACCTGCTCCCGTGATGGTTACGAATGTATGGCGCGGCCCTGTGGAAGGCGTGAGAATAATCTGTGCGTTGGCGCTTGGCGTGGGTATTTGTGGTTGAACAAGTGTAAACGTCTGTTCTGCTTTCTGCGTGCCCCTCATTACGGTAAGCGCGTATCTTCCCGCAGAAAGTGAGGCAGGTATTTTTACGGTGAGGAGTAATTCTCCAGGCTCACAGCTGCGCGCATGCGGGCATCCATTAATGAATATAGGAAGTTTTGTTTCATTCCCTGCCTGATCGCGAAGAAATACGCTATTTTCTCCCGGTTTCCAATTAAGTCCTTTAATAGTTACGGTAATACCAGCCGGCCCGCTCGTGGGATTAACCCATATAAGGGGGAAGCCGTCGTTATGATCATTAAGATCTTCCTCTTTTTTCTCGTCTTTCTTTTCGTCGCGCATCTCACCCCTTACCCGCACAGTTTTCCCGGCGCCCTGGCGCGATTTACCACGTATCACCCCCGAAACATCTTCCATATAAAGCCGGTATGTACCCGGTTTTACATCAACAGGAATTCTGATATCGAGAAAGTCGTGGGGCGTGCCTTCAAAGAGCGAAATTGAGCCTCCTTCAAGAAACGGAGAAGTAAGCACGATGGTATCGAGGGTAATCCTTACTTTCCGCCCATAGGTAAATCCTTTCCAAAAGAGTTGGGTATACTCGCCCGGATCAAATTCAGATTTTGCAAGTTTCACCTCATACTGCGGACGCATGGGAATATCCATGGTCATCGTCTGTGATGTGGAATCTTTTACCTCCAAGGTGAACACCTCCACTTCTGCGTAATGAGCGATAAAGTGAGAGGCAGGGTGTAAGAAGTGTTCGCTATTTCCCTTGTAATCAGCCTTCAGTTCTGGATACACAGAGAAAGGAGCCTGACCCGACGTTGCGAGAGAATTGAGAATTATGCTGAATGGCACACCGTTCCGTACCCCTTTGAGAGTAAACGTAAGCGGCGATCCACACCTAAAACCCTCTCCCAAAACTTTTAGAGGAAATTCTCTCACCGCACCGTGGCCGTAATAAGGTGTATTTTGATTTACTTGCTTCGCGTGCCCTTTTCCGTCCGGATCCTGGGAGAGTGTGATACGAGCAGTCGATGAAGCAATTTGACAGCCTGCCTTTACCAACACCGGATCCTTTTTCGCCGCACTTCTCGCTTCGATATATTCAGTTGAGTACCATGTTTTGCCATTCTCAACATATTTTACACGGTAATGCATAAGCACCTTCACCGCCCCCTTGTCACTGGAGGACAGCGCCTGATTGGCATCGTAGGGAATGGGAAGCGTGAGCAACACATCACCATTCGCTCGCCGCTCAAGACGTCTGGGATTATGAATCCGATACCCCCCAATACTCACCCACTTAAGAAATGTTTCCGGATTCTGATCGAGACCATCAAAGCGGACATGAGGATAGGTAAAGTTTCTAAGAGTAAATACAGCGTCCCTGCCTACCCACAATGTATCTTCTGCTATCATCGCAACCGCCGGAGGAGGTTCGAGCACGTTGACGGTAAAACTCCCTTCGTATGAAAAGAGATTGCCCGCCGTGCGGTTTTTGAGGGTAACCGTATGCTGTCCGGGTGTAACATCAGGAGGAAGCTGGAGTTTAAGAACTATCGAGGTAGTGTCCTCGGTTCCATACCGGTACAACTCGTAATACGGCGGGAAGGAAACGCCGTACCTACCCGCCGGACGGTTTGGGTTCACATCGAGTGGTTTTCCATCGAGCATAATATCTATTTGATGAGAGAGATTGGGAATACCATACACCTTCTGGGTAAATGGAACCGGAAACTTATAAATATGGGGTTTGCCATTCTGTTCTCCCTCGAAATCGTGAGGCTTGGTGGCGACAATCGGATCTGTTTCGAATCGCAGGGAATAGCGCTTTGGCGCCGGAGGAGGTGTGGGTGAGGGCGCAGGGAGCTTGCTTACGGTAATCACAGGGCCCTCAACATCCCATGAACCTGTTCCGTGAGGATTTGGCCCGCGTACCAAAAGTGTATAGGCGCCGGGAGGGACGTCGAGAGCATGTCTCCCATCGAGCACGAGATCATCTCCTATTAATGCCATCTGACTGTAGTAATAATAGTATTTTTGTTGATCCGGTAAGCTAAGCCGCACGGGGTTTACACGCAAAATTTTTACCACATCGCAATGTCCCGCCGGCACATATCCAAGCGGGCACGAAAGGCGGTCGTGGGCACGAAAGATAAGCCGCACCGCGCTCCATCCCTTTCTTGCAAGAGGAAGACGGCTGCTTGAAAACGCAAAATAACCACCCGTGAGACAAGAGGGATCCTTTACTGTGAGCGTCGCATCGGTGTAACAGGTAAATGAAAATGAACTGCCATCTCCTGCAGAGGGAGAAGGTTGGGTTCTGTTGTGGATAAAAATCTCCCGTTCGGCAGTTTGGTAGTATTCTGCGGTGTCCCTCACCCGTTGAGGGTTATAGGAGCGTACCCGCAGCATATATGTTCCATCGAGCGGTTTACTTGCATCTTGTCCGTGTACTCCCCCCTTCGGAATGTGTGCTAGGAGAGTAAACGTTCCGTCAGCCCCTACCTGTGTTACACTCTCACCGGGAGCAATGCTTGTTCGTTCAGGATACGCTCTGATCGTTGCCGCATTCACGTATGTGCCGTCGCGGAGAATTTCTACACGGGAAATAAAATTTCCGGGGCGAAAATGACGCCCCTCAATAATTACCACATCAAAGTGATATGCCTCTCCCGGTTTCGGGCAGCTTGGCCAACGCTCCCAGTTTCGGACACGTCGTGAGTCACATTTAAATTCAATGGTAGGTGGAGGTGGTAGAGGAGAAGGACTTTCTCTGAAGAACCAATCAAATATCCCCGTGCGCACTGCGTCAGGAGTTCTTTCCGGAAAAGAGCGATAATTATAAAAAAATACCCCCCAAAGGAATATTACCAGCAGTCCAAATGCGGCCGAAAATACAAGGGAGGATCTTTGCATGAACGAGAGATTTCAGAAGTAATACACAGGATATACCTCTTATTATATGGTATACTGATAGTATCATCAAACAATACTCATCCACGTACCATGAATAAACTCTACATTGGCGGAGTGGTGGCGGGGCTTGTCATCGGAATCGGTGCATACCTCATTTTCTCCGGTTCCTCTCAAGAGTCACCAACCCAGTCACCATCCACCCCACAAAGTGAAAACGGATGGTACACGCTTGAACAATCCGGTCTCCCCTTCCGCGCCCAGTTCCCCCGGGAACCGAAACGTACCACCCAGGATCTTGAAATTCCCAACGCAAACTTCACCGTATTTCAGGAACTCTACTCCGTGGATGATGCAAACGGGATGTCTTATTTCGTGATACTCTCCACCTACCCGGCCGATCTTGAGGCGAATGATCAGGAGGGCAACCTTCAAACTTCGCTTACCGGCATGGTCCAGTCGGTTGCAGGAAACCATCTGGTAGATTCGCGTCCCGGTTCGGTGGGGAATCATAAGGCGCTTGATTTCACTATTCTCAACCGCGGAACGAAAGAGGAGGTGAAAGGCAAATTAGTACTGGGCGGCCCCATCCTGTATCAGGTATACACCTCCTACCCCGCAGAATCTTTTCTGGATTCAGGCTACCGTCAGTTTATAAACTCATTTGAAATTAAATAATGCTTCTATGCGTAATCCTCTCTTCGCTGTATTGCTCGCGGTGATAGTTGCGCTGAGCGGTATTGCAAGCGGCATGGCGGGAGCCTCTCTCTTTTTTAATGGATCTGCTGCGCGGATTGCTTTCTCCCCACATGCTGCACAGGTACTGCCGCATCACCTTGCTACAGCTTCGCGCCAATCTCTTGCGGGCACCTATCGGTGCTGGCAATTCAATGTGAGTGGCAGCGGAGGACGCTGTACAAGCCCCGCGCTTGTGCTGCGGGCAAATGGTACGTATCAGATAGGAAGCGAACGCGGAACATATCGGGTATCTGGCAATACCATTCGCCTCTCAAAGTCGCGCATACGGGGCGCGGGACGCATTGAGGGAGACGGCATGCGAATTGTCTTCCAGTACTCTTACAAGGGGAGAGCGCATACGGTGACATATCTTCGCCGAAATCAAGCGAACGAAAAAGAAAAAGAGAATCGTGTTGCTCCCGGGAAGCCCGTCGAGGTGAATGTTACTATTCTTTACCCGCCCGAAGATAAATCCGGCACGTGGGTAAATACTGCCGCGATTATTGCAGAAGGGGAGACCTACGGCCCGGAAGTGCTTGCACTCACTGATGGTAAACAAACAGTTACTGCATGGTTCCGCAGCGTGCCCACGGGCCGCGTATATACAATCTACACGAGTACCGGTTTTGAACGCCGGGCAGTCGGAACAGTTGATCTGCGAAATGTCGGGAGTGGACCAGTAAATAAAACTATCCATGTTGCTCCCCCCTCCGTCTCCCCTAGCCCCCAGAGCAGTGCTTCAGCATCTGCTCCTGCCGCTTCCCCGGCTCTGACCTCCCCGAAACCAAAATGTAATCCTCTCATTCCCCGCTATTCCCAACCGCCATGTGACGAATAAAGGGACATTTCTACCATTCTTTTTACAAAAACCGCGTTGGAAACGCGGTTTTTGTAAGCTCACCGTAAAAGGAGGGTGATTCTGTCCCCGCACTAGAAAACTTGAATTTGGTACTTTGTCCCGGCGACTACCTACTTTCCCCCAGAAGGAGTATCATTGGCACTACGGCGTTTTACGACTCTGTTCGGAATGGGAAGAGGTAGTTCCACCGCGTCTAGTCACCGGGACAAAACATCAAAAATCTCTAAATTTTCAGTACGGAGCACGGTCGGAACGCCTGTCCCGTAGCGAGCTTCGCTCTGCTATGGGAGGAAGGGGTAGTTCCACCGCGACGAGCCACCAGGACTTTTACCTCAAACACTTTTTCGGACTTGGGAGGAGGAGCGGACACATGCGTCCGCTCTGAAGGTGTGGCGGGAGACTCCGGGTATTCACGTATGGGGAATCTCCTATCAAGCGCGACCTGGACTGAGAAACACCTCAAATTCATATCCCCCATAAACGAGGGAGTTATTGGCAATCGCTGCAGGTACGGTAGGGTGGTCACTTGCTTGATTGTCTGCGCAAAAGCGCTTCACCGCCACTCAAGAAAGAACATTCGGTGAGGAGGATGCTGAAGCTACGCTCCATTGGTTGTGCATCGCAGCACACGACGGGTATTTAATCCGTCTTCCCAACAGCTGTCGCTAGCATCCTCAATGGGATTGGATCCCTTCTTCGGGTGTAACCGCGGCCGCAAACCATCGGCGCACGTATGCGCAGGTTCCGCCCACGGAGCCCTCGGGGATCCACCTCGCGAGGCTTTTGTCCACTCACCGACCTTGAAGAACCTTTGGGAAAAACCTGACCGTGGCGGAGCTGCTGTCACTCGAACGTAATGTGTCAGTTGTCGGCTGACCTCACAGGGCCCTGTGAGCTCTCTTCACAAGAAACACTACTCGCTCAAGCAGCACTTCAGCCGATTCTGAAGCCGCCACGTCCCAGGTCGCCAAGGATGGTGTCCGGGGAGTCGAACCCCGCTTGCAAGGACGCTCCCGGATTGGGTACCGGCCAGCCCAGCGCATGCCACCAAACCCCATCCTTAGCATACTTTCCTCCTCTCAAGTTCGAAAGTAGATTGTAAAATGAGCCGTCACAAAACTTCCTCTGCAGGCAGTGATGAATCGTACCGTGAGGAAGTCACAGAGAATCGAGACGTGTGCAAAAGTAAAGAGGTTTTGATCAATTAGTACGCTTTGGCTCACACGTTGCCGTGTTTACACCTTGCGCCTATCAACGTGGTCATCTTCCACGGATCTCAACGATACCTTATCTTAGGGTGGGCTTCGCGCTTATATGCTTTCAGCGCTTATCCCGTCCAGACATAGCTACCCAGCGGTGCGCCTGGCGGCGCAACTGGTACACCAGAGGTCTGTCCTTCCCGGTCCTCTCGTACTAGGGAAGGCTCCCTTCAAGTATCAACGCATGCGACAGATAGGGGACCAACCTGTCTCGCGACGG
This sequence comes from uncultured Candidatus Saccharibacteria bacterium, assembly GCA_964454705.1. Classification (GTDB taxonomy): domain Bacteria; phylum Patescibacteriota; class Minisyncoccia; order CAYVXU01; family CAYVXU01; genus CAYVXU01. The sequence continues at coordinate 3,093 of CAYVXU010000035.1, read as the reverse complement.
TTTGAACCCAGCTCACGTACCCTTTTAATTGGCGAACAGCCAAACCCTTGGGAGCTCATTGTGTGTTAACTGCACATTCCTATGCAGATCAGACTATGCCATCACCATATTCACAATTGTCACCAATTGGAACGTAGGTGCAAGCCGTATGATAGAGGTTTTCATCCTCTATCTCACGCTGTAGCCAAAACTACAGCACTCAGTCGTTAGGGGAGAAATATTCTTCGATCATCGAGACATGGTTTTTACGACGATTTTTGGATCGTACATTCAACCGGCTTAATGTATCTGCCGAACGAGCAATTCTTATAAGATCTTTTTGAGAACGAATCGTTTTATTG
>CAYVXU010000035.1:0-2742 GCA_964454705.1 uncultured Candidatus Saccharibacteria bacterium | reverse complement strand
GTTTTATTGAGAATCATTTTTGCAATATTCGCTTGCAATTTTTTAACCCTCAAAAACGAACCGATCATATCGATCAAACTTTTCGCTGCTTTTTGGTCTCTGATAACCCAATCGAATACTGTTCTGTTTTTTCTGATGTATCCGGCATTATATTTCTTGAGGAAGTACTCAAGAATATCCTTTCTGCTCTGGGTTATTTTGAGTTCTACACGAACCCGAAAATTAAATTTCTTTTCGGGATGTGCTTCGATGGTGGCCATTACGGCTCCATCGGCATCCAAAAATCCAGCAAGATGTGCTCGATCAACTTCAGAATATTCCTTTCCCACGGCGTTAGCTGCCATACAAATATTTTACCTGGGATGTGCATTTCGCACAACGCATATCCCTTACTTGCACGGATAAGCTTTCACCGTTTTGAGCTTGTTTATTACCCCCGTGTTTCCACGGTGGAGAGAAGGTATGTTTTCTCCACCCCCAGGATAGGATGAGCCGACATCGAGGTGCCGAACCTGGCCGTCGCTGTGAACGCTCGGGCCAGACCAGCCTGTTATCCCCGGAGTAGCTTTTATCCGTTGATCTTTGCGCCTTCTACTATGGCGCATCGGTTCACTAAGTTCCGCTTTCGCGACTGCGCGGCATGTACGCCTTGCAGTAAAGCTGGCTTGTGCCTTTACACGACCAGCGCGATGTCCATCCGCGCCTAGCCAACCTTAATAAACTCCTCCGTTACTCTTTAGGAGGAAAGCGCCCCACTTAAACTACCCGCCAGACACTGTCCCCCGTCCGGCTCGTCACCGGACGCAGGTTAGAGTACGTATCCCTGAAGAGTGGTATTTCACTGACGGCTCCACCCCATCCGAAAACGGGGCTTCAAAGCCTCCCACCTATGCTACGCATCAGGAACGCGTAACCAATATCAAGCTGTAGTGAAGCTTCCGGGGTCTTTCCGTCTTGTCGCATGTAGCCGGCATCTTTACCGGCATTGCATTTTCACCGGGCGAGTCCCTGAGACAGTCCCCCAGTCGTTACACCATTCGTGCGGGACAGAACTTACCTGCCAAGGAATTTCGCTACCTTAGGACGATTATAGTTATCGCCGTCGTTCATCAGCGCTTCGGGCAGTCATCCCGGTGCTCCGCACCGGATATATCGATAGTTCGAAATTTCGATATACCGATATTTCCCGATGCGAAGCATCGGAACGCCACCGTTAACGTTCTGACACTGGACAGGTGTCACCCCCTATACATCCTCTTACGAGTTCGCAGGGAGCTGTGTTTTTGATAAACAGTCGCCAGGGGTCTTTCGCTGCGCCCAGCACCACTTTTTAATCTTAAGTAATTATAAGCTCTGTGATATACGTTTTAAGAGTTCTTGTTTTGCTCTCCCGTGATGTTTCAATCGCATTTCACGATGGTCGGCATCTTGTTTCGTTCTGTATACTTCAGCGTACACTATCGTCCAAGATCCATTCTTATGAATCGCAGCCGATTGCCTATTCTGGTTATGTTCTGCGAGTCGCCGATTCAGATTGTTCGTTTTACCAATGTAGATTTGCTTCGTCGTACTATGCTGGATTACGTATATCTTCCACATATGCTTATTTAACTTAAAACCAAAAAGTGGTGCTGGGAGGCCTTATCGCGAACTTACGGCCGCTGTATTGCCGAGTTCCTTAGGGACCTCTCACCCGTTCGCCTTGGTGTGCTCCACCAGCCTACCTGTGTCGGTTTTGCGGTACGGTCACACGGACATGAACCCTAGAAGTTTTTCCTGGCAGCCCTTTCAGAAGACTTCGCCCAAATGGACTTCGCGTCGTCCCCATGATTCGACATGAAAGCCAGTCTTCCGGATTTGCCGGGAAGACATCATGTAGACGCCGACGTGAATCCAATAACACGCCCTTCCTATGAGACTGCGTCACTCCATTGGAATGTCCGGGTGGTCACGGAATATTAACCGTGTGTCCATCGGTTACTCCCCCACTTTCAATCCGCGATCATACTGTTCTATCCGTGATCTCCGGTACGGGAAGATCCGCACGGATCTCGTTGATCCCGAAAAAAAAGTGGGGGATTCACCTTAGGCCCGACTAACCCTTGGCTGATTGTCATTGCCAAGGAAACCTTAGGCTTTCGGCGGACCAGGATTTCACTGGTCTTGCGGTTACTCATGCCAACATTCTCACTTCTCTTCGCTCCACCGGCTCTCACGAACCGACTTCACTGCGAAAAGAACGCTCCCCTACCACCGCTGCCGAGGGCAGCGGAAATATCGACATTTCAATATATCGAAATCTCCGTTGCCGTCGACAACGATCCGTATCTTCGGTGCTCCGTTTAAGTCCCGGTAAATTTTCGGCGCAACTCGCCTCCCCGTTCACCATCCGAAAATGGCGGCGGGGAAGATAGGACAGTGAGTTGTTACACACTCTTTAAAGGATGGCTACCTCTAAGCCAACCTCCTGCCTGTCTGTGGCAAATCACTTCCTTATATACACTGAACGGAGCTTAGGGACCTTAGATGACGATCTGGGCTGTTTCCCTTTTGAGCACGGAGCTTAGCCCCCGCGTTCTGACTCCTGATTTTATTGCTCGGCATTCGAAGTTTGTTTGGTAAATCTACCTTTCGGCACGATTTACCATTCAGAGCTCTACCTCCGAGCATAAACAATCAGGGCTAGCCCTAAAGCTATTTCGGGGAGAACCAGCTATTACCAGGCTCGATTAGCTTTTCACT
>CAYVXU010000034.1:6165-10098 GCA_964454705.1 uncultured Candidatus Saccharibacteria bacterium | reverse complement strand
GCTTCGCCGCTCGGCATTGAATTTTGCGAGGATTTGCCAGTCATTTCTGAACGAAACCGAAACCGCTCGCTCCGCAAGCTGGGGGTTCATTCCGCGAAGCGGAATACAAATGAGATTTGTGAGCCGACTTTTCCCTTTCCGCTTTCGGCGGAAACCAAAGCGACAGTAATTAGCCCAAAAGCGATATGAGCAAATTCTTTCTCTACGCAAGAAAATCAACCGATGAGCCAGATAGGCAGATTTTGAGTATTGAAGCGCAAATAGCCGAATTGCGTGAGTTTGAGGAGCGAGAGCATTTGGAGATCGTCCAAGAGTTCGTGGAAAGTCAGACGGCCAAAGAGCCGGGCAGACCTATTTTCAATCAAATGCTCTCGCTCATAGAGAAAGGATTTGCTCAAGGAATTTTGGCGTGGCATCCGGACAGATTGGCAAGAAATAGCGTTGATGGCGGACGAATAATTTACTTGATTGATACCACCAAAATTCGTGAGTTGAAATTTCCCACCTTTTGGTTTGATACCACGCCGCAAGGAAAATTCATGTTGAATATCGCTTTTGGGCAATCCAAATACTACATCGATAATCTTTCAGAGAATGTAAAACGAGGGTTGCGTCAAAAAGTGAGACGAGGCGAATATCCGGGTGTTGCTCCTACCGGATACTTGAATGACAAAGTGAATCACAAAATGATTAAAGACCCTGAACGCTATCGCCTTATCCAAAAACTTTTTGAATTGTACGCAACCAAAAATTATTCTCTGAAAGATTTACGAAATAAAATTACTGAAATTGGCTTGGTGAGCCGGAACGGAAAGCGACTAACTGTTTCCAATGTGCAAATGATTTTGCGCAATCCTTTTTACTACGGCGTGTTCAAGTTCAACGGCGAGCTGTACGAGGGCAAGCACGAGCCAGCTATAACAAAGAAACTTTTTGATAAAGTTCAAGAAGTGATGTCGGAAAAATCTCGTCCCAAGAAGCGAGGCGAGAAGATATATATTTTTCGCGGACTGTTGAAATGCGGCGAATGTGGTTGCGCCATTACCGCTGAAACGCAAAAAGGACATTCATATTATCGCTGTACCAAAAAGAAAGAGGTTTGCTCGCAACCATATATCCGCGAAGAAATTCTCGCCTTGCAGATTTCCGACATCCTTCAAAAAGTTTCTTTGCTGGAAGATTGGGCGGAACCCATGCTTAAGCAATTAGAGGCAGACGAAGCGAGTACCGCCCAATCTGATGCCCTTTTCGCTCAAAATCTCAAAAACGAGGTTAAGGCGTGCGAGGAGAAGCTGGACACGCTTTTAGACGCTCATTTGGAAAAGACTATTACCGGCGAGGAATATACCGCCAAGAAAAACAAAATCCTCGCACGCAAGATTGATATGGAGCAGAAATTGAAAGATTTTGAGCGAAAGGGCAATCGCTGGCTCGAACGGACACGGAATCTTATTTTAGCCGCTCACCAAGCCAATTCTGTCGCTTTGGGAGATAATTTTTCTGAAAAGAAAAATTATCTTGAAAAAGTCGGCTCGAACCACCAGCTCGCGGAGCGAGCGGTTTCGGTTTCATTCAGAAATGACTGGCAAATCCTCGCAAAATTCAATGCCGAGCGGCGAAGCCGCGAGGCAACCTTTCAATCTCATCCTTGTTGGCTGCGGGGCCAGGGCTCGAACCTGGAATTCCTGCTCCAAAGGCAGGCGTGAATACCAATTTCACCACCCCGCAATACTTATACTGATTCCGTTTTTTTCTTGGACGCTGGTTGTGTTAATTCTACTATCGCTAGCTCAAGAGGCAGCTGGGGAAGTGTAGCGTATTTCATCTCATTTCCTGCAGTGACGAACGCGCGAATCATGCGGATAAGCTCTTCGGCGGGAAACGTGCCGCTGTGGGCTTTGAGTGCGGTGTTGTGTTCGCTCGTAAGCTCCACCGCATATATCTTCTCCATTGCGGTATCAAGCTGGAGGATGAGCATGTGCCGCAGGTACCCCACGAGCGCCTTGGTAAATTCAGCTAGATCATACCCTTTTTCGTACATCTCATTTACATGCGCGATTGCACGCGAGGCATCGCGTTTCCCAAGGTGCCCCACAAACGTGCTCACCGACTCCATGTTCACAAGCCCTAACACCTCACCCACATCCTCACGGCTTACCCGTTTGTCCGCCCCCGCGAGCACTTTGCCAAGCAGCGTCTCGGCGTCACGGAGCGATCCCTCGGCGTGGAGCGCAATGAGCTCAAGCGCGTCGTGCGCCACCGTCATCCCCTCCCCTTCGGCAAGCTTGTGGAGCCGTGCGACCATGTCTTTCAATGACACGCGCCGGAAGTCAAAACGCTGCACACGGGAGAGAATAGTCGCGGGGACCCGCTCCACTTCAGTGGTGGCAAGAATGAAAATCGCATGCGCCGGCGGTTCTTCGAGTGTTTTCAGAAGCGCGTTAAACGCTTCTTTGGTGAGCATATGACAATTTGAAGAGCATAGCCCATCTGCAATGAATGTATGCGTCTGTGGCACGGTAAAATCATAAACTTGTGTTCGTTCCTTTTTCCTCTCGATCGCTAATATCTTTTCGTATCGGAAACGGAGAAAGGGAGTGTACTCCGGAATTTGCGCAATTTCGATAAATTCTTCAACTGTTTTACGCGTGAGCGCTTGTGTTTTGTCGAGATACACTCCACGAGACTGCAATAGACTATGGGGAATGACGAGTTCTTTTCTTAAGCCGATAAATACCGTCTGAATAGGAATACCATCCTGCTTTTCTTTATGCAACAGTTGTCCGCTAATCACTTTCGCCTTTCGTTCCATTGACAGCCCAATGGATTTCTGGAATATGCGCAAATCATAACCGGTAATATTCAATCTATAGGCCGGCTGGTGATTCTTGTTTTTTTTCTCGATCTTCATGATACTGCTCGCAATACCAAACTTCTTGAGGAGAAGCTGTAGTTTTTTAGCAAAGCATTCAGAGACACTTGTAAAGCTAAGCTTATAAAGCCGTGTGGAAGGTGTATAAGTTGCGTCCCCCTCACAGCAGAAACAAGTGTCGATGTATGCCCGTATACTTTCGAGAGGTGCCTGAAATACTTCATCAGGAACATCGATTAACCCACTCTTCTTGCCCTGAGGACAACCAAGCGCAAGAAGTTGTTCTTTCAAGGTACTTGAATAGCAGCGAAAAAGTGCTGTCCCCCGACTTGTAGTTTTTACTACCACCTGATTTTCCTTGTTCCATGACTTAGCCCCCTCTGAAAATTTCTCAGAAAAGTATTCGATATCTTTTGAGACTTCGATCTGAATCGTCGCAGAATCTTTTGAGATATGGCCGTCACATTGGATTAATGCGAGCAAGCTTAATTGTTCCGGAGTAAATAAGTTGCGTTGTACGTGTGGAAGAAAAGTCGGACTTAGAAGATGGTCTGTTTTACGAACTTCTTCTGCGGTAGTAAGTGTAAACGCTCCATCCCGTATAACCCATAATCGGTGAGTAGGAGTAGACGATAGCCTCCCTTGTGGTGTACGTATCACGATGCATTCATCAGTATAACGGAAAAACCAGTTGCTCACTTTCTTCGACATAATTGCTCCGGTGGCTAGATCAACAGATGCAACCATATCTCCATTTTTTATTTCCGCAATTGATTTCACCCTTCCATCTGCAAGTGTAATATGATGATCAGCAGTCAAGCATTCATCAATGACATAAGTCCGATATGATCCTTTTGAAGGAGCAAATTTTACCCGTTCCCGGAGTTCACGTATCTCGTCAATACCACGGTTTGAGGCGGCGTCAATTTCTATGACATCAAGCGATCTCCCCTCGCGGATTTCCCGGCACGATTCGCAGGTGTCACACGGCTCGCCGTTTTTAGGCTTTTCGCAGTTGAGCCGCTTTGCGATAAGGCGTGCCATCGTGGTCTTCCCCAAGC
>CAYVXU010000034.1:0-6155 GCA_964454705.1 uncultured Candidatus Saccharibacteria bacterium | reverse complement strand
CCCAAGCCGCGCGGCCCGCTCAAGAGATATGCGTGGGCAATCGAGCCGCTTGCCAGCTGGTTCGTGATCGCACGCACAATATGCGCCTGCCCCACAACGTCGGCAAACACCTGGGGGCGGTATTTTCGATAGAGTACAAGGTTGTTTTCCATACCCCACTCGTGGCTAGAATACAACAATTTTAAAGATAAATAAAGAGCATGTGGCCTACTAAAAATCCGCCCCTTTTCTAGCGAATCATCATGGAGAAGTCCTCTCTATGCCGGAACGGCAAATCCAGAAGTGAGGCTCCATGGCTGTGCCCTCCATAGCTTTAGCGAAGGTGTGGCCGATTCGTCTGAAAAGCGGGCGGATTTCTAAGCCGAAGTCAATATTATGCTTGGGTCTCTTTAGAATCAGACATGGTCTGGGGGACCTTTTTGAAGACCACAAATTTGTAGCCGAGGAAATTCCAGATGAGCGCACCGACGCTCCCGGCCACACTGCCAATATTGTTCCAGAGCGTAGTCTGAATAGTTTCGGGAGCACCAACCCCATTCACGAGGATATCAAAGATAGTGACATCGATGATAAGCCCGATAAGGCTTATCCCCACAAACTGAACAAACTCGGTTTTTGCGTGCTGTATTTCTCTATCCTGAAACGTCCAGAATTTATTCCAGCTAAAGCTGTTAATATTTGCTACTACAAAGCCAAATACTTTGAAGATATCAAGGATGCGCCCCTCATTGATGCCGCTAAGATAAATAAAGAGATTAAGGGTGCCGAGATTCAAGAGAAAATTGAGCACGCCCACAAGGCTAAATTTTGCAAGCTGCCAGAGAAACGGAAGCCGTGACGCGAGCGCGTGCGCGACATAGAGGCCGCCCACCGCAAGCACCGGCAGTGCGAAGGTAAGCACAAAAAGGGTAGCCTCGCCCGCAAGCAGGTGAATAAACGGAACGGTTTCCTTGCCCGGCTCCGGGTTTGCCGCGATATGGCGCGCAATAAGAAAAAGAAGCCATGCGATTGCTTCTCCGATCACGAGCCCGGCAAAAAAATCCGATTTTTTCATTTTTTAACGGCCCATTACTCCCTCCAGATATTTGATGCGGGCGGCCATGTCCAAACCGTGCAGCATCGCTCCAAGCGAGTCGCCCCTGTGCATACGCTCGAATACGAAGCGCGCATCTTCGAGCGTGCGGCCGCTGTGGTAGAACATCTGCTGAGCACGAGCCCGTGCAATATAAGGCTTTACCGCGCGATCGTATATGTTTGCGCGTGATTCCGTGTGCATGATGGCAACCCCCGGCCGTACCTCAAAAGGCATGCGCTGTGCCTCGGCACGTTCAGCGGCGACCATAAGCGAGATCGCGGTAACCGCGCTCCCTAAAAACCGCTTGAGCGCAGTGGGGATACGCGGATTTCGCTCGGCGGCATCCTCAACCATTCGCCGCTCCCGCGCGAGTGACTCGATAAGCGCGCGCTCCTGCGGTGTAGGCTCAACTGCCTCAATCGCTTCATCAACAACCGTAAGCGCCTCGGCAAGCTCCTGTTCGTCGGGAGTCAATTCTCGTCCGGTTTCCGCATTCTCATCTCTCTCCGGATTGTATGATCCTTCGCGCTCCACCATACAAATGTAAGGTAAAAGTCCAAAGTGAAAAGTTAAAAATTAGGGAAGCTTCATTATATCATCAATCTCTTTTTGTTCCTGTTCTAATAATTTTTCCCATGCCTCTTTCTCGTTTTCTTCCCCTATTGCCGCCTTCTCCCGCCAGTTCTTGGTAAACCACTCGATAACCTTTGGGTTCTCCCGCGCCGCTGCGAGCATTTCGTTCAATGTAAACTCCGGTAAGAGCGGGAGATATTTTTTCCAGCGTACCTTATCCTTGTTTGCGAGATCGGATGCTTCGATTAGCTCTAAAAGTTTCGTCACTGCATCTTGCATAAATCTACCATATCATACCTCTGGGTAAAATCAAAATCCAAAATGCAAAGATCCCCGAAGCAGACAAGTCTGATTCGTCGCTACAGGGCAGGCAAAATTGTGGTAGCCACTTCGCGGAGTTTCTTATACTTTTAAATTTTTGACTTGTACTTTTGCGTTTTGATTTTTGACTTTTGAATTTCAAGCCGAAAGCTAAGTAGCTAACGAAGCTAAAAAGCTAATGAAGCTATTTTCTTACTTCTCCTTCCATCCCCGTTACCCCCACCGGCATACCGAGCTGGGAACGCGCGTAGATTTCCTCTTCTACCTCTTCGCGGTCACGGCCATATTTGAGGCGCGAGAGCGATCGAAGGGTATCCACCCGTGAGGCATCACCGAGTACCGGCGGGATAATCTGCATGTTAAACGGAGCAGTGGCGCGGTTGCGGATAAGCAGTTTGATGTATGCGTGGAAGTTATCGATGTTAATGAGATCCCCCTGATTAAATACCGGCTCAAACTGCTTTTCAAGAAATTCAGCATCGTCCGCCCCCACCCGGAACGAGATGAGCGAACCGACGTTGCCAAATACCGCATCGCGGATTTCATCGCGCAGCTGTTTTATAAACTGGTGCGCCATCACGAGATTCAGGCGGTATTTACGGGCTTCCGAAAGAATGGTGGCAATCGAATCGGTAGTATAGTTTTGGAACTCGTCTATATAGAGATAAAAATCACGGCGCTCTCCTGCTTCCATTTCAGCGCGGCGCATTGCGGCCATCTGCAGTTTTGAGACGATCACAAGCCCGAGAAGACTGCTGTTTACCTCCCCCACTTTTCCCTTGGAGAGATTCACGAGCAGGATCTTCCCGGTATTCATAATCTGTGAAAAATCGAAGCCCGAACGCGCCTGCCCAATGATATTACGCATCATCGAGTTTTCCACAAAACGCCCGACCTTGGAGATAAGATACCCGAGCATCTCCGATTTGTGGTAATCGGTGGTCTTTTTCATCTCCTTCTCCCAGAAGGCACGTACCAGCGGATCAGTAACGCTCTTCAGTTTCTCTTGTACGAATGCATCATCGGTAAAAATGCGTGGGATATCTACGAGCGTCCCGGGAGAGGCGCGATCTGCCATAAGGGTAAGCATTGCGTTGCGCATATTATGCTCGAACATCGGACCGATCATCTCCGGCGGGAAGAGCTTGTAGAAAATGGTGATCATCTCTTGTACCGCAAAATCCTGCTCGGCAGGTGTACCCGCATCGAGCATATTGAGGCCGACGGGGCGAGCCGTATCGGAAGGATCGAAATACACCACCTCTTCCGCCCGTTCTTTGGGCACATACCCAAGCACATGCTCCACAAGGTCGCCATGCGGATCAATCACTGCCACCCCATATCCGCGTGCAATGTCCTGCCGGATCATATTCTCCATGAGCGTGGATTTACCGGTGCCAGTTTGCCCAATGATGTAGAGGTGCCGGCGGCGGTCTTCCGGCGCCATATACACCGGCATTTTTACGTTCCGGTATATATTTTCACCCAGCTGTATGCCGTCGCGTGGAAGATCAGCGGGCGGGGAGGCGGGTTTTGCCTTGAGGAACTTCACGCGAGGGGTGCCGATCTGACCGATGGGAAAGCGCAGAATACTCGTTAACTCGGCGGTATCGAGCACCATTCTCTCTTTTTCGGAGAACATCCTGAATGCGTACTCGAATACCACGTGATGAAGCCGTTTCTTATGTACAATTTTGAATTTAAAGCTGTTGCGCTCGGGCGCGCCAAACTGGGTAAAGGTGCCTACGAGGCCCTCAAGAATTTGCCGCGCGCGCGCCTCGCTTGCGGCGGCCGCAAGCACCCTCACGTTCACTTCAAATGCGGCGCGGTGTGCTTTCTCTTCGATTGCCCGTACCATCTCTTCCTGCAGAGGGGTGAGTGTGGGAGGTGGGGATGTTTCCTCTTTTTTCTTCGCACTGCCAAAGAGCGCGCGCAATTCCTTCGCGATTGCAAAGCCCTTTGCCTTCTTGAGCGCTTTTTTTACCTCAATCCCGTCCTGCTTCATGGTGCGCGCCACCCGAAGGCCCAGACGGTTCCATTGTTTCGGAGCGGGGCGGAATATGAGTTGAATTACGGCGCCCTCATTGTGCTCCTCGAGTTTCGCGAGTGCGTTGGTAATCTCTCCCAATGGATCGCTCTCAAGCTCGCGGTACGTCCGGAAGGGAATAAATGATGCGTTGGCAAGGGTTGCAGTCGCTACCGCTACCTCGCTTCCCGGGTGGAAGATAGTGTAATCGTCTGCCTGTTCCACATACGCCTCCGGGAAAAACCCGTGAATATGTTTTTCTACTGCATCTGCATACTTTTTGGGGACTGCGAGATAAAAGTGGATTTCCTCTCCCACATTCGGTACCGTCATTTCAATCACGAAGTATGGGTGCCCCAGCAGACGTTCTACAAATCCCTCGGGATGGAATCCGGCGAGCGTCGCATAGAACTGTTCCATGATACCGATTTTCTCTCGCCGCATCTCCACCGATGCTTCTTCTTTGGGCTGTTCCTTCGGAAGCACGATAGAGAGAAGTGTAAGATTGAGTGCGCGAGCGGTCCGCTCATCAATGTACATCGGCCGTAGAAAGAAAAAGCCCGCCACCGCAAGGATGACACAGACAAACGCGACGATAATGGCAATCCCAAGGAGGGTCATGCGGAGGGTTTCATCACGCCTCTCCGTACAAGCTCTTCATAGAGCGCGTCCACGAGCGCATCATGAAACGCGTCAGTGAGGTACGGATCGTTCATGCGCTGCGTCAGATGCACCGCTTTATAGATTCCTTTTGTAAATACCATATCCACAAGTGCATGCAGGCGCTGGTCTTCGGGAAGCGCTTGTATTTCGGTAACACTATCGGCGTCCTGCGGATGGGTATGCGCGGCCGCGGGAGGTGGTGAAGCGGCAGAGATATCCTCCCGCTCGGGGGTAAACTCCTCACGTACAATCTCACGCAGCATCTCTTTTTGTTCCAGCGGTGCACCCTTCTCCTTTCCGAGAGCACGTTTTTTCTCCTCGAGCAGCCGCTCAAGCTCGGCAATTTCTTGTTCCTTGAAGCTCTTCTCTCCCTGTTCCATATGCATAGTATACCACACAACCGCCCCAAGCTTCACTATAAGAAGTATCTTAAACCAGCTTTTCACTCGCATCTGCTTACAAAGCGTTTTCCAGCATTGACATTACACAATACAAGGTAAAATTTAAGCCATCTTAGATCATACCTAAAAGAAAAGGCAGAGTGATTAATCTCACTCTGCCTTTTAGTAACCTCTTGCCTTTTGGCTTAGCGCGAAACGGCCGCCACCCTCTCTTCCGTTACCGACCACAACGAGTAAATTTTCTCGGTCGGAAGACGGATAATATTTCGGAACATCAACCTCTCCTGTCTGAGTACCTCGTTGAGTGTATGGTACTTCATCTCGAGAAATGGTACGTCTCGTTTACGGCATACGAAGATTGCATTTTCGGGACCTTTTACAGTCGGGAGTTCCTGAGGTCGATCGTAGAACTCCCGACATTTTGCCAGTGCTTCCGATGTTGGCACGTTATTCATCGGGACAACGACTCCCTCCGCGGCAAAGATTGCATCGACTTTCAGCGGATATGAGTCGTCTCCTGCATCACCTAGATTGAGACGTTCTCCATTTCTACCTATGCTTCCCAGCACCCATGAAAGAAAGTCAGTGAAGGCGATAAAGTGTTCCACGTCATCTACCGTAATCCGTACATCCCACGTGATAAAGGATGGATCTTGTTGTGTGCCTACCGTGAGTAAAAAAGCACCTTCGGTGGTAGCTCCTCCCGGTCCAATAAGCACGATATTGTATCCTTCCGTATTGATCGCGACATGCATTTCTTTCGGAGTGAAGAGTCTTCCACGACGAATCCGTTTATCTTCACCAGGGGTCGTCTGCCCCATCTTTCGCATAAGATCGTAGAGATCAGCGAGGAGCGGGGCAGTTAGGTTTACAGGACCATCTGGTAGTGGGTTTGGAAGAATGAAGTGTCTACCAATTGCTTCAAAAACCACTTCATGCGCTTTACTTCTGTCCATCGGTATCCTCCTTTTGGACATTAAAAAAGTTAGTTCCGCATTACGAAAGAACTCGGACTAAATTATCGCAAGTAGCTATATAATTGTCAAGTGCATGTCATGGTTCAATAGCTTGGAATACCCCAGACTATGTACATGGC
>CAYVXU010000033.1:0-10801 GCA_964454705.1 uncultured Candidatus Saccharibacteria bacterium | reverse complement strand
CATTATGGTGATCCTGGAGTGGGCGTAGCGGGGAGATATTATTCACCAAACTCTATTCCCGTATTTAGTTGTCCAAAGAACAAAATTGGGTTACGCTATACGTGGATTTACCACATTTTATACAAATATACAATGGCTGGAAAAAAGCGAACTGCACGGCGGATTGTGAGCGGCATTCAGCCCTCCGGAGAGCTACACCTTGGTAACTACGTAGGCGCGATAAAACCCTGGGTTGAGCTGCAGGAGAAATGCCACTGCTTCTTTTTTATTGCCGACTACCATGCCATTACCGTTCCCTATGAGCCGAAAGAGATGAATCGGCGGGTGTTCGAGGTAGCGGTCTCCCTGCTCGCGGCGGGGCTCGACCCTTCAGAGTGTGTCCTCTTTGTGCAATCGCACGTACCCGAGCATACCGAACTTGCCTGGATATTGAACACCATTACCCCCGTAGGAGAACTCGAACGGATGACGCAGTATAAAGATAAGAAAGCGCTCACCAAAGAGTCGCCCAATGTTGGCTTGCTTACCTACCCGGTCCTGCAGGCAGCCGACGTACTCCTTTACGAAGCCAACTTTGTACCAGTAGGGCGCGATCAGCAGCAGCATCTTGAGCTTATCCACACCATCGCCCGCAAGCTCAACAGCCGCTTCGGCACCACACTCCCGCTCCCGGAAGCGCTCTTTCCTAAAACTGGCGCAAAAATCATGTCACTGCAGAATCCGGAGAAAAAAATGTCCAAAACCGGCGATGAAGCCATTGCGCTTACCGACTCGCCGGATTCTCTGCGGGAGAAAATAAAAAAAGCGGTCACCGATTCAGGAAGCGAAATCGTGTACCGGCCCGATGAAAAACCTGCGATTGCCAACTTGCTTACGCTCTACCACCTCTTTTCCGGAGAGTCTATTACCGCACTTGAAAAACGCTATGCTGGCAAAGGGTATGCCGAATTTAAGGCGGATCTTGCCGAAGTAATCGTACGCGTGCTCGGCGAATTTCAGAAAAAGCGGGAGGCATTTCTTAACCAGCCCGAGTATGTGGGGCGCGTCCTTGTGGAGGGTGCAGAGAAAGCGCGCGAAGCCGCACGCCGCACCCTTCGTGAAGTGAAACAAAAGCTGGGCCTTCTCGTCTAAAGTCGTTAGCCGCTACGCGGTAGAAGCTATCCGGATCACCGGAACCTCCTTTCGAGCCTCTCCGCCTCTGGCGGCTTTTTTTACTTTTCCTCGGTTTTCTTAGTGGTGATGATACTCCTCATTTTTTGCTTTAAGACTGCCCGCGTGATTATAAAATGCAAAAATCAAATCTCAAATAACAAAATGAAAAAGCAAAATGCAAAGAGAACTAAAACGGATACCGCGATTCTCCTTTTTCAATTTTTGATATTTCATTTTGCCTTTTGATTTTTGAATTTTGATTTTACTGTCGTATCATCTTTTTTAGTTCTTCCACCTTCTCCGAAAGCAGTTGAGGAGTATCCGCCTCTACGTTAAGACGCACAAGCGGTTCGGTATTTGAACTGCGGATATTAAACCACCACGAGGGATACTCAACCGTGAGACCATCAACTTCAGAGAATGTACCATCCGCGTAGTGCTCCTGAAGCCTCTCTACGGTTGCTTTCGGATCATGTATGGTGAAATTGAGCTCGCCCGACTGGGCATATTTTTTATAGGGGGCGATAAGTTCGTGCAGGGGCCGTTGAGCGGCAGAGAGAATTTTGAGCACCTCGATCATCGCAAAAATCCCCGAATCGCAATAAAAGAAATCTCTGAAGTAAAAGTGCCCCGTAAGCTCGCCGCCAAGCGCCGCATCACGTTCCCGCATGGCGTGTTTGATATGCGCGTGCCCCACCCGCGCAAGCACCGGTATACCTCCCTTTGCTTCTATCACCTCGCGCACCACCCTGCTGCACCGCACATCGTATACAATTTTTGCACCCGGATGATTCTGTAATACCTTTTCAATAAGCAGGGTAAGAATGAATTCTGCCCGTACAAGTTCGCCTTTGCTCGTTACAAACACCACCCGGTCCCCGTCGCCGTCAAACGCAATACCGAGCGAAGCCGCCTCTTTCACCATTGTTTCCTTCAGTACCCCCAGCGTTTCTTCTTTAAGCGGATTTGCCTCGTGATGAGGGAAAGTCCCATCGGGTTCAAAGTAAAGTGGCGCATACGGCAACCCCATCGCTTTGCACACTTTCGGGAGCACAAATCCGGCCATGCCGTTGCCGCTATCAATCACCGTGCGTACGGGCTTAAGGGAAACTCCTTTGGTAAGGAAATGTACGTACGCATCAAGTTGCGGCACTGGCTCCGTACTCCCGTTTGCACGGCGGGAAAGAGCTGCCTCATCAAACGCCTGCGCCGTATCGCGTATCGCCTCCAGTCCGCTGCCCAGTCCTATCGGAATCGCCTTTGCCTCGCATAATTTTATACCGTTGTACTCGCTGGGATTATGTGAGGCAGTGATCATGAAACCCCCATCCGCCCCAAGGTTATTAATCGCAAAGTAAAACATAGGAGTAGTCGCAAGTCCAATATCGAGCGCCCTTACCCCTTCGTCGTTAAGCCCTTGTATCGCCGCGCGCAGGAGATCCACAGATGACGCGCGCATATCACGCCCTACCACAATAGTGAGATGCTCCTTCGCGCTCTTCTTCGTAAGCCACCGTATATACGCGTGCGCGATTACATACGCCGCATCTTCGTCGAGCTCCCCGGGCGTAAGACCCCGGATATCGTAGGACTTAAAAATTTGCTGGGGGATATTCATATTTGTCACTATATCCTATGCGACATATTTTTAGTAGACGTTCACCACCAAGAGAAATCAGCCGACTGCCAATAGCGAATCATCGTGGGGAAGTCTTACGTGCCGGAACGGCAAATATCAGAGTGGGGTCCCACGGACAGATTCGTCTTTGGCAGGTCGGTGATTTCTCCGCACAATACTTGATTATCGGTAAACTCTATGATATGGTAACTCATACTTATGAATGAAGATGTCCGCCTCTATGAACTTTCATTCTGGCTCTCGCCAGAAACTATTGATGTAGACACCCAGGCGTTCGTAGATGAGATGGTTACGCGCATAACGAGTGCCGACGGGTCCATATCTCATAAAGGACGCGTAGAACAGCGGCGTCTTTCCCACCCTGTGCGCCACCACACCACAGGATATTTTGGATATTTCCGTTTTACTGCAACTCCAGAAGCTGCCCGGGGGCTTATCGAATCCCTCCGGCATGAAAAGAAGGTGCTCCGGTCAATCCTTGTGCAACTCACTCCCAAAGAAGCGCTCGCACATGACCTCGGCACCACTCCATACCGAAAGCGGCATGCCGCTCCGCTCTCTCCTGAATCGGCAACCGCAGGGACAGGCGTTCCCCAGCCCGGAGCTCCTACCGAAGACAAGGTAAAAATTGAAGAGCTCGAAGAAAAACTTGAAGAAATACTCGGAAAAGAAACAGCATAGTAAATTTCCAATGTCCAAATCCAAATTTCAAATAAAATCCCAATTCCCAAATCCAAAACCGCTGCTCATTTGGTCATTTGACATTGAGGTTTGGACATTTATTTGACATTTGGATTTTGAAATTTGAAATTATATATTTATGAATCTCAACAAAGCCTTCATTATCGGGCGGCTCACGCAGGATCCGGAAATCCGCACCACGCCGCAGGGCCAGCAAGTGGCAAGTTTCAGTATTGCCACGAACCGAATTTGGAACGATCCGCAGACACGCGAACAGCACAAAAAAACAGAGTTCCACAATGTGGTTGCATGGCGCCAGCTTGCGGATGTCGTCGGGCGTTTCCTTGTAAAAGGAAGCCTCGTATTTATAGAGGGACGGATCGAGACCCGTTCATGGCAGGCGCAGGACGGTTCCAAACGGTACCGCACTGAAATTGTGGCCGAAGGGCTCCAGCTTGGTCCGCGGCCCGGAGGCGGCGAGGGCCGGCCTGCCGCAGAGGGCGGGAAGCCGCGCGCGGCGGCACAAGAAGAGGAGATTCCAGTGATTGAAGCGGAGGGGTCAATCCCACCGCCCGAAGAGGAAGAGGTAAATATTAAAGATATCCCATTTTGATATATGATTACACCCGTTGTAACCGAAAAAAGCTGTCTCTTCTGCACCCAGAATATAAAATTTATTGACTGGAAACAGGCTGACTTACTGCGCAAATTTATGACGCCGCAGGGAAAAATCGCTTCTAGGCGGCGCACCGGCACGTGCGCATTCCACCAGCGCAAAGTCGCAAAAGCCATCAAGCGCGCCCGCGCGATGGCACTGGTGCCTTACGTCACCCGATAACGCATCGCTTTACCGCTCACAAAAAGAAAAGCCGCAGAGAGCTTCTGCGGCTTTTCTTTTTAAATATTCACACACTCGCTTTTCCAGTACACACGGAAGTCAATTTTCTGAATCCAAATGCCCTGGTAGGTACAAGTCTGTACGTGCCACTCGTCGGGGTGCAAGTCTTTATCCGACCCGACCATTCTGTTCTTACACCTAACACCACGGTAGCCCCGACCAGCACAAGAACGAGTAAACCTGCCATCACCAAAAACATTTTCATGCTTTATTCGCTAACCGCTGCTTTCTTTTTGATATCCTCTACAATCTTTTTGGTAATCTGCGGATTGTCTTTGAGGTACTGCTTCGAGGCATCAAGACCCTGCCCAAGCTTCTGGTTGCCGTAGGTAAACCATGTCCCGCTCCTTTCGAGTATTGCGTACTTCACACCCGTATTGAGTACATCGCCTTCGTAAGAGATGCCTTCGTTGTACATAATGTCGAACTCTGCGGTCTTAAACGGCGGGGCCACCTTATTCTTCACTACCTTTGCCTTCACACGATTCCCCACGATCTGGTCTCCCTTCTTGATCTGTGCGGCGCGGCGGACCTCAATGCGCACGGAGGAGAAAAACTTGAGCGCCTTCCCGCCCGGTGTGGTCTCGGGGTTCCCGAACATCACCCCGATTTTCATGCGGATCTGATTCGTGAAAATCACCGTTACCTGATTACGTGCCGCAACGGCATTGAGCTTGCGTAGCGCGTGCGACATGAGCCGCGCCTGCAGCGCAACATGCTGGTCCCCCATCTCGCCTTCAATTTCCGCGCGCGGCGCAAGGGCCGCCACCGAGTCTATCACCACTACCGCTACCACGCCGGAACGTACCAGCGTCTCAACGATCTCAAGCGCCTGTTCGGCAGTATCGGGCTGGGAGATGAGAAGATCGTTTATTTTTACTCCGGTGCGCTTCGCGTATTCGGGGTCCATCGCGTGCTCCGCATCCACAAATGCCGCAAGCCCTCCCCGTTTCTGCACCTGTGCCACGATATGCTGCACAAGCGTGGTTTTACCACTCGACTCCGGGCCGTAGATTTCGATAATCCTCCCTTTGGGAATGCCGTCTACCCCCAGCGCAAGGTCGAGCGAGAGCGAGCCGGTGGGAATGGAATCTACCGCTACTCTCCGTACCTCCCCAAGCTTCATAATCGCACCCTCACCGAAACGGTCTTTGATCTCCTTTACCGTAGCATCAAGCGTCTTGGTGCGCTGGTCTGGTTTTACTTCCTTGTGCTCTTTTTCTTTTTGTTTTGCGGCCATATTATGCTTTATGTCTGATAATGCGCCGGATAAGTTTCGTTTGCTTCCCGAGGCGCGTCGTGGAAACAATTTCAAGTGTATTCAAACCCTCCTGCAGCTGGATCTCCTCCCGAAAGGTAGCCCGCGGCGTGAGGATGATCTCTTCCCCATTGATAGTCACCTTGGTATTTTTATCGGTCCGCCCTTCCACGATTACCGCTTTCTCGTTGGTAAACATATCTTCCACTGGGCTTGTGAGCTCGAGGGTCGGCGCCCCGACATACTGCTGGAAATAATAGCCCAGAAACGCCACGCCCGACGCGATCAGAATCACCACTCCCACCCGCGCGAGACGGCGGGGGGTAATTACCGCTCTCCGTGCGCGGAGAAGCGCGCCGGTGCGGGGAAGCGACACTGTTTCAGAAGGCATCTGTGCTTCATATTCAGCATTAAATTGTGTGAGAATCTCCTCGTTCGGAAGCCCCAGGAGATCGGTATAACGTTTTAAAAGCCCCTTTATATAAACCCTGGGAGGAAGGTTTGTAAAGACTCCCCGCTCCAGAGCCTCAAGATATTGCGCACGCACCCCAAGGGTGCGTGCGGTGTCTGCCAATTTGAGTCGGCGATCTTTGCGGGCCCTCTGCAATCGCTCTCCAAATGTTGCGGCATGAATTTCCTGCGTCTCAAACATCATACAAAGTCGTCTTCCTTGGGCTCCTCCCCTGCCCCACCCTCTACGCCATACACCACCCGCGGCTTCGCGCCTTCGCCGGGACCAATTATGCCGCGGTCCTCGAGGATATCGAGGAGCCGTGCGGCGCGCGCGTAGCCTACCCGGAGCCGCCGCTGCAGAAGCGATGCGGAGGCCTTCTTCGCCTCACGCACTACCCCCACCGCCTCCTCATAGAGCGTATCGTCGCCGCCGTCATCTCCCGCGTCCACACCCAGCGCAAAGTTGCTGTCGTGGGCAGCACGCTCAAGATCAATCACCTCTTCTTCCTCTCCGGTAGAGCTGAATTTCCTTAGATGATCAGCAAGCTTCTTTACCTCGCGCTCGGTAACGAATGCACCCTGAATGCGTTTTGGTTTTGAGGCGTCTCCGGCAAGGAAGAGCATATCGCCGTTCCCGAGGAGCTTTTCTGCTCCTGCCATATCGAGCACGGTACGCGAATCTACCTGGCTTGCCATCTGAAACGCGATGCGGCCCGTAATGTTTGCCTTGATAAGGCCGGTGATTACATCAATAGAGGGCCGTTGGGTAGAGACGAGAAGATGAATGCCTACCGCGCGCGCCATCTGCGCAAGCCGCACAATTGCAGACTCCACATCGCGCGCATACGCCGCCATAAGATCAGCGAGTTCATCGATGACGACCACAATATAAGGGATGGGTTTATGATCCCTGTGTTTTTTCCCGCTGACAGTCTCGTTGTAGCTCGCGATATCGCGCGCATGCACCTCCGAGAGAAGTTCGTAACGGTGCTCCATTTCCCGCACTGCCCACTTCAGCGCGAGGATCGCCTTTTTACCGTCCACAATCACCGGGTGCAGGAGATGGGGAATGCCATTGTAGACGGAAAGCTCCACTCGCTTCGGATCGATGAAAATAAACTGCAAATCGCGTGGAGTGTTGCGGTAGAGAAAGCTTGCGATGACGCTGTGCATGCATACCGATTTCCCTGCTCCGGTTGAACCCGCGATGAGGAGGTGCGGCATTTTCGCTAAATCAGTAAACATCGCCTCTCCCGTAACATCGCGCCCGAGCGCGAGGAGGAGCCGGGCAAAGGAACTCTGGAACTTTTCGTGAAGGATAAGGTTTCGCAGCCGTACGAGGGTAGTAGTACGATTAGGAATTTCAATCCCCACGAGCGAGCGGCCCGGAATGGGGGCTTCAATACGAAGAGGATATGCCGCAAGCGCAAGTGCGAGATCATTTTGCAGGCCATGGATACGGGAGAGCTTTATTCCCTCTGCGGGTTTGAGCGTATATTGTGTGACACTCGGCCCTACACTTACCTCCCCCATTTCTACTTCGATCCCGAAATTCGAGAGGGTGCGTTTAATCACATTTACATTCGCCTTGATATCCCCGGACGAGGGTACGCCCCTATCCTCTTCAAGAATATCAATCGGCGGAGGTTCGTAGGGGGTGGAGCCGTCACGCATTGTTGCCATGAACTCCTCTTTCGGCTCGAGTTTCTTCTCCATCACCGAAGGCGGCTCTCCCACTTCTTTGATCTTTTTTGCTTCGTCGTCGCCAATTGCGTTGGTTTTGAATTTAGGCCGCGCAAACACCTTATTCCATAGCTGTCCGAGCGCCTTGGGAGGTTCCGATGCTGCTTTATCGGTCCAGATCTTTACCCCCGCCGGCTCCGCGTCTACCGCGATTGGCTGCATGGGTTTCATCGCGGGCACAGCTTCCTGCCTCGCCCATCCCCTCTCCCCGAAGCCAAAAATCTGCAGGGGCGCATTAAAGAGCACGAGCACCCCCACGAGCACAAGGGCGCAAAATATCACGAGCGCCCCCCAGTACCCGAAAATCCCCTCCACGGGTACTGCTATCGCCGCTCCTACCACGCCGCCTCTTTTCACATGGCCGGTAAAAAGCTCAACGGCGCCAAGCACGCTCAAAAGGAAGAGGCCCGCACCCACAAGCGTAGTGGCGTAGATATGTCTTCCCCATGATTTTAAAAACGCAACCGCCACCCCCAAAAATACAAGGGGTAAAAGGTATGCGCCGACCCCGAAGAGAAAGCGTGTCCCCTGCACAAGGTATGCGCCGGCGGGGCCGCTCCGTTCGGCATGCGCAAGCATGGTGACGGCGGCGAGCGCGATGAACAGTACCGCAATTACACCCTTTTTCGTCTCCGGGTGGAGATCAAAAAGGCTCGCCCGTTTCACCTCTCCATGCGCCTTTTTTTTATGCTTCCGCCTCGACATTGGTGTATGGCGTAATCATATCAAACCCTCATAAGCCGCGTAAAGGGAAGCACTGTGAGATCAACCAACTATTTGGTATACTAATAAGCATGGTGCACGTATTGGTGACACAGAGAGACGCAGTGCTCGCGCATGCCGGCGATCCTGTGGAGACGGTAAATAGTACGCTTATGATCGCGGTGGCGCTCGGAGCAGTGATAGTAGTAATCGGGGCGCTTCTTGTGCGGTGGTACCGTGAAAAACGCGGCCTTGGCGCACACAAACAAGAGGTAATTACCTATGTGCGCGATAACCTCTTAGAGGACGTACCCCCCTCCACTATAGAAACAGAACTTCTCAATTCGGGCTGGCCTCCCGAGACGGTGCGTGACGCATTCAGGTTTCTTGCACTCAAGGAACGCGCGCTCACCAAACTTCTCCCTGATTCACGGTCGTTTTCCTCGCCTGCGATGTTTTTAAGAGTGGGGCTTGCCCTTACCTTTTTTCTGCACGCCTTTATTGCCTACAGCAACCCGAAGGAATTCGATGCACTTCTCGACGCATCGCTCTTGTGGCGATGGGAAGAGTATACCCCGCTTATGATCCAAATTGCTGGGGCAAGCGACCTTGCGATCAGTATTTTTCTCCTCTTTAACATATTTCCCCGCCTGCTGGGGTGGTGGGCTACCGCTTGGCTCGCGGGGGTAGTTGCAATCGTATTAAGCAACCAGAACGGTATCAATCTCGCAATACTACAAGAAGCGCTCGACCATGCCGCTCCTCTTGGTATCGCACTCTGGCTCGCAGCCGCCCCTTCGCGCAGTATCTGATTGTTCAAAATAGAAGCAGCCCGGTTCTCCTCAACTTCTCACATATACCAAGAACGTGCGAAACTCGCCGCTCTTATCGTGTTGCGAACATCCATTGTAGTTGTCACGAGATGAGGCGATAGCAGGTCGTTGTGACAGGAGAAAAGGGTTGACCGACGGAGAAGAACACGCTACAAATGAACTACATTCCAAAAGCGAATGTGGGTCGAAGGTTAAGCGAGCAACATAAAACTAAAACTATATTCCGTACTATGAACAAATATTCCATGACCTGCACCTGCGGGCATACGCTCACCGCAGAAGCGGCTGACCGGGAAAGCGCCGTAGCCCAGATAAAAGCACAGATGGATGAAGCGGCAATCGCACAGCACATTGCCGAGAAGCATCCCGGTGAACCTGTACCGCCTGTAGCCGATATACATGCAATGATTGAACAGCAGACAAAAGAAGAGGCTCCTGTAGTGTAGTATCGCAAAAGGCATCCTTGCCCTCACAGGAGTTGAAGGATGCTTTTTTATTTAAAGAACTGCGGCAGAAAAAATCCTATATTCTTGTGGATAACTTATTTTTCCCACCAAAGAGATATTCTGGTATACTATGTGAGGAACGTCGATTTCGTTTTTATATATGTAATAGTTCTATCTCGCTATGAATAAAAAAGTTCTTGCAGTGGGAGCGGTAGTGATTGCAATACTGGTGGTTGCGGTCGTGGCCGCCGTTTTCTATCGCTCCTCACAAAAAACTCCTTCCGACAATAGCGCTCAACCGCAGGGAGAAAGCATGGCAGGCGTTGAAAGCGGCTTTGAAATACCCGCCGACGAAGATCGGCAGATTGCGGCACTTAAACAGCAGGGAGAATCGGACGAACTCACCGCAATCCAAGAAGATCTTGAGAATACCAATCTTGTGAGCCTCGATAAAATGCTCGCAAATGTTGAGAACGTAATTTCTGGCAATACACCCCAGCCATCTCCACGAGTCAATCAGGCAATGGAAGGGCCTATGCACAATCCTACGCTTGGCGAATTTACCTGTCGCGACGTACGCGTAGGAAACACGAATGAATTCAACCCTCACACCGGTGATATGACGACCCAGCCTGAACGCCGTCGGATGATTGAAACCCGCATTTTCGACTGCTTCTGGCGCGCATACCGTTATACCCAGCGAATGGTGAAAGAGACGCGAGACCCGAAAGCGCGGGAATTCCTTGTGCAGTCTACTGCATGGCAGAATCGCGCACAGCGCAGATACCAGAGCGATACTGCACGGGTGCTTGCGGATAATAATAAACGCACCTATCGCACTGCGCGCGTTTTTTACGCATGGATTTATCCGCCGGCGGGCATCCGTCTCCTTGGCGAATCGTTAAAGCTCCATCCGGAATGGGTACAAAAGAATTATGATCAGGCAATGTTGGATTTCATGGGACTTAAACTCACCGGAGGCAAGATTATCAACGC
>CAYVXU010000032.1:0-11637 GCA_964454705.1 uncultured Candidatus Saccharibacteria bacterium | reverse complement strand
GCGCGAGAATCTCAAGGTAGGAGATATCATTGTGTGGAAAAACAGCGAAGGGTTTACAATTCATCGTATCGTGCGGTTGGAGGGGGACGAGCTGGTTACGAAGGGAGATGCGAATTTTAATGAAGATGAACCGGTGCGGTACGAAGATGTGGTAGGGAGGACGTTCACGGTCTTTGGACGGCTTGCGCGAATTCCCTACCTCGGGATGATTACCGTATATGCGCACCAGCGATAAGTTCATGGCGAAACGGATAATAAAAATGGACGACATCGTACGTCGGCCGGGCGTAAGAAAGATCCGGTATCGCCGGCCCGTATCCGCATCAGTAACCCGGAATGCACGCGGGATGCTGCGGGTAATACTGGGGCTGGGCAGGCAGATGGTGGCAGCGGCCCTTGCATTTGTGGTACTGCTCACCCAGGCAGGAGCTTTTATCGCCTTCGAGGCGCATGTGGTGGATGTAAAAGCAGAGATAGCGGGCGTAGATGCTCCGGTTATTTCACCTCAAAGCGGGTATTACCCCTCCCCGTTGGGGATTACCATCACCGATAGCGACCCCGATGCCACCCACATTTTCTATACGGTAACAAACGGTACAGACTCTGATAGCGCGCCTGATCCGGTATGCGGAAGCCCCATGGGTGGTCCGCAGCCGCTCGCGCAATTCTCTATCACCGCCGATTCAGTAGTAAAGGCAATTGCATGTGATAGCCCCGACGCATTTGCACATAGGAGTCTCACCACGTTCGAGGTATATCACATTGGCTCGGGAGGAGTGATCAAAGGGCATAAATACCATGATCTCAATCAGGATGGAGCATTAAATGGCGGGGACTTCCCCCTTGAAGGATGGCAGATATATCTTGCGATCGGCACTACCACCATCGCGACTACTGCAACCGATCAGAACGGCCAGTACTCATTCATGAACCTCTATCCCGATACCTACGAAGTTATCGAAGGGACGCGAGAGGGATGGCAGGCTACCGGCCCCTCTTCGTATACCGTGGCGCTTGCGGATGGCGCAATGGAAGAGAGAAACTTTTTTAACTATGATACCGGCTACGCATGTGCGCCGAAGTCCGTTTCGTTTCCATCTGCACTCGCGCTCCAGACAGCGGGATCCGGCGAGAATGACGACATCGCACTTGCCTCAAATGTCACGGTAAATGGCAGTGTGCGCTCGAACGGCGATATCCGCAAAAATGGAGGAGGATCAAACCGCTCGATCAACGGGGATGCAACTGCGGGGGGTACGGTGGATGACGATATTCAGGTGAGCGGTTCGGTAACCGAAGGAGCCGGGAGCGCTTCACTTCCCGATGTGATGGTGGATGAGTGGAAAGCGCGCGCACAGGACGGCGGAACAATCAACGGGAGTTTAATTTTCCCCAATGGCACCACCGGACTTCTGCTCGGGCCCGCAGAAATTCTCGGCAACGTAGAGTTTGGAAGTTCAAATGGCGCTACCATACGGGGACCGCTCTACATCCATGGCAACCTCACTATCGGCAGCAACACCACCATTACCCAAGATCCGCTCATCGGCGACCAGTTTATTACGATCGTAGTAGACGGGACAATTTCAATCTCGTCGAACGTAGCATTCGATGGCGCCTCAAGTACCGGCGCATTTCTTCTTATCTCAACCCATGCGGCAGTGACAGGAGACGATGCAACGATTGAAACAAGTTCCAACAACTCCGACCTCGGTGATGTGGTGCTCTTTGCGGTGAATGGGGATATTCACATCCGTTCCAACCGGACCCTGCTTGCTGCGTTTGCCGGGCACGGTACCGGTTCTGATGCAAATGCCGCGATACGGCTCGACTCCAATGTAACGGTGAACTACCGCGCGCTTCCCTCTGCGATCACCTGCGGAGCGCGGCAGGCATATGAATCTACCTCACACATTCTTATCAATGAATTTCTTCCGAATCCGGCGGGCGCGGATAATGCCGCAAAACCCGGCGGAGAGTGGGTGGAGCTTTTTAACCCCACCGCTTCTCCCGTTGATATTAACGGTTGGGTGCTCTATGACAACGATAATACGCACGCATTGCCCATTCACGCAGGAATTACCGATACCGCAGATACAATCGTGCCTCCTCTCGGGCATATCGTGGTGTATCGCGATGGGGACAGCGATTTTTCTCTCAATAACAGTGGTGGGGACTCGGTGCGGCTCTTTAGCGCCCCGATCGGATCCGGCGGCATTCTTGTTGACAGTCATACCTACACCGTGAGCGCATCCGAGCAAAAATCATTTGCACGGATTCCGGACGGGTCGGCAAACTGGGTGGATCCGGAGGGTACACCGGGCGGGGCAAATTCATTTTTCTTTGTGCCGCTCGTCTCCGGTAGTAGCATACCGTTTCTCCCTGCGCCAAAACCTCTTCTCATGATCCCCGCAGAATCTGAAGTACCCGTCTCTGAATCGGTATCAGGCGAGGGAGAAGCCTCACAAGAAACTGAATCTCTCTATGCCGATGAGCCAGCTCATACTTTGCCTCCCGGAGAGATCTCTTCGGAATTACCCACTCCTCTCCCCGGGCAAGTGAGCGAACTTTCGCAACCGGATTCCGAAATTACTTCACCAACTCCTCCTCCGTCCCCAGAGCCGGCTCCTTCGGCGGATTCTGCTCCGGACGGTGCGCCGGAGCCGGAGCCAGCAAAGCCCGAAACACCGCCGGTTGTTCCTGAACCCTCCGAAGCGCCCGCACCTCCGCCCCTACCGCAAACTCCACCTTCCACACCGTAGTATATGAATAAAAAGCAGCTTCTCCTTGTGCTTGTGATCGGTGCAGCGGCGATGCTTGCATCGCTTCTTAAATTTTCTCTGCAAGCGCGCGCCACACATGTTGCAATTGATCCCAATCTTTCAGTAACGCCGAATATTATTTCGTTTCAGACTGTGTTTCCGGGAGAGGTGCAGCTGCGGCCTCTTCACATCGGACTTTCGGAGGCATTTCTCGCAAGCCCCGAGCACGATGATGTGGAGTATCGTATTCTCCAGCGGCCGAAACCGCGCAGGGATGATCCTGCAGAACGCGAATACTGCGAGTCGCACCCGGACGATTACGGGCGATGCTATCCTTCTCTG
This sequence comes from uncultured Candidatus Saccharibacteria bacterium, assembly GCA_964454705.1. Taxonomy (GTDB): domain Bacteria; phylum Patescibacteriota; class Minisyncoccia; order CAYVXU01; family CAYVXU01; genus CAYVXU01. The sequence continues at coordinate 8,533 of CAYVXU010000032.1, read as the reverse complement.
TGCCCCTATCTCTCCAAAGACGTCGAGCAGGGGAGTACCAACGATCGAGGTGTGCCCGCATTTCACGACCCTACCGCTACCTCCAGTATTGCCTTTGGCCGGCTCGCGAAGTCCGAGGAGGATATTGAAGACGACTGGATAATTGATCTGCATGTTCCATGCTTTCGGGGCGAGTGTGATCAAGCAAATGTGATACCCCCGCAATACCAGCTTGACCCCGCGCTCGAAGGGGAGGTGTTTGGGTGTGATCTTGTGGTAGAGGTGCTGCGGATAAGTTTCAACGAGACATGTCCCCTCTGCGAGCGGGATGGTAACGGCAACTCCGTGATAGTAGAGGTATCGAATAATGTGCTCATTGATTTTAATACGAATCCGCCCACCTACAGCGGAGATCCTGTGCTGCGGCCGTATGTCTCCTATGACCGGAGCGGTCCGACGCCCGATACGTGGAAGACGGTGTTCGATCTTGGGGGGAAGGGGTTGCGTGTAAAGCCGGGCGCGCGCATAGAAATGGTCCGTGTGGGAGGCGGGAACGCGCGGTTCGCACCGGGGCTCGTCATACAAACGAGATGCACACTTGAGACAGGCGAGGAAAGCGGTATCATTGTGAATTCGATTAACCGAAAGGCTGGGGACATTCTTGTGCATGCCGACGGGAATATCACCCTTCGTGGTGAAATACGCAATCAAGTATCTGGCACCGTCGGATTACCGGGGAATATCACTGTAGCGAGCACGTGCGGTGATCTTGTGCAGGAGCGTACCAGTATCATTCAGGATCTTGGAGTGGATCCGGGCGCACGCAATATCAATCTTCTTGCCTGCGAGCGCGGCGACATTGTTTTGGAAGGGTTAGTGATGGGGCGTGCGCGTGCACACGTGCCTCCGCTTGATTTGAATCGCCCTCATATACGCGTGGCTGCTTTTGGCGGTGCAGTCACGGTAAAAGCAGATACTGCCCTCCCGCTCTACAACGATATTACCGTCATGGGCACGAAGTACGATCTATGGGGAGGGCTCCTCTCGTGGGTGCTCGCAAACACTCATCCTGGATCCGTTGAAATACAGGCAGCGAACGATGTGGTGGTGAAGGGTCACGGCAGGGACAACCGCAAGAGCTTTGGCGCGGTGGCAGCGATCACCTCAACTGCCGATCCCCACGGAGGGAAAATAGATGTTCGTTCAACCAATGGAACTATACAAGGAACAAACCGGGCATTTGACACCGCAGGAAGAAATACAGCAGGGACAAATTTTGCAGCAGTCGCCCTGCATGCCGCCCATGCAATCTCTCTTACCCGTCCTGGAGCACAGAGCAGCTTTAACCCGGTGGTGGATGCGAGTGGCGAAGGTCCACAGAGCCGGGGAGGGACCAATACGCTGCGCGCCTACCAGCAAAATATTGTGCTTGGTCCCGGGAGCTTAGTGTCTGCACAGGCGACAGGAAGCGGGGGTACGCCGGGGGCCAACTTCCTTACAGCCTGTACGGGTATAACGAACAGCACAAATACCGTACCCGCCGATACCGTTCCCGGAGACGACAGCGGAATGTGTGCCCCAACGAAGCCAGCAGCCCTGTGGTCCGGATGTGAGGCATTTGGATTGTAGAGTACTCTATTTATCCACATATCTCTTACACTTCAGTTCTAAACGGTATATACTGAAGGATAGGAATTATATTCACTATCCTTTTTGTATATGCAGACAAAGTTCGATCAGGCATTTTCACGGCTTGCGATCGTGATCGTGGTCGCGGCGTTTATCATTGCGGTATCAATGATGGCGATCGCATGGTATCAGTTTGAAGCGGTGCTTGAGGGGGCGAATGCGAGTGTAGGTATTCCCGCCAACTCTTTTTCATCACAAAGCGAAGAGGATGGCGCCGACTCGGATAGCCAGTATGGAGAAGCGCTCTACGAACTTGATGAAGAGAGTGAAGAAGTGGAGTACTAATTTTTCTCTTGCGCACTCACTTCACGTCCCTCATCCGTAGGGGGACGTTTTCTCTTTAAGGTATATGAGCGACTCACCATTATCTGACGCATCATCACGCGGACGGGCAGACAAAGGGATGGCTGGTATGCCTGAAGCAGCGAGAGGCAGGCCGATGAGTGATGAACTGAAGCGGTTGCTCGATGAGCGGAAAAAAGAAAAAAATCCGTATCCCCACGCAAAGAGCATTCGCAACTGGGTGATCCTTATTATTGATATTGTGGTGGTGTGGGGGATTGTGGCATGGTACTGGGTAGAAACAAATAAAGATCTCGATCGCACCATAGAAACACTGCCGTATGTGCGCAGACGGTAAAAACAAAAAGTTATCCACTCTTTTTTCTTGACCCACAGGCCAAACCATCATACGCTACCTTGAAAGAGAAAGATGGTTCTTTGGCGGCTCCTTAACAACTTACATGCGAGAATCGGGCCGCCACTCCACCATCTCGGAGTGGGAATCGAAGAATATGATCAAGAACATGGCACCGGGGAGGCACCATGCAGCAGGATGAGGTAACGCAGTACGCAGAAGCGGTGGTACAGGAGAGTCTCGTGCAGGCACGCAAGACCGGAAAACCACTACACCAACTGATTGTGACCCACAGCCACGACTATGCACAGAATCCACAAGATTGTCAGGCCATCTGGGAAGAGGCGCTTCGTCGGGTTCACTGTGAACGCTAGCTCTTTGTAACTCTCCTCGGGCCGATCGTATTCTCGATTCAATGCCTTGAGAGCGGACATTCCAATCATGTCCGCTCTTCTTTTTTTTTCGCTTCGCTTCTATAATGCGAAGTGAAGCATATGAGAGATTTTATCCTCACTTACCCGCACCAGTTAGAAGAGGCGCTCACCCTCGCGCGCGGGAAAGCGGTGCGCGGTGATTTTCGAGCAGTGGTGGTAGCCGGTATGGGCGGAAGCGCGTGGCCCGCAGAGATAGTGACAAGCGCACTCGAGCCGCCTACTCCTGTGCTTGTGGTACGCACCTACACTCTGCCCCCGTTCGTAACGCACGATATGTTATTTCTCGCGAGTTCATATTCGGGAAATACCGAGGAGACGCTTGCCTGTTATGAAGAAGCGCGTGCGCGCCGGCTCACACGAGCCGCGGTTACTTCGGGGGGGCTCCTCGCTGAAGCGTGCCGACTCGATGATGTGCCCTGTGTGATGGTGCCGGCTGGTTTTGTGCCCCGTATGGCAACTGGCTACCTCTTTGCCTCGCTTGCACTTCTTATGGCGCAGGCAAAGTGTATGCCTGATCCCACTGATGCGATCCGTACGCTCGCACATACGCTCAAACCGGAGCTACTCGAAGGCGAGGGGGAGCATCTCGCCGCTCAACTCACCGAGTCGGTACTTCCGGTTGTCTACGCATCCGATACCCACAAAGGGCTTGCATACGCATGGAAAATTAAATTGAACGAAGGAATGAAGATGCATGCGTTCGCGCATTCATTCCCTGAATTGAATCACACTGAGATGAGTGCGTTTGCGCTCGCTTCCGCTTCTGCACGCATCCTGCCTATCTTTCTGCGCGATGACGATGACCACCCGCGCATTCTTAAACGCATGGAAGCCACACGGGAAATTATGGAACAGCACGGGTATCAGGTGCTTACCGTCCCTCTGCGGGGCGCCTCGCGCCTTGAAAAGATATTTTCTTCCCTCATTCTTGCTGACTGGATGGTGTATTACGGCGCGCACTCACGAGGTGTGGATCCGTTAGAGACTACTCTTCAGGAGGTGTTTAAGAAAAATATCGCCGAGTAGCATGGAGATTGTTCGTACCTCACACTCCCGTCTCTCCGAGGTTGATCTTGTGCGCATTGGTTTTGGAGAGGTATGTGCCGATCATATGGCGGTAATAGAGTATCGGAGTGGAGCGTGGCAGGAAGGATCGATAATTCCGTATGGCCCGCTTTCCCTTGCTCCCTCGACCGCCGCCCTTCACTACGGGCAATGCATCTTTGAGGGAATGAAAGCCTTTCGTGGTGTCTCGGGCGACATACGGGTATTTCGGCCGGACCGACATCTCGCACGGCTTAACACGTCAGCACGACGGTTATGCATTCCCGAAATCGCATTTGCAAAATTCAAAGAGGCACTGCGCGCTCTCCTCTCGCTTGATCGGGAGTGGGCGCCTGGCACGCGGGGATATGCATTGTATATTCGGCCGTTCATTTTTGCCTCCGATGCGTATCTCGGGGTACGGGTATCGCGTGCGTATACATTCGTGATTATCACCTCTCCGGTAGGCGCGTACTATGATCCATTAAAGCCGGTGAGCCTTATTACTTCAGGCGAGTACGCGCGGGCAGTGCGCGGAGGAGTGGGAACTGCAAAAGCGGCGGGGAACTACGCTGCGGCGCTTCTGCCTACGGAGCAGGCTCATGCCAAAGGATTTACCCAGGTGCTTTGGCTCGATGCGATAGAAAAGCAATACATTGAGGAGGTAGGGACGATGAACATTTTTTTCGTCATAAAGGGAACCCTTGTTACACCATCCCTCGAAGGAACGATCCTCCCTGGGGTGACGCGCGATTCAGTGATTCAGATCGCAAAGCGCAACGGCATTGCGGTGGAAGAAAGGAGAGTCACTATTAAAGAAATCGAGGACGCCGTGCGGGGTGGAACTCTCGAAGAAGCATTCGGTACCGGCACAGCCGCAGTAATTACACCGATAGGAGAAATTATGCACGAAGATCATCGTATGCGCATCGGCAACGGTGAGCCGGGAAGGTATACGAAACAGTTTTACGACGAGATCACCGCGATTCAGTATGGTGAGAAGGAAGATACGTTTCGGTGGTGTGAGATAATCGAGTAAAGCAAGTGAATAAAGGGAACAGCCTCACTCGTAGAGTGAGGCTGTTGGGCTATTCGGGCAGTGCCCGGGAAAGGAACTCGAAGAAGTTTTTTCCAAGAATGTGCTGGGCTTGATCCGCGCCCAGGCGCGCGGCAAGGCACGCATTGAGCACATCCATGAGGTCCGGGCGGTTGAGCTCAAGAGGCTGGTCCGGCCAGCGAATGTGAAAGCGGTTCTGCGGATCCAGTTTTTCACGCAGATATTCGGTATGTTGCCGCCATGCGTTCTCCTCGCGACATTTGTACACCGCATCGGAACCAATTGCTATATGCGGGTATCCCAATTCCCGGATACCGTATCGCAGGTGTTCCACAAAGGCACGGAGGTTGTTTGCATACCGATCGAGGCCGAAGGTGAGCACATAGAGTCCTACCAAACCCCCTCGCGTCACAATACGTTTGAGGAGCGCTACAGGAAGATTGCGTGGATTGTAGCATACTTCGTAAATACCAGCGTGAGAAGCCAATACAGGCAGGGATTCTATCAACGGATCGTTGTCGAATGTGTTCAGGGCGTCAAGAGCGGTTTGGTGGCTTGCGTGCGCAAGATCGAGGATGATGTGATAATCATGCAATTCCGCAAGCAATGCCACCCCTTCATCCGAGATACCGCCGAATGGATCCAGAAACCCCGAACCGAATGGATTCGGATCCTGACAATCCCCATGATCCGGATTCCTGCATCGTAGAGTTCGTGCAAGTTGTGCGGGTAGTCAAGTACATCGAAAGGAGCGTGCTGGAGTCCAAACACCACTCCGGTAACTCCGTTGCCGAGACCAGCAAGATCTCCGCGTCGCTCGATGATTTTGAACCTTGACTGCTTCTCAATTGAATTCCTGAAGCGATCATGGGCATGGAGCACCTCAACACAGGAAGATGCATACGGCGGAGCTGAAGTGAGGTGCACGAGGTCGAGCTTTAACTCCGGCGAGGCAATCGGATCCTCTCCTTGCGGTGCGAGAAAGCCAAGCGCGTCGGCATACATTGTATTTCCTCCTTGGGTTTTGTTTTGAAAAGAGCAAAACTATAATATATTATTTGTGTGATTTAGTCAATATGCCCATGTATAGATAAAAGAAGTAACATAGTATATAGTTAATTCGTAAAAATAAGGTAGATCTTTCGTCAAAGGTAGGGAGGGATATCACCTGCCTTTTCTTTATTAAGCCCTTCTTCTCCATTATATGAAAGCAATTATTTTTGCGGCGGGAAAAGGAACGCGTATGCGACCTCTCACCGATACGCAGCCAAAACAAATGGTTCACATCCTCGGCAAACCGCTTCTTAAGCATATTCTCGAGTCCCTTCCCGATGAGATCAGTGAACTTATTCTGGTAAATAGGATATTTAGGGAATCAGATTCGGGATTATTTTGGCGACCACTTCGAAGGGAGATCCATTCATTATCTCTATCAGGAGGAGGCACGCGGAACTGCTGATGCGCTGTGGCGGGCCCGCCAGTATCTTGAGGGAGAAAAATTTCTTGCGCTCTACGGGGATGATTTTCACTCAAAAAAAGGCATTGCCGTATGCCTTGCCCATCCGCTTGCGCTTCTCGTAAAAGAGGTTGAAGATCCCCGAAAGTTTGGGGTGGTGGTTACTGATGAGCAGGAAATTGTACACGATATCGTTGAAAAGCCGGAGGTGCCGCCCTCGCGACTGGTCGCCACCGGACCCGCGGTGGTCGACGGGCGTATTTTCAACTACCCTGCGCGCCAGCATCCGAGCGGAGAATATTTTTTATCTGATTCGATTGCGCAGATGGTAAAAGATCATGAAATGAAGGCGGTGGAGGCTACCTTTTGGCTCCCTATCGGCTATCCTCACGATGTAGCGCGTGCGGAAGAGTATCTGCGTGTGCAAACCGCGGCGATTTAGGAGTTTTTACATATCCACATCATTCATTGCGGATTTTGTGGTGTATGTTAAAATAAAAGCAATGGAAACAAAGGTCGGGAGAGTACCTTACCTATAACGTATCTCTTTTGATTCTATGCCTAGCGAAAGTATCTCTCGTCTTCAAATGGCATTTACAGATCTTTGGGCCGGTGTAATTGATTTCTTGCCCGAATTTTTTACCGCCATCATTGTCTTTGTTGTCGGTTGGGTGGTGGCGATAATTGTGGGGCAGGCGGTTGCTCGTATCATCCGGATGCTGCGCATTGATACGATTTTTGAGAACCTCGGGCTTAAGGAAACACTCGCACGGGCAGATCTGAAACTAGATATAGGGAAGTTCGTAGGGGAGCTTGTGAAGTGGTTCATAATTGTCGCGGCTCTGCTTACGGCTACGGACACTTTGGGGTTACCAGGCGTCACGGCATATCTGCAGAGCGTGCTTCTCTATTTCCCGAATATCATTGTTGCGAGCCTTATCCTTATTGCCACTGCGCTCGTAGCGAATTTCGTGCAGAAGCTGGTAAAGGCATCACTCCATGCCACTACCCAGCTCCATGCGAATTTCATCAGTGCAGTAGCGAAGTGGGCAATCTGGCTCTTCGGTGTCTTTGCAGCTCTTGATCAACTGGGAGTCGCGCCGAGCTTTGTGAATACACTGCTCATCGGTATTGTGGCTATGCTTGCGCTTGCGGCGGGTCTTGCCTTTGGGCTTGGGGGGAAGGATTTTGCAGCGGGCGTGATCGAGAAGTTACGCAGAGATATCTCTACCCGATAAGCATCTCTCATATGAGATCAAAAAGGCGGCTGATGCCGCCTTTTTGATCTAGCCTCTGCCCGCGCACCTTGACAGAGCACGTAACTCATCGTAATATTATTTTATCGTTGTACGTTCAAAAATCTTCGCCGTGAGGTGAGTATGAATACACAAGTAGTATTGCAAGAGAGAATGAATGCGCTTCTGCAGGAACAGAAAGAAATATACCTGCGGATGGGATATCCGGAAGCAGCAGGAGTAGAGCGCGAAAAGTATGTAGCACGCATTGCCTCGCTCGCAGAGAAACTTCCGCGCGAGGTATGTATCGAGTCTGGAGGACATATGCCGGTGCTTTTGGTGGATACGCTCGTCCCCATCGAAGAGAAGCTCAAGATGCTTATGTTCGAAGAAAAAGTGGTTGGCAACTCCGTGCCGCTCAAAGAAAGAAGAGAAACGGTGGAGGTGCCGCGCGGACTCTACCTTGCGGTTGACGTTGAGCTTGGAGTGAGACAGCTTGGTCGGGCACTGGAAGCCTAGATATCTCAACTCAATCGCGAAGAAAGATTCGGACTCACATGGGAGGAAGGCATTGCGGTGATTACGCTTTTTCCGGAACTCCTTCGCTTCCGGTCACTCCTTATCAATCTTTTAGGAACAGTTATCGGAGAAGCGGGAACTCCGGCAATGTACGTCAATGCGGCACCAGCAGCTTCCCATGCGATCGAGTTCCTTGTGAATTTCACAACGGGCCCTGCGCTCTTCAACGAGGGCTGTGGCTCGTGCCAAGAGCGAATATTTTGAGATAGCCCCGAAGGATAGAGAGCACCTCTCTATCCTTCTTTCATTTTATGCGCGAAGCTGAAACTATCCAGGCACGGGGCGGTCAATTATAGAGGATTGGCCACGTTAGAGAAAAGCCGTCCCAAGCGGCTGCCGCCGTGTTTTCGGCAGGGCGGTTCTCTAACGGGTGTCCAGGTCCGGATACATATCCGACGCCTAGGTTTGTAAGGTAATGATATC
>CAYVXU010000031.1:0-12185 GCA_964454705.1 uncultured Candidatus Saccharibacteria bacterium | reverse complement strand
GAATATTCGACAATGGGCGAAAGCCTGATCGAGCGACGCCGCGTGCAGGAAGAAGTCCTGCGGGATGTAAACTGCTTTTGCACGGGAAGAAGCCGTGCCTCACTTCTGTTCGTCACGAACTTGAAATCAAAAATCAAATCTTAAATATCAAAATCATGGTATAGAAATTTTCCCGACGGGAAAATTTCGATCAGTCATACATTTTGACTTTTGCATTTTGATGTTTGCATTTGAGCGAGTGCCGAGCGGAAGCGAGGTACGGAGTGACTGTACCGTGCGAATAAGGGGTTGCTAACCTCGTGCCAGCAGCCGCGGTAATACGAGGGCCCCAAGCGTTATCCGGAATTATTGGGCGTAAAGGGTCCGTAGGCGGTTTGGTTAGTCGGATGTTAAATCCCTCCGCTCAACGGAGGAACCGCATTCGAAACGGCCAGACTCGAAGGCAGGAGAGGGCGATGGAACGCACGGTGTAGGGGTGAAATCCGTTGATATCGTGCGGAACACCAAAGGCGAAGGCAGTCGCCTGGCCTGACCTTGACGCTGAGGGACGAAAGTGTGGGGAGCAAAAAGGATTAACAAAGCCGCGTACAGGGGCGGCAATAGTCCCATTAGGAGAATGAGATGGATTCGGAATCAGAAAGGAAAAAGATGGCAATTTTTGGGGCCCTTTCCATCGGGAAAAGGCATCCGAGTTTCCGAAAGGCATCAGATGGTGTGACGATAGCGTATCGGCACAACGAGCCGCTGAAAAATGCGGCGCTCACTGATACGGAAATTGACTATCTGATAACAATCTTGAATACATCCAACTAATGAAAACTTGTCCCGATTTTGTACCAACAAATGTTGGGTACAAAAATCGAGGATCCGCCAGAGCCGTGAGGTGATGGCGAAGCTATATGCTGGAAAGTCCGGATAGTATCCGGCACTACCAACAAAGGAGATGCTGTGGATACGGCTTACTTTCTTCGATATACTTCGAGGCCAAAAGAACGAAGTATTCGCAAACATGTGACATCGCATTCGCCTATTCCTGGGCGCAACGATTCACATGCGGAAGATCTTACTCAAGAGATTCTCAACCAAGAATCTCGCATGGGCAGAGTAGTAACGACCGCCACGTTGTATAAAATTATCAAGTGTTGGTAAAAAAGTGACCGGCGGTTTGTCAAGGCAGGTACGGATTTATCCGACGAAGCCTTGGCGAAGTCGGACAACCAGCAGGGAAGGAGTATCTAAGTGTGTACAACATGCGAGCAGATCAAGAGTCTCATTTTGTTGCGCGAGCATGAAATGTTGCAAGAGATCAATCGAGCAAAACAACAGGATGGTGGTTACAGTGTGGGTGGTTGGGTCAACAGCATCAAACGGAATCACCGAGAGAAGTTGTTGACTGAAATTAAACAACTCCTCACCATTCCTTCCACTTAGATATTAACCCTCAGAGACTATACGCCAAGCATCGTGTTCGTTGAATTCAAAGTAAAATGCAGAGCGATTTGCATTGCAAATCGCTCTTGCACCTCAATTTTGATTTTTGAGTTTTGAACTTTGAATTTGAGCGAAGCGATAAAGATATAGTCCGAACTCGCTGGCGACAGCGAGAGGCAAGCAGAAATGCCTTGCCCTGTAGCATCTAAATTCATCCGCGAAGCGGATACCAAAATTTTGATTTTTGGATTTTGAATTTAGTTGTTACACAGTAACAACATTGTAGATACCCTTGTAGTCCACACCCTAAACGATGCTGACTAGCCGTGTGAAGTATCGACCCTTCACGTGGCGTAGCTAACGCGTTAAGTCAGCCGCCTGGGAAGTACGGCCGCAAGGCTAAAACTCAAAGGAATAGACGGGGACTCGCACAAGCGGTGGAGCATGTGGTTCAATTCGACGGTAAGCGAGGAACCTTACCAGGGCTTGAAATCCTGGGGGCGAATTGCCGAAAGGTGATTTTTCTCACAAGGACCCCAGGACAGGTGTTGCATGGTTAAACGATTGACCCATCCCAAAGTAATTTGGGATCGCAAAACTGGCTCATAACGGTGGAGTCCGACGTATATCTGCTGTATAATGTAGATATGCGGGATAATACCGTGGGAAGCTTAAGTGAATTGCACACAGTAATCACAGACGCTGAAAGTGCCTACATCATGGGACTGTGGTGTGCTGATGGATACTATTGGTCGAGCAGTGTTGGAATTACGAACGTAGATAAGCGATTAGTAATGAGATTTGCCTCTTTTTTGAGAAGGTTCTTTCCAAGAGAACGAATCAAATTGCGAATCTATTATCCGCTTGGTCAACGTCCAATAGAAAAACGAACAGCATATCGAATGCGTCTTGCAAAGCAGATCGCATACCAGCTCTATGTAAATAGTCGTCCTCTTCTTCGACTGTTCCGGCAAACAGAAAATACGCTTTCGACATTATCCAGAAAGTACGTTTTTTCTTATTTTGCGGGAAGGTTCGATGGAGACGGTTCTATTGCGCACGATTTACGACGAGATATGAGGATTACTTACGGTAACAAAGCAGAAGCAGTGATCGATCAGCAACTGCTTCACAAATGTGGTTACGAAACGAACGTGTACCACTATAAAGGCGCACGTACATATGTGCTGTATATACCTCCGAGAAGCGCTCAAACACTTCTCCGAAGTATTCAGCCACGCTCACTCAAAGTGCAATCACTTTTGCCCCGTAGAGACTTATTCCGAAGAGGGTAATCGGAATAGATGATTCAAACAGAATCATAACACGCCGGTCCCCTTCGATTGCTGGGCTTGCCCCGAGCGAGCGTAGTGAATCGAGGGGTGATGGTATAGTCCATACCACTGGGAACAGTGGAAGAATATGGTCGTCAGCTCGTGCCGTGAGGTGTTCCCTTAAGTGGGGAAACGAGCGCAACCCCCGTCCTGCGTTACACGTTGTCGCAGGAGACTGCTCGCGTCAGTGAGAGGAAGGTGGGGATGACGTCAAATCAGCATGGCCCTCTGATGCCCTGGGCTACACACGTGCTACAATGGCCGGTACAATGGGTCGCCAAGTCGCAAGACGGAGCTAATCCCATCAAAACCGGTCCCAGTTCGGATTGAGGGCTGCAACTCGCCCTCATGAAGTCGGAATCGCTAGTAATCGCGGATCAGCCTCGCCGCGGTGAATACGTTCTCGAGTCTTGTACTCGGGTCGCCGTGCGGTTCTATAAACTAGTCTGTTAAAATCAGACCGGAACAAACGCAATGTTCCGAAGCGAAATCTCAGTCCGTTTCCGCGAGGAGATGAGATGAAGGGAGAAAGTAGCGTCTTATAGCTTGAACAACAGGTGGCGTGATATATTGACGACCCTGCGAGTACATGGGGAAGTCATTGCGTAAAACAAAGTATATTACGTGTAGTGTTGTCGAGATATGAGAGAAGAGTTTATAGGGTTACCACGGGAGATCTTGCATAATCCAAATATCGGGGTGAATTTACCTCGAGAATGTGGTATGATGTGAGTAATCACTTCAAATATTATGCAAGAAGTCAGCAGAGCTCATAGTACCAAAAAAAGACCTTACGAGCGCAATCCGCGCTTGGAAGCGCCTTTTGGGAAGGAGCGAATCCATCGTGAAAAGTTAAATCCTCATTATGTCGTGGGATTTATTGACGGAGAAGGTTCTTTCTCGATCAGCATTGGTCGTCATAAAACCCTTCGACGTGGTATCGAAGTCCGTCCGGAGTTCGAGATAGAACTTCGGGCAGATGATCGAGAGATTCTCGAAAGAATTCTTATCACAATTGGATGCGGAAAGATCTATGATTGTTCCTACGAACGATATGGATGGTATCCGCATATAAAGTACAAAATCACGAGTACGAAGGACATGGAACAATATCTGTTCCCGTTCTTTGATGCCTATCCTCTTCAGGCAAAGAAAGGAGAGGTCTACGCATTCTTTCGTGAAATTGTGCTTATGGTGCGGAAAAAGCAGCATCTTACTGATGAAGGATTCAAAAAAATTCTTTCCCTGCGCGCGTTAATACGCTCGCTCGGCAAGAAACATCGGAATTCCCACGGGATGGAAACCGCTAGGGTACGGGAAAACCGTTTGCCCAGTGGTGTTTATTGACAACATAGGTAACTTGTTGTGTAAATAATCTACCGCCCGTCACACCAAGGGAGCCGGGAGCACCCGAAACCCAAGTCTGACTTGGTCTACGGTGAGCTCGGTGACAAGGGTGAAGTCGTCAAACTAATTGGTTGTTGCGACCTATGTCTGTGAAGACATAGAAAAATCTCACTGTATCGGTGAAGCCCTCCTCTTTATTGTGTGATACAATAAAGGCATGAAGGTAATACCGAGGGAAGTCGAGAGGAAGAGATCAAACACTTGGTCTCGTGAAATACGCTTACTCCAAAACCAACTTTCGTTTACTTCTCCTCAGAAAGAAGTGCTTATTGGTACGCTTTTGGGAGATGCAAGCATTATAGGAACGCAGTACGGAAAGAATTATCGCCTGCAAATTGAACAGTCTGATGCACAAAAAGAGTATGTAAACTGGAAGTACGAACTATTTCGTGAGTGGTGCCTTATTCCTCCACAATTTCGCAAGCTACGGAATTCATGGAGATTTCGGACTATCTCACATCCACAGTTTACTGAACTAAGAAAACAGTTCTATCATGGAACGAGAAAGCGTATACCAAAAGAGTTCGAAAGAAACTTCGAAATTAGCCCGATGAGTCTTGCAGTATGGTTTATGGACGATGGTACTGTAGGACCAAGTAAAGGATATACCTTGAATTCTCAGAACTTTACAAAGGGCGAAAACGAGAAGTTACAACGCTACCTTAAAGATAAATTTGGTCTCACTACATCATTGCACAAGGATAAAGAGAGGTGGAGAATCTATATTCTCCCTCAGGCAAGAGAAAAATTCGAAAAGATAATCACCTCTTATCTCCTTCCAACAACGCGATATAAATTGCATTTCTTCTCTGACCCCGTAGAGACTACACGTGAGCTCCCATATGCAAGTGGGAAGAAGATATAGTCCATGCCATATCGAAAGATATGGGGAATCATGAACAAGGCATGCGTAGGGGAACCTGTGCATGGATCACCTCCTTTCAAGAGTTTTTCTTCCTTCCGCCTCTACTCACGTAGAAGCGAGATGGAACACTCTAGGTTGATTGGTCGGAATATGGGATTCCTATTCCGACCACGCGCTTTGGTCGCTCGCGCCATATGAGCGACTCTGTACCCGTACAGTCTTACGGGCGATCAGGGCAACTACAAAGTATTGATTTACCTCCTCTGAACTTCCAATAATTGGAGTCAACAAAAAAACCGTCTTGCATTCGGCGGTTTTTTTGTTACACTAGCTTCGTGATATTAAAGAGTGATGGATGGGCGACTAGCTCGGTGTACTCGCCCGCAGGACTGGCGTCGTCCGATCGGGCGGGGAGCACTTCAACAAAATATTTAAAAAATGCGCGTGTAGCTCAGTGGTAGAGCGCGTCACTGATAATGACGAGGTCCGAGGTTCGATCCCTCGCACGCGCACTTCGGCCAGTGCAAGTACAAAATGAAAAGAGGCTTCCGGAAGGGAAGCCTCTTTTGATTGCTCGCTACCTCCTTAGAATATGGCTACAGTTGAGATCTCCCGGCAATGTGCTTGATCAGTACTTGAGAAATGTCACTGCACCCGTACACAGGAGCGCGGGTAGTTCGAGAACCACGTAGAAAGGTCCTGAGAGGAGAGCGTATCCTCCGAGGAGAAAAATGCACAGACCTGCAGCGCTCCGCACGCCCTCCCGAGGAAGCATGAAAAGAAGACTAAGTGTAGCAAGAACAGGGAGCAAGTGCCAGCATCTTTCAGCAAGGTTTGGTGCAAGCTTACTTGGAATGTGTGGCGTACCCTGCTTCTGGAAACCGGCCGTATTTCCCGCGCCGGATTCGATGTGTGCTTGTGCTTTGGAAATCACTTCGCCTCCGGTCGGCAGCACCGGTTGTTCCCTCGGCTCGGTTGCAACGAGCACATATACCATGAGTGATGAGAGAAAAGAGAGTGCTGCAAAAGTTGATCTACCAAACACGTCTCACCTCCTTATCTCTTGCGGATTGACCCAAGACACTGGAAACCGTGACCGAAGAGCCACGGATAGTCGCCCGAGTAGCTGCAACGGGCATCGTCGAATATCAACTGCGACAGGGGAGTTGCCGAAAAGCTCGAACTCGAGTAGTGGTTCCAGAGGTGTACTACTCGGCTGGTGAATACCGGATCGTACCCATGCCACCGGAACTCACCTTCCGCGAACGATTTGATAGTAGGATAAAAGTTATGACCTACCCATGCTCGCGAGGACATCCACGCGTCGAATGCGTCCTTCTTGAGTTCCCATTTCACATCAAAGGTATCAGGACCGTCAAACAGTACGTATGCATAGGGGTAACTCAGCAAATTTGCACACGTGATCTTATCATCGAGTACGGTGTACCAATGACCCCACGCAACTGGTGCAGTCTCCGGATACCCGAAGAGATCGAGTAGTACCATTGCCACAAAGCCACCGGTGTTCGGACGTACTCCTGCACAGGCGCAGATGAAATCCGGACAGGAACCCTGTGGTCGCCCTGCTGACGAGGGAGATTCGGCCGGACCCGTCGCATGACTTGTGATAAGCCCCGTTGTCCCACCGTATGGCCGGACGGTGGTTCGGCCACGATATCGTTTCTGGAGCTTGATTGGTTGGATGGTTGCTTGTGGAAATTCACCTGTAGCTTCGACTTTGTCCATCGCTGCCTGCACCATCTCTGTAACCCTCGGGAAGACATCACCCACCAAGAGCTTGCAGTCAGGTGTGGGATATACGAGAACAGCCGCGGTATGCCATCCCCGATTATCAAGACGTGGTTCGGGTAGTTCGACGTCAAGTGAGCGAATGCTATCAAATACACACCCCTCACTCGTTCCGGCAGGAACACCCGGTGAGCTGACGGAACCCTCAGTAACCACTGGATACCCGTATCCAAGAACGGTTCCCGGAATTGCTGGGAGGTCCTTCCCGCGCTCGCGCGCCTTCGCGAAGAACCGCCCTTTCCGTGCCTCGAAACGCTCGCGCGCCTCTCCTTCGCGCTGACGCGGCCCGTTGATATAGATTCTTCCGTAGATGTCTCCTTGTTCCGCCTGTGCATGTGCAAATCCCAGACAGGAAAGGTAAATGGACAATGCGATAGTCAAAACACGCGGTTGCATACACTGCTCCTTTCTTTTGGAAGATACGAATTGTAATGTTCTTTCCGTAAATGTGTTTCGATCACTCGGACATAACTACCCTCCTTTTTCCTTCAATCTCGAGAGGAATGTCTTACTACCTACTTACCTTTCTATAGATGTGTATGTCAACCCCCACCAGACTTTATGGATTTCACTCTGTTTACTGCTTCACCCGGACGGCGTAGGTGCACGTTGCGGTTCCACGCGGACCGACCGCAGTAATCGTCACTAACGAGGGTTTGTCGAAACGTTTCTTGATAACACCTCCCCACGTGCATGAGCCTACCTCCGGCGGGCACGCGGGCAGGTTGCCATTTTTGATGAACGCATTGTTTTGAGCAGGAATTCGCACAGGATCGTATTGGGAGGTGTCGAGCCACTTTGAGGTAAGTGAGGTTACCGTGTAGCCCTCTGCAACC
Source organism: uncultured Candidatus Saccharibacteria bacterium (assembly GCA_964454705.1). GTDB lineage: Bacteria > Patescibacteriota > Minisyncoccia > CAYVXU01 > CAYVXU01 > CAYVXU01. The sequence continues at coordinate 4,503 of CAYVXU010000031.1, read as the reverse complement.
TGCCAGCTGATGTTGAAGGGAGTATCTGGCTCTACCTCTGCGGGACCCGTGATGGAGCACGTAAGGACAGGAGAATAGCGGGTGATAATAATTACATCTTTTCCCATATTACCCCGGCGATCCTTGGCTTTTACTACGATACGATTTTTACCGATCACAAGCGGCACATACCACGCCACTTGTCCGTTGGGGGGGGTTACTACCTCACCGTATCGCTGGTTTGCTTTATTCACGATACTCACCTGGGTGAGTTGGTCGTTGTCACTCACGTTTACTGCCACCGTAACCTGTTCATCAAAGGTGCCGAAACGCCGTTCAGCGGTGGGGCCGGTAATTTGTACTGACGGGATTACCAGATCGAGGCGCGTTACTGCGATCACGTCGTAGCCTGAGTTGCCGGTAGTATCAGTTGCTGCCGCCACGATTCTATTTTCACCGTATGCAAGATTCAGTGTCGCGACGCACACATCGCCTTCCATGGTGCAGGGGACAGTGCTGTTTTTGGTCTCATTTTTTATGACCCTTGCAGCGAATTGTCCGTTGTCGGTCATGCGGGCACGGATTTGGATTGAGCGGTCGGCGGTGGTATAGGTATCTCCACTCGTTGGGGCAATAATGGCTACCACGGGGGAGGTGGTATCAAGGAGGAAACGCAGCCGCTCGTTGCGTGTGCGCACACCGTCGTAATCGGCGTACACGTCCCACCAGTTACGCAGCTTCTCTCCATTGTAGGTAATCTGATTGTTCCGTCCAGGCATACGTTGAAGAAGCCAAGTAATGTAATTGCGCACCGGATTATCTTCTATACTATTGTACGCACATCCCCATGTCGCACAGCTTACCGGTGTGAGGCGGCCCAGCCCATCAGGTTTCCAGTCAGAGCAATCAGAATCGTTCGGAACCGGATTTGTCCGATCGTATTCACGGCGTGCGTTGGGAGGGTTGTGCATATTACCACACCGGCCGATTTTCGGGTTACGGGAGTCGCGAAGTGGGTAACATTTATAATCAGAAGAACCGTTGCATGGCCCTAAAAATTTTTCAGCAAGTTCCCGGTCAACTGCCTTAAGCTCAAATTCAAGCTGGTGGCCCCACACTTCAAGAAACAAATCTTCCCTCGGCGCATCGTGGGTAATGATGCGGTAGGTAGCGCCGCACTTTGGCAGTTTGCCGAACTCGCTTTGATTGCTTACCTCCCCGAAAAATGGGCTCGATTGCCGGGACTCGGATTGTCCGATCCCGACCTCCGAGCGGAAGGTGACCTTAAAAATCCATACTTCGCGTACGCCACGGTTATCAACGTAATCGCAGATGTTGTTATCCCGCAGCAACTTGTCATAATAGATATTTCTTGTTACCGATATAGGAAGTGGAGCGAGAAATTCTTTTTCCGTAAGTTCGAGCCGAATGGCAGGGTCGCCCTGCCCGCGGAAACGGCTTCCTTCTTCAATACTCCTTTTTGCGGTATCAATCTGACGACGCAGTGACGAACGCATCTCTCCCAGGGTTGGTTTCCAGTCGATTACATTTGAATCGATAATACGATTTGCAGTATCACGAGGAAAATACTGAAGCACAAGTACCTTTACGGTATGGCTCGAATTAAGATCGATCGCAAACGTAAAAAGCGGGACGAGCAATATCCCCCCGCTTACGAAGAGCACCGAAAGTATTTTTTGCATAGTCGTTCTTTGGTGATACCTCCTTACCGCATTGATAGGGAGTAAAAGAAAGAACGAATTTTCCTAGCTCATTCTTAGCAGAACGATCTCTTGACTGTCAAGCCTGTTGTGGTGTATGTACGGAATATCGGTACTTTTCAGGAAAGGAGTGTGTCATGAGCGTATGGCGCTGTATGTTCTTTCTCTGTACTGGATTCGCGGCATCCATTTCTGCGCAGGGAGCAAGTGCAAGCTCCCGAATCCCCATCATAGCTTCATCGGTAGTGGTTTATGAAGAGAGGATGTACTATGATGATCTCTCGCTCGATTTTGAGGAGGATGGGCGCTGCTACACGTTTCAACTCATCCGGCTTCGGGTATGGGAACGGGCAACGGGATGGAGCAGGCAAACCCAGCTTACCTTCGGCGAGTTGAACTGCGTAAATCCATCTGCAGGTGAGCCGCCGTCTACCCTTGTATTTCCCTATACAGCGATGTATGTGGGAACGAAGGAGGTCAATTTTGACCAGGGTGGCTGGCATATCGGGTTCGTTGTTGACACCCAGCCCGTTTTCAAGAGGCTGCCAGGCCCCGGGTCGCGGGACGAATGGCGACAACGCAAAGGGCATCTCATCCTCACCATCCCAGGAGGGAAAACATTCACCAATGTCGTCGCACAACTTACCTCCGGATCGCATGTGGAGTGGCGATCCTCCGGACCGCGGCGGCTCACCACTCATATTCCATGAACTTCTGAATGTGCAAGGGCTTCCCTCACCGGAAGCCCTTTCCCTTTCCCAACTTGCATGCCGCTATGTTCCTCCCTATAATCAATACACATTAGTTCCCGTGTTACACCTTTTTAGTAAATTGTTACACCTCCTTTGATTTTTATAATCTCAAAGCAGGAATTTATCCTGTAACTTTTGTGAAATACGACCGATGAAAGAGGATAACTTTGACGAGGAAAAGATGCTTGAATATGTTGCCGCAGCACAACAAGGAAACGCGGAGGCCTTTGGTGCCGTATACGATAGTCTCGCTGACAAGGTATATCGGTTTATCCTCTTCCGCACCCGCCACCGCGAGACCGCCCAGGATCTCACGCATGTGACGTTCCTGAAGGCGTGGGAAGGGATCCGGTCGTATGAGCGCAAGCAAAATACGAAATTTTCAACGTGGCTTTTCCAGATTGCATATTACACTGTCATCGATCACTACCGGCGCCAAAAACCCGAAGTGGAGCTTAACTCGATTCTTAACGCAGTTTCAGTACCGGGGGGCCAGCACGAGGCCATGCAGGATCTTGTGGAGAACTTCGAGCGTCTTCCTGCTGATTATCGTTCCGTGCTCCAGCTTCGTTTTATTGAAGGATTTTCTGTAGAGGAAACCGCAGTAATTCTGAAACGCTCACCGGTAGCAACACGCGTCCTGCAGCACCGCGCTTTGAGACGCCTTGCCAAGCTGTTACAATGAACCTATGGATTCACCGAATGATTTTGAGAAGTTACAGAAGCAAATCTCCCATACCTTCCGCATAGTTTTACCGGATGATTCGCGGATTCGTATTCGTGCATTACTGTTGGGAGAAATTTCAGCTACCGGTTCTGGCGAGAGAACGCGTGCATGGTATGCTCACTTTTTTGAGTTCACCGCATTTCCCCGCGCCGCATTCCAGGCGGCAATTATTGCGGTATTGATAGTGAGCAGTATCGGCAGTGTGGTTGCCGCTGACGCAGCGAAACCGGGAGACACCCTTTTCCCAGTGAAGAAAGCGGTGGAACAATTGCACCTCGCTCTTGCAATGGATCCGGTATACAAGGCAAAAGTTGCTGCAGATATTGCTGCCGAGCGCATGCAGGAATTAGTGGAGCTTACGGTAGTCGCCACAAAAACGGTTACGCTTCCTACTCCCTCATCATTCTTTCCTTCTCCGCAACCCAATCAGGGTGCTGATGTTTCGAATACTCCCCGTCCACTATCCACCAGCCTGCCCCTCACCGCAGTATTACCTCTTACCGCGACAAGTGTGGCAAGCTCTTCTTTGCCGCTCATTACCGAGGCAGCTATTGAACCTGCGGTGAAAGAGAACTTAATAAAAGCCTCCCAGGAAACCAAAGCCGCGCTCGATACCGCGCTCTCTCTCCTCGAAGGAGCAGGACAGGCGGTTGAACAGAGCCCCGATGAAGAAAAAAAGCAGCTTGTTGAAAATACTAAGATAGTACTATCGGCACAGGTGACTGCGCATTTGCCCGAAGTGAAGCTCGCAAAAGATGCGCTCACGAAGGAGCCCAATAAGGAGGCGAATAAAGAGGTGGTAGTGAAAATTGAAGAGGTAGAAAAGACCATCGAAGAGAAGATTCTTAAAAAGAAAGAACCATCAAAAGCGAGTCCTGCTCCATCGGAAATTCCCAAGAAACCTACCACTACTACGCCGATACTCCAGCCAAAACGAATATTCCGAAAGCCTTCTCCCGTACCCTCGCTACTTCCTTTACCCACCGTTTCACCCCTCACCGAATCCCCGGTACCCGCGCCCTCATCGGCTCCTCCTCATCACGTTTCTGAATAGTGATATAAAGAAACAGCAAAACCACCCCTCACGAGGGGTGGTTTTGCTTGCGAGGACGCATCTCCGTTGCTATAGTACAGGAACATTAGAAGGGCCCATAGCACAGTGGTAATGCACCCGCTTTGCACGCGGGGGACGGGAGTTCGATTCTCCCTGGGTCCACCAGTTCAGATTTGCCGAAGAAGTTGCCTCGGGGCTTCGCCCCTCGGCATTGGTTTCCGCCAAGAAATTCCAGGGGGTTTTGAATTCCACCAAAAGAATTCCCGCCAC
>CAYVXU010000030.1:8039-12620 GCA_964454705.1 uncultured Candidatus Saccharibacteria bacterium | reverse complement strand
AGATTCAAAGAACCGGGCGTAGGATATCATGTGAACCAGTACAGGGGGTTGACTTACTAGAAAAGTAGTGATATATAATGGGGGTTCATTTCCAGTTCCTTAATTTAGACACCGGAGGAAAAGAGAAAGGAGTTACACATGAGCGCAGAAAATGCACAGGTCGCACGGACGGAAGAAGTCAGCGTAAAAGTAGTAGCGAGGGATTATTCCCCAGACCCGCTTTTTCTCACACTGCGAGATATCAAAAACAGAATTCAGGCGAGCTTTCACAATCCTCTTGCGGTAACCACGCACAGCACGGAGGGAGAGATATACTATTTAATTGTAGAGGTCAGAGAAAAGAAAGTTCTTGGCATCATTCCCTGGAAAGAGAGGAGAATCCTCTTCGAGGTGGGTCCGTCGTGTGTCAACATCTCCTGTACATTGTACGATGCACAGCTTTTAGACATTGTGAAAGAGGAGATGCGCAAATACGCTAAACTATCCAAGGCTACTAAAGTGACGATCGAGACGGATTATAGCCGGTTGGCATATCACTAAGACTCAATTGCCCAAAGGAGGAGAGAGATGGGACGCGAGCATAGCGTAACGATCGAAGCAAGGAGCACAGGGTGGTCTCCGGGTGAAGAGAAAGTGGCGATCGACGTGCTGCAGAAGATCGCCTGCTGCGAGGATGCGGGGAAGGGATTGCCTATCGCAGTCTTCGAGGCGTTTGTGGCGGCAAAAAAGAACATTTCCACCGAGGTGGTGGTGTTCAATGAACGCGGTGGAATCTATCTCATCCAGCGCAAGAGCCGCGAGGAGAGCCCCACCGAGCCATACCCGAATCAGTGGCACACCCCTGGCGTCACGCATCAGAAGAATGAGACGCACGAAGGCGCGTTTGCGCGTCTAGTGAAGCGGGAATTTGGCGAGATGCCGATTCTCCGCAGAAGCTTTGTTGACGACCGTGAAGGTGCTGATCCTCCGCGCGGGCCTTATATCCTACGCATCTTCGCTGTAGAACTCGCTGCTGCCCCGAAGAATCCACGCGGTAGGTGGTTTTCTGTCGATGATATCCCGTGGGAAGAGCTTGTTCCGGGGCATCGCAACACAATCATTCCGCTCGCGCTTGCGCACCACAAACTCGCGCGGCTCATGGAAGGCTCACTCTGCCGATAACGTTACATCATGGCCCTGCTGGAAATTTTCCGGCAGGGCCTCTTCTTATCGGAGCGCACTCAATATGCTTGCCCGGGTACATTATACTGCGTATGATGCATACATCTTCTATGCGAAAGCGAACACGCACAAAAGCTACCCACACAAAAATCAGTACTCTTACGCCCACAGAGATTCATCTCCTTCTCTCACTGCTTGAGAAAATGGGGGCGGTGCACAAGAGTTCTTGGGGAGAGGCGTTTGTGCCGTTTATGAGCAAAGTGGTGCCCGCGGCAGTAGAGCTTGTGATTGTAAGGAACGGAAAAGTGCTCCTCACGCACCGGCGGGATGCCTACTTTCGCGGATGGCATTTTCCCGGTACCTATCTTGGCCCGCGCGAGACGTGACAGCACGCCGCTACGCGCTGTGCGCGCAAAGAAATAGGGGCGCCGGTAAAGGTGATAAAGCATATTGGGCTCTTCAACAATGTGAAGAGCGAGCGCTTTCACGATATCTCGCATCTCCTTCTGTGCCAGCCTAAAGGCAAAATGCCAAAGAGGGGAGAATGGTTTAAAACATGCCCGAAAGACATCATCCCCGGCCACAAAAAGTTTTGGCCACTTGTTCAAGCGTTTTTATTGAAATCTTAAATTCAAGGAGTAAGTGGGTCACTTTTCTCTTGTGAAATTTTTATAAATATGGTACTAAGAGAATAAATTCTGCCGGAAGAGAGAAGAAATAGAAAGGACAATTTACGATGGAGGATCTCAAGTAGCTCTTTCGAAAGGCATCTGGAATACGCTCTTTGACTTGTTGCGACCTCATCATCTTCGCATGAAGACTGCTGATCCTCGGGGTGTAAGCGCATGGGGGCTGGGTGAGGTCGCTCCCTGTTTCGTGCCATGCATCTTCATGAGGCAGAGAGAAGGATCGCAGAAATCACTCTGGGAGCGGTGGTTCGGTGTGAGCGACAAGAGTAAAAACTTCATCATGATCGGTAGGATTGTGGCTCTGCCCCTCGTAATGAAAGATGCATGCAAAGATGCCACCTGGCCTGCCAATTTCACTAGTCCTCTCGACTGGACCTTCAGAGACACCGAAGATGAAATCGTCGTGAAAACATTGGATTCCCACGAAAAGTGGAGGATTGAAAAGCTTCTCGCGCAATTCACAGAAGAAGTACGCGAGAAGTATCACCTACCACTGCGTTTTTCTTTCGCCTCCTAAGGCGAACCACAACCCGCAAAGCTCCTCCAGAAAGGAGGAGCTTTCCATATATTCAGCAGATTTATATCGTAGTATCAACCGTTTTTCCATTGACAGAATTAAATTAACCATTGTATAGTTTATTCCGTCAATTTGTACTTTAACATTGTGTCTGTAAAGAGAAGCAGGCACATTCAAGATAGTGATGAAAAAGGAGGAACAAGCAATGGCGGTGACCCTCTCGGAGCTTAGATTAGAGTTAGAGATACGGCGTGTATTGAAACGGATGGAGGAGTTATTTGGTGAGGTAACTTCAGAAATAGAGATTACCCACAAAAGCGTAAAGAGAAACGATATCACAGGATTCTGGTGGGCGGAACTCACTGGCGTAATAGACGACGGCAGAAAGTTTGTCTTTCACTTTAACTTCTCGGAAGGCTGGGGAATAGTATACTGTAGTTCACCGGCAAACGAAGAACTCATTCCCCTTTTCACGCAATTGTTTGGTTTTCCTCCTGCCGTGAGGTATCGTTTGAAGGAAAGGCCTGCAAACGAACGGGCGTACAGGTACGATTATGACCAAGGGAGAGCAGAGTACTGCGCGGCTTACCTGGTTCGTAGAGGAGTAGCGTACGAGGTGGAGCGATGTTAGCCATTTGGCTCCGGTGTCGTTCTTCAAAAACAGAGCAGAAAAGGAAGGGGTGATTGTAATGTTAAGTTGGAAGGCGAGGAGCAGTCTGATTTTACTAGTGATCGCGATCATGGTGCTCGTAGTGTCTCGAAGTCACGAGAGTAATGGAGATACTGCAAGAACTCTCTACAAGTCGTTACGCGAATGTAAAGGTTCTTTGCGACGATGAAACCGATGACCGTATTTACCTCCTGGAAGGTAAATACAAAGGTGGGATAGCGGTAGTGCCCAGAGGCTGCCGGAGGAAGAAGTAACCTTCACAAACCGAGGAGGCATGAATGGAACTGCACGACCTTGAGGATCGAATCCGAAAGATTCGAATGGCACGGAAGACGTTTGGTCCTTCTCCGGATGGCAGCGCTCGCTCAGACTTCAGAAGGTGTGCAAACTTCCTGTTGTTTGCAGTGCCGCTCGAAATCTTCTCTGCTTTGTGGCTCGCGATTCCGGCATATCTTGTGTGGGACAAAATCATACTGGCATATCTTGCTGTGCCCAGGATCACGTTTGTTCAGATGTGGCTAGTGTGTTATGTCCTTCAGCTGGTTAGAGTTGCCACAGCTACAGGATTGAGTTATGTATCTCAACGGACGGCAATAAAGATAGGCGTTCCACCGACCGAAGGCTTGTGGGATGATCAGGAAAAAAACTCGTGAACGAACTCGCACTCGTCGGCAGCCGGTTTTCTCCGCGACTGTTTATGCACTTGCCCGTATAGTTACGTTTGTCCCCATTGAGACGGTTGTCCTAAGAAGAAAGGATGACCGCATACAGGTACTGCTCACCCGGCGGCCATCGGATGATGAGTATTATCCAGGAATGATTCATATACCTGGAACAATACTTCGGGCGAGTGATCGGCGGATCGAAGACGCCTTTGCGCGTGTGCAGGAGGGCGAAATCAAGAAAAAGTTTTCGAGAAAGCCGGAGTTTGTTGGCTTTCTCTTCATTCACACACTTCATTCACACAGTAAGAGGGCCTGAACTTAGCCTCATCTTCATCTCTGAAATTACAGGAGAACCAGAGAATGGCCATTTCTGGGATGTGGATGATCTCCCTTCTCACTTCATTGGAGAGCAGAAGCCAATTCTCCACTATGCGGTAAACCACTTTCGTGCGAGGAACTCGGAGAACTCGGTAGCAAAAAAGAGGAGGCGGGGATGATCGCTGAAGGGTTGACGGCAGAGAAGGAACAGCAGCTCATCGACCTGCTGAATGAAATGGGGAGTAATATGTCCCCGCGTCTCTACAATGCTTTCGCGAAGAAATTCGTCCTCACCGCGATCGAGACGGTAGTGCTCCGAATTGTGCCTGTGAGGCCTACGATATTTTCTGATAAGCGATTGCAAATCGAGGTGCTCCTTATAGAACGCAAGCCCGATGATGTGCACTACGCCGGCATGCTGCATTCTCCCGGGAGTATGCTCCGCGCAAGTGATACTTGGTATGTCGACGCGTTCCGCCGCGTGGAGAGGGGGATCGGCACAGCCTTCACGGCACCTCCCCGCTTTGTGGACACGCTCTTTCAACATACGGAGCGCGGGCC
>CAYVXU010000030.1:2228-8029 GCA_964454705.1 uncultured Candidatus Saccharibacteria bacterium | reverse complement strand
AAAACGGACTGATCTTTATTTGCAGAATCGAAGGTGAACCGCCGAGAGGCAGGTTCTATGATGTAATGCGGTTGCCGCATAATCTCATTCCTCACCACCATCCAATCATTATGACGGCGGTACGTCACATGGTGAGATAGCTCCTTCCAGAGGAAGCTTGGATTTCCAGGCTTCATCTTTCTTTTTTTACTAAAACGGCAGTGTGAGCACGGCGACGCGGGGGAGCGACTGGTCGCGCCGGGAAGTGATAGGCAGTGACCCTGCCGGGATCGGCCAGTTGATATTAATATCAGGATCGTTCCACGCGATACCCGCCTCGCAATCCTTGTCGCGGATCACCGAAAATTTATAGAGCATCTCACAGTCTTCAAGCGCATAAAACCCATGCGCGAACGGGCCAGGGATATAGAGCATACGCTTATTTTCTTGGGAGAGTTCGGCGGCACACCACTTTAGATACGTGAGCGAGTTTTTGCGCAGATCCACGGCAACATCCCATATCCGGCCGCGCGTGCACCGCACCACACGGGTAAGCGCTTTCGGGGGGAGTTGAAAATGAAGTCCGCGTAGGACATTCTTTTTGGAGTAGGAGTGAATATCTTCCTCAAACAACGTCTCAAGCCCGAGCTCCGCAAACGTCGTGGTATTAAACGGTTCGTACAGGTACCCCCGCTCGTCCTCCCGTTTGGGTGGTTCGAGAATAAATACCCCTTCAAGGGAGGTGGAGATTTTTTTCATAGGCAAATACGATACTTTACTTTTTTAACACGGTTTTTGAGTAAAAGACAATTATAGTATAAATTCAAAAATCAAAAGTCAAAATTGAGGTGCCACCTCCAGTGGAATTTTTTATTTCTTTTGCCTGCCCGCCGAAGCCATCGGTCGCACGTCGCCGAAGCGGCTCTGGCGGACGGCGCGCGAAGCGCAGGTTGACGCAGGCAAGAGCCTTGCTGCGTAGCTCCAGAGCCTTTGGCGAAGGGCTGGCGCAGGCGGGGATTTTGAAATTGGACATTACTGCGGGTAAGGTAAAAAGCTAACTAGCTAACGAAGCCAGTGAAGCTAATGAAGCTTTTCCTACAACCTAGCTCCAGCTCTTGTCTCCGCGGCAATAGTTCGCTACAATCGGTTTATTATGGAACAGAGACCGTTTCGGCCTGGTGAAGACCAGATTTTTTATACTAAACCTGTCTACGGAAAAGAGGAGATCCATGCGGTAATGGAGGCGCTCGAAAACGGATGGCTGGGCAATGGAAAACTCACTGAAGAGTTTGAGCGCCAAGTCGCCGCGCTCTTCGGAAAGAAGCACGGCCTTTTTGTAAACTCCGGAAGTTCGGCAAATCTGCTTGCTACCGAGGTGCTCGACTTACCGCCCGGTTCGGAAATTATTACCCAAGCCTGTACTTTTCCTGCCACTGCAAACCAGATTATCCGGCTCGGCTACACGCCGGTATTTGTGGATGCGATAGTAGGAAATTACAACATTGATGTTGACCAAATTGAAGAGGCAATTTCCGAGCGCGCCCGCGCCATCTGTATTTCGCATATCTTCGGCAACATAAACGATATGGAGCGCGTGCAGGCGATTGCGCGCAAGTATAATCTCGTGTTTATCGAAGATAGTTGCGACACACACGGGAGCCTCTACAAGGGGAAGCCGCCGGGGCTGTGGTCGGATATTACCACCACGAGTTTTTATGCCACCCACAACATTACCGCCGCAGGGGGCGGGGGCATGGTGATGGCAAATGATCCCGCGCTCTTGCACCAGGCCAAAATCATCCGCGACTGGGGCAGGGCGATTCCCGAAAGCAGCATGGATGAGGGGGTACACGAGCGGTTCAGCCTCCAGCTTGCCGGGGTGGATTACGACGGGAAGTTTCTCTACCCGAGGATCGGCCATAACCTCAAGGCGCTTGAGATTCAGGCGGCGTTCGGCCTTGAGCAGCTTAAAAAGCTTGAGCATTTTAACATCATCCGCAAGAGAAATGTTGCACGGCTCAAGGAATTTTTTAGTCGCTACCAGCAATATTTTATTCTCCCTCAAGTCCTCCCCGAAGCCGAGGTCGCATGGCTTGCGTTCCCCCTCACGATCCGGCATGATGCGCCGTTTGTCCGCAAGGATCTGGTGATGTATCTCGAACAGAATAAAATTCAGACCCGCCCGCTCTTTACCGGCAACCTTCTCCGCCATCCGGGATACCGGAATATTCCGCACCGCAGAATCGGGGAGCTTAAAAACGCAGATTATATTCTGCGCCACTCGTTCGTGATCGGCTGTCACCACGGCTTAACGGATGCGATGATTGACTACGTTACCGAGACAGTCGAGCGGTTTCTAAAGAACGCAGGTTCCCAGCCTCTCTCCATCCCCGGCGAAGTAAAACGATATAGTGCCTAATGGTAAGATATAAAATGAAATGTCAAATATTTTGATTTTTGCCTGCCCGCGCTCCGTCGCCAGAGGCTTTGGCGGCGTGCGACCGAAGCCTTGGCGCAGGCGGGAATTTTGATTTACTACTCGTATGCGCGCAACTCCCATTTTCATTATTCTCTTTCTCATTTCGGCCTGCGCGAACGCAGGTTCGCAGCTTCTGCTTAAAAACGGAGCGCCCGAGGCCGCGCGCCAGCTTACCCTTTCGCAGAATATTTTCCTTAAGGTATTTAAGGCGATTACCACTCCTTCTGTGTTTGTTGCGGTACTTATGCTTGCAACGGGAATGCTGCTGTGGCTTTACCTGATCTCCCGTTTCGACTTGAGCCAGGCGTACCCCGTAAACATCGGCCTTACTGTGGTGATTACCACCATTGCGGCAGCATTTCTCTTCCGGGAGCCAGTTACGCTGATAAAAGTGGTGGGCATTGCGCTCGTGCTCTTCGGTGTGTGGCTTCTTCTGCAACCGCAGGCACAACAGTAAACATTCTTTTCTTATGCGTCCCTCTCTCTCAATAGTGGTTACTACTTTTAATGAAGAGAGGGTGATTGCGGATACCATACGGGGACTTCAGATAGCAGCGCGGGCGGCTACTGATGACTATGAAATTATTGTTATGAACGACGCGAGTCCAGACAGGACAGGGGTTGTTGCGGCTGAGGTGAAAAAAGAAGATCCAGAGCATATACGTGTCATCAATAATCCGAAACAGCTATATCAAGCAGGAAATTTTCTTAAAGGAGTTCAGCTCGCAACAAAAGAATACCTTTACTCTGTGGGTGGTGATAACCGGATTGAACACGAATCACAGAAACGATTCTTACAAGAGATAGGACAGGGAGATATGGTTGTGCTTTGCTATTTTACCAACGATAATATTCGACACTCTATCCGTCGCTATCTCTCATGGCTTTTTGTACAAATACTGAACATGATTACAGGATATCGCCTTCAGTATTACAATGGACCTACCATTATTCGGACAGAACATCTCAAAGCAATAAAGCTTAAAAAGCCAAGTTTTGCGTTTATGGCGGAAATTGTAATCCGGTTATTGAAACGAGGATTTCCATATAAAGAGGTGTCTATGAGGTTAAATCCAGATCCAAAAGGCCTGAATTTTCGTGCGGTAAGGATGAATTTTTTTCCGGTTGTCACAACGTTATGGAAGCTCTTCTGGATGTCACGTGTTACCAAACGTTTCTCATGAGTTCTCGCAACCTCAAACCGCTTCTTTCGATGCTTGCTTTACTGAAGCCAGTTCCGCATCTCAAACCTCCCGAAGTATTTGATGCAGTCTTACCACTGGTCGTTACGACGGCAGTAGAGTTAGTTCTCATCCGTGAGAAGAAGGCGCTGCTCACGTGGCGTAGTGACGAATTTTTCCGTGGCCGGCACTTCCCCGGCGTGATCATGGGAGTGGGGGAGACCTTTGAGGATGCGGCAAGGAGAATCGCAAAAAATGAACTCGGCGTCGCGCTCGGGAATATACGGGTATATGACGTAGTGAACAGCCCACCGGGGAAAGCGAACAAGAGAAGCCACGTGGTATCCCTGCTTGTGTGTGCCTCGATTGCCAAAGGAACGCCGCGGCAGGGTGAGTGGTTTTCTCGCGCGCCAAAGGAGCTTCTTGCGGTGCACCGCCAGATGTGGAAAAAGGTAGCTCCGCTTCTTTCCCGCAGAGCCGCAAAATAATATGCAAAATCGCATAAAACTCTCTGACTACCTTGTATCGTTTCTCGAACGGATAGGAGTGCGGAATGTGTTTATGATTTCAGGGGGAGGAGTGATGCACATTGTTGACTCGGTAGGGCGCGCGAAGAAGCTTCACTACTACTGTAATCATCACGAGCAGGCGTGTGCGATTGCGGCGGAAGCATACGGCCGCCTCACCGGACTTGGGGTATGCATCGTGACCACCGGCCCCGGCGGCACCAATGCGATTACGGGGGTTGCCGGAGCCTGGCTTGATTCGGTGCCAATACTTGTGATCTCCGGGCAGGTGAATCGCAACGCAACCGTAAGTTCAACAGGCCTGCCTCTGCGCCAGTTGGGTGATCAGGAGCTAAACATTGTAGAAATGGTAAAGCCTATCACCAAGTACGCGGTGATGATTAATGAACCGGAAGAAATTCTCTACCACCTCGAAAAGGCGGTGTATCTTGCCGCCCACGGCAGGCCCGGGCCCGTGTGGGTAGATATCCCGCTCGACGTGCAGGGCGCTTATATCAATCCGCGGGATCTGAAGCAGTTTCATCCATCTGAAATCAAAGTTCCCTATGAAAAAGATCACAAGAGGCTTGCGCGCCTTGTCTCCGAGATACTGGATAAACTCGCTTCTTCCTCGCGGCCGGTACTTCTTGCGGGGAATGGGATCCGTTTTGCGCATGCCCAGAAAGAGTTTCTCGAGCTTGTGAAGCTGCTCAAAATGCCCGTGCTCACCTCATTTGCCGGATACGATCTCGTACCCTCCGATCATCCTTACTTTGCGGGCCGGCCCGGCACGATAGGCCAGCGAGCGGGCAATTTTACCCTGCAGAATTCTGATTTCCTGCTTTCGATTGGTTGCCGCATGAATACACGCATTGTGACATACAATCCAAAGGCGTTCGCACGGGAAGCGTTTACCGTTCTAGTGGATATTGACCCCGCCGAGCTCAAAAAGCCGACCGTCCGGCCGGATATCGCAGTGAATTACGACGCGAAGGAATTTATTCGCGAGATGATACGGCAGATAAGGCGCCGGCGCCTCTCTACCCCCATTTCAGCCTGGCTCGCCCGTGTGCATGAGTGGAACGAGCGCTACCCGGTAACGCTTCCACAGTACTGGAAAGAAAAAAGGTACGTAAATCCGTACTGTTTCGTGGACACGCTCTCTCGCGCGCTCACGCCGGGAAGTACAATCGTGCTTGCAGACGGCGCAGCGTGTGTGGCAACGTACCAGGCTTTCAAAATAAAACCGCGGCAGCGTATCATCGTCAACTCCGGCTGTGCCGCCATGGGGTATGGATTTCCTGCAAGCATCGGCGCGTGTATCGCGCAGGGCAAAAAGCCGCTCGTGTGCATTGAAGGGGACGGCAGCTTCCAGTTGAATATTCAGGAGCTGCAGACCATGCGCTTTCATCAGCTTCCCATTAAACTTTTTGTGTATGTAAACGACGGGTATCTCTCCATCAAGCACACTCAAGATGCCTATTTTGAGGGACGTCACGTCGCTTCGGACCGCGCGAGCGGCGTCTCATGCCCTGATTTCAGAAAAATTGCGAAGGCCTATGGTATCGCGACCGCGCACATTGGAACCCATAAGGATCTTCGCGCCAAAATCCGAACTGTACTCGCGCATCGCCGCCCGATAGTATGCACAGTCAA
>CAYVXU010000030.1:0-2218 GCA_964454705.1 uncultured Candidatus Saccharibacteria bacterium | reverse complement strand
AGGTGAGGGGGGAGAAACTTCCTGACGGTACGCTTCGCTCCAAACCCCTTGAGGACATGTACCCGTTTCTTCCTCGGGAGGAGTTTCTTCGCAATATGATTGTAACATCATGGGAGCACTGAAGGGTGCGTTGCGTATTTTTATTACAGGCGCAGGAGGATTTGTGGGGCGAAATCTCACCGAATATCTCACGCAGCGCCATACCGTGTTTGCTCCTTCACACAGTGAACTTGAGCTTCTCGATGAGCGGGCGGTGCAGTCATTCATCCGCCGCCGCAAAATCGATGTGGTGGTGCATTGCGCGAACATTGGCGGCGGGCGCGATACGGTGGGAGTAACTGATGTGGTATACCGGAATCTGCGGATGTTTTATAACGTAGTGCGCAATGCGGCGCACGTAAAGAAAATAATCCACTGCGGTTCGGGTGCAGAATATCACTTGCAGAAATTGCCTGCGCGCGTGCGCGAAACCTTCTTCGACACGTATGTACCGGAGGATGATTACGGCTTTTCGAAATATGTAATGGCGAAGTATATTCTTGCCTCACGCATGCCTATTATCGGGGCGCGGATTTTTGGCCTCTTTGGAAAATACGAGAATTACGAAACGAAGTTTATATCGAAGGCAATTTTGCGCAACCTGCTTTCTCTGCCGCTTACCGTAGTGCAAAATAAATTTTTTGACTACCTTTATATAGAGGATTTTGTGAAGATTATAGACTACATGCTTACGCATCGCGTGCGTAGCGATATATATAATGTAACTTCAGGAAGACGGATTGACCTTGTGACGATTGCAAAAAAGGTAAACGCGGTTGGGACAGGCCACTCCAAGATCCGTGTGGTGTACAAAGGGTTAAACCACGAATACACCGGCTCAAACGCAAAACTGCTCCGTGAGGTTCGGCGGTTTGCATTTACTCCGTTTGAGCAGGCGGTGCGGGAGCTTTATGCGTGGTATGAAGCACATCTCAATGAGCTTGATCTTGCGAGAGTTCGCAGTGACGAGAATCTTAAGTATCTGCATGTAAAAAAGTAATATGGCACGAACCGCGCTCATTACCGGTGCGTCACGCGGGATAGGTGCTGCAATCGCGGCGCGACTTAAAGAGGAAGGATATACCCTTCTCACACCCGTGCGAAGCGAATTAAACCTCTTCTCTGCTCCTTCGATTAGAACGTTCCTTACTCATCACCGGCACACGCCGGTTGATGTGATCGTCAACAATGCGGGCATCAATACTCCCGCGCTCATTGAGGAGACACGCAGCGAAGATCTGGAGGCGATCATTGCGGTGAATCTTACCGCCCCATTGCGGATTATTCGGGGGCTGGCAAGCTCAATGAAAGCGCGAGGATATGGAAGAATCGTAAACATAAGCTCAATTTTCGGAATGGTCTCAAAAGAAAAGCGCGCCGTATACTCTGCAACAAAGGCAGGGATTATCGGAGTAACCAAGGCGCTTGCCATCGAACTTGCCCCATGGAATATTCTTGTAAACGCGGTGTGTCCGGGGTATGTGGATACTGAAATGACGGTGCGCAATGTATCGCCTGAAGAACGCACGCGTATCGAAGCCGCGATCCCTCTCGGACGTTTTGGCCGGCCGGAAGAAATTGCACACGCGGTTGCATTTCTTGTTTCCGATGAGAATACCTATATTACCGGAGAGACGCTTGTGGTTGACGGCGGGTTCACCAGCCGCTGATGCCATGCATGATCTCACTGTCCATTCCCACCGGGGAGCGTATACCGTGCGATTTTTTAACGATTTTAGCTTTGCAAAAGAACTCGCGGCAGTACCGCAGCGGGTATTTTTTATTGACGCCAATGTGATGCGGCTGCATCGCCGTGCGCTCGAGGCAGTTACGGGGCGCGATCGCGTAATTCCATTTACGCCTTCAGAAAAGAAAAAATCTCTCGCTACTGCGCAGGCGCTTTATAAAATACTGCTGCGCTATCCGGCGAAGAGAAACATCACACTGATCACGATTGGGGGAGGGGTGACCCAGGATGTTGCGGGGTTTACTGCTTCAACGCTCTATCGCGGTATTCGCTGGATATACATACCCACCACGCTTCTTGCGCAGGCCGATAGCTGTATCGGAGCGAAAACAGGTCTTAACTTCATGGATTACAAGAACCTGATCGGCACGTTTTACGCTCCCGAGAAAGTGCTGGTAAGCTCCGCATTTCTTACGACCCTCCCGCGGGAGG
>CAYVXU010000029.1:13033-14209 GCA_964454705.1 uncultured Candidatus Saccharibacteria bacterium | reverse complement strand
GGGGTAATACGGGATTCTTGTTCCTGCGGGGTTGGCATAGGAGTTATTGCCACGCGGGGCTGTGAAAAATATACCCAAGATGCCGGCGCGCGATATCCGGTTTTACCTGTGAGGCGAGCGCATTCTGGAGCGCGATGATAATTGTTTCCTTCAGATGCACGGTGCCGTTCATACCAATAAGCCCTATTTGCCGTTCAGTGAGAGCAACCGCAAGCTCCATGCCCACATTGCCGGCGAATGCATCAGGAGTAATCTCACCGAGTTCTTTTTCTGGGATTTTTTGCAGGTAGGAAGGAGGATCAAGTGTTGCATCCGGCCTGCGCCAAAAGATCGGGTCAGGGGTGCCATACTCAAGCTCGAGCGTGAGCGCAAACGCCTTGATTTGACGGGGGCTATAATAAGAAAAAGGATAAGGGTTCATCTTATTTTAACGTCTTTGTAATTCTGCGGCCTCCGCGTGATCAGCAGTTGCGGCAATTTCTTCCTGTACTGCCCGTACTTCAGCAAGATTAGCTTCTGCATGCGCAACTGCTTCAGGGCCCCATGTTGCTGCGTTTATCTTGGCTTGATTTGCCGCGATCTCTGCCTGTTGAACTATTGTTTCAATATTGCGCGAGAGTCGCTTTGCTTCTTCTACCGCCCCTCGGTCCCCGCCCATTGCGCGTTGAAGCTGTCTTTGAGCCTCCCGGCTCATTATTTCTGCCTCGGTAATTGCACTTTGGCCTTGGTTAATAGTATTCTGTGCATCTTGGGAAAATGGTTTCTTTGGAGCAGGAATTGCTTTCCGTGTATCCTGCGCCTCACTACGAGCCTTCGCGGCTGCTGATTTGCGATTTTCGCTAGACTGAATTGCTCTTCCTGCGGCCTGCCGTCGTACTTCGGGTGTGTGTGCGAGGCGGGCTTCGACAAGAGCGTTTTCGGTTGGTCTTCTTCCGCGGAACGCTTCCTTTCGTTCCTTTTCTGACTCTTTTGATCTTCCTGCTCTGTGTTCCGCAAGAAGCATAAGTGCCGCGGCCCGTCTTCCTCGTTCTGCGGGCGTAATTGCAGACTGTTCAGCAACACGTTTTACTGCGTCGACATCAAGTTTATCTGCGGTGGTAAATTGTTTTTTAATGCGCTCCGCCTCTTTTCCGAGCATTTCCGCACGCTTGCGCTGCGCCGCTTCACGGCCTGCGC
>CAYVXU010000029.1:9633-13023 GCA_964454705.1 uncultured Candidatus Saccharibacteria bacterium | reverse complement strand
GCCTGCGCGGGTAAGATGCGCCTTATCACGAAGTGACCCGCCATATGCTCCCGCGTAACTTTGCTCACGACGCACCTTGCGTGCATCCCTCCTGATATCTTCATTGATTTTCTTTCTCTCTTGGTAACGGCGGCGCAGGTAGCCAACACCGGAGGCAAACGCCCCCGCTTTTAGCGCATAGCCCGCGAGCTTTCCTGCCACAATACTTGCTCCGGTAGCGCTTGAGGTTTTTGCCATATACACCGAGGCGTACATAAATACCACAATCACAATGTACGAAAGAATATTTTGCGGGCTGCTTAGGAACGCGAAGGCCGAACTGGACGGGCCCTGGAGTGAGGTGGTAAAGGTTGCGAGGTTCAGGGTGGAAGCGATCTGCACCGAGAGGTACATGAAAAATGCCATGGTGGGTGCGAGAAAGCTCCACGAGAAGAGCTGTTTGAGCCACGTATCAAAAATGTTTTTTGAAAAGGGGAAAATCGAGGCAAGCACCGCAAGCGGCGCCATAATAAGAATGACCCAGAGCGCCACTACCCGTACCACAAGCATTCCCACCATCACCACCGCCGCGTAGAGAAAAAAGAGCAGAAACACCGCAAGCATAAGCTCTCTCCCGAGGTCGATGGTGGCAAGCTGGGAGCTTGAGGTTTGCGGCAGGAACCCTTGTGCGTTCGCCGAGACAATCGTCCATACCTTGGAAGCGCTTAATAGGATGAGAAGAATGTTTTTCCCCACGAGCACTTTCGAGAAAAAATACAAAAGAAGGTTGCTCACATCTACCACAATAATCGGAAGCACGAGACTGAAGTTCACAAGGAGTGCCGCGGCAATAAAACGGGGGAGTGCCTGCCGCATCCCGTACGACTCAATGCGCAGCATAGTGGCAAATGCAATAATGAGGAGCCCGATGATAAAGAACATGTTCACGAGATCACGTATCAGCTTCCATCCTACCGTGACTGCCGGCACATTGCGGTAGAGGCCATGATTAAACTGTACCCCCAGCACATAATCCAGGATTGCCTGCATTGCCTGCATCACCCACAGAAGAATCCTGTTGATGAGGCTTACCAGTGCGGTAAAGGCATTTATGACACCCGCACCCAACGAGTCAAGAATTTGCGCATGGGAAAATGCGACTGGTATGAAAAGAAGAAGCACTGTAACAGCCGCGATATATGCCCAACGTCTGTGCTGGGTAAGAAAATGGTATGCGTGTTTCGCAGTGGCTACTGACATGCGTAGTGAATGTGATTTGAGCCATCATTTGCGCAGTCTCCCTGACGGCCGGTTACTCCATTATAACAGTATCGCGGATACGGCCCAAACACCTGCGCTTTGTCGGGCTGATTCCAGAGCGCCTGCTGCATCGCAAGTTTCTTTCCCTCGCCCACCCCGTTCGTGCGCAGATCCACCGCTTGGTTACGGTAGTGGTATGAATTGGCGGTGTGCTGATCGCGATTGGTAGAGGTAACTACAATCGGCTCTCCGGCAAATGAGACTGTTGCAGAGAGCCCTCTATTCACACAAGCGTTCAACTCACCGTTATCAATCTGGTCGCACATATACTGCTCTTTGCAAAAGACGCCGGGAATGGTTTGTGATTTAACTAACCCCGTGGTGTTATTGCCACCTCCTCCTTGATTGCCTCCGTTATTTCCTCCTCCACTATTATTCCCGCCTCCTCCATTATCCTGTCCGCCATCTCCTACCACCGGTGCCTCGCCCGAGTATGGCTGGGGTTGGGGTTGGGTAAACGAATGTTCATAGAGTTCAATGATATTTTTATACCAGCGGTTCAGGCTGTATTCGGGAGCGTAGTTGCGGGGTTCCTGCGGATGGGTCCGGACAGTGCCATCGGTATTTAACTCCCGGATATATTTTTGCGGCACAAGCGTGTAGGGTCGGTCTTCTTCTCCCTCTTCGATATTACGCACCACAGCTCTGTTCTGGTCGGCGGTTCCCAGATCCTCCCACGGAGCGGGGAGAGTAGCAATTGTCGACCGGTACCCCTCATACTCCACGCTCGTGCAGCCGCCTGCATTCACTGTGCCGCCGGAACCCGAGGAGCTTACCCCACCCGTGTTTACCGAAAATACCCTTCCGATGTTGCTCGTGAAACTCCCCGAATCTCCTGCGCCCCCTCCCTCTGATAAGTCCTCACCCCCTTCATCAGAGTCGGTATTAAAGGTGGTTTGCGCTGACTGGTCTGCGGGGTATTTATACGCCTGCTGGGCAAGGTCGAACTGCGCCTGAGTCGCCGCCTGCATCTTCTGCAGGAGCACCACCGCAGGCGTGATCACGTCTTCGGTGGAAAAATAGAAGTAACGATTGAGGTTGGAATCTCCGCATCCCTCGAGTGTCCGGCCATAGAGCGGAGCGCTTGTACAGCACGGAGAGTTTCCCTCCACTCCTTCGGCTTCTCCGCAGAACGACTGGTTATGGTTAAGCCATCCGATGAGATACTGCTGGGGTCGTATGCCCTTTCCCGCTACAAACTCTGCTTTTCTGATGCGCCGGTATTCAGCAATTATCTGCTCAACGGTTTTGTTTACCTTCTCTACTACTCCGGGAAAACTGTTTTTGCTCTCAAGCGATCGCACATGCTCACCCCACTCAATTACCTCATTCCCCACATCAGAGGGCTGGCTGTCCAGATCCGGTTCATTCTCTTTAAATCCGCTGTAACGCGCCCAATCTTCCTGCCGCTCTACATGGGTAGTGCCGCCGCCATCGAGTGAGGGTGGCGCGGTATTGGGGCACACTGTCTTGCCGGCTTCATCTATAGTACAGCGCGGCGCAGGAAAGAAGCTTAAGAGATAGTTACAACGGTCAGGGTCATACCACGTCTCCGGCGGATTCGTATTGCGGTAGAGGTACCGGTTCTTGCGCTGAATCTTGTTAAGCATCTCAAACTTGAGTTGATCCCGCAGTGTATCGCTCTTACACTGCTCTCCCTGCGCGCGGAGCTTCTCGCACACCGCCCTACTCGTGCACGCCTCTCCGGTAAGCCCCACCTCTGCGCACCGCTCCGTATCATCGGCAAAGGGAAAGAACCGCCACGGCGCAAGGTAGCACTGCAGGTAGTGCCGCGCCTTCTCAATCGGCTCTTCATAGAGGTACTCATCCACATTGGTGATAATCCGCCCCTCTTTCTTGATGAGGACGCATTCTTGCTGGCCTCCTCCGCGATCAATAAGGTAACCGCCCGGACAGAGCTTGTCGTCGGGCTTTGAAATAGTGAGACCGCGGGAGCGCGCAAGGTTGATAAATGTATTCTCGTATTGGCATATCCCTTCCGGCGACTGCTCGATGCAGATAAAGTCCCTCTGTTCTGCAAGCAGCGCCTCATCCTTGAGCTCCTGCTGGGTCTCATATACCAGCTTCGCC
>CAYVXU010000029.1:1917-9623 GCA_964454705.1 uncultured Candidatus Saccharibacteria bacterium | reverse complement strand
CCCGATAAAGTTCTCAAGGCTCTGCTCATAGTCGGTGCAGACATCAAAGGCAACCACCTGCACCGGGACATCTGCATGCGCGTTTCCTTCAATACCAAATACTCCAAATAAAGAAATTCCCATCACGCTGGCAATACCTAAAAATCTGCGCATAAAGGTGTATCGCGACTGACTCATTATACCACAGAACCCCCATACTCATGAAGGTTATCCACATAGAGAAAAATGGAAGAAAACGCCCGAAAAGTGGGGCGAATTATTAAAGGAGAAGACGGTAGTTTATAAATTTTCGTGGTTGCTTTTGCGACGTTTCTTCGCTGCCACTAAAATCCCCCACGTAATCCCTCCACACGTAAGCAAAAGAGCAAGTAACAAACCGCCGATCCCCGCTGGTCCCAGTGACGGAAATAAACCGACAACATACGAGAATGCTGGTTTAAACACAGCGCTCTGTATCGTTGCGGCGAGGGGGGCGAGCGACGGGCTATTTCCTTGGGAGACTTCCCCGTTCTGTGCCGGGACTGCCCAGGCATCTACAAGAATTCGCATACCAGAACACAATTCGGGATTGCGATATTCGTTTGCGGCAAATATATCAATGAGGTATATCCCCGCCGGGAGCGAGTTTGGCGGCTCGGCGAAATAGCCGCTTCCGGGGTTTTCTGCAAAAAACGAGGATTGGTCGTCAATAG
Organism: uncultured Candidatus Saccharibacteria bacterium; assembly: GCA_964454705.1. Taxonomy (GTDB): domain Bacteria; phylum Patescibacteriota; class Minisyncoccia; order CAYVXU01; family CAYVXU01; genus CAYVXU01. Next base: position 8,931 of record CAYVXU010000029.1, on the reverse strand, counting down.
CGAGCCCGCTTCCTTCGGGAGGGGTGACTTTGATGCTGGTAGAAGAGCAGAGCTGGTCGAGGGAAATGCTCGCAAAGCTTATTCTAGCTGCCGGATAGGTTATCTTTGCGCAGTACCGCTTTGTTTGCCCGGGAAGGAGCGTGTCGGAATAGACCCGGTCGTTGCAGCCATTATTGGGGCTGCACTGTGTTAACTCGGTCGTTCCCTCCGGGCAGGTGAGATTACCAGTTGAAGGAGCGGTAGTAGTTGGGGTAGGAGTAGCAGGATTTTCCGTATTTCCGTTGGAGAAAGCTTGTCGGTTGGTAAACCACTCCTCGAGCACCGATGGGATGCGGGCGTGGGTGGGAAGCGGTAGGATTACGCCGCCAAGCAGAACGAGAAGAAAAAGATAACTCCACACCTGTATTCCAAGAGAAAACCTGTTCATACAGGTTATTATATCACGTTCTTTTGACGGGGAGATGAGGGCGGAGCGCGGTAGTGAGTTCTTTCCATTGTGCTATTGAAAGTTCCTGTGGCCGCGCACGGGCGTTGAGCGCGAGAGAGGAAAATAGTGCATTGATAAACTGCACCGGAACAGATAATTTTTTTGAGAGAACTCCCACAAGCTGTTTTCGGGGAGAAGAAAACCCGGCCGCAAGCACACGAAAGAAAGCGCGGGTGAATTCAGACTGCGCTTTGAGATACCTTTGGATATCGTGTATATGCACGATGGCAGAATGTACTTTGGGCGGGGGCCAAAAGGAGGAGGGCGGGATTTTCATAACATACTCCGGTGTCCCGAAAAACTGCACCGCGGTGCCGAGCAGATTTGCGCGCGGTGTGCGCGCGGTGATGCGCTCGGCGACCTCATGCTGGACAATGAATGTCGCCGCATATGGCGGATGCAAGGATTCAAGGAAGTGCCTGATGAGAAAGCTGGCGGCGTAATACGGGAGGCTTCCTGCAAGGTGATACCGGGAAAATGGAATGGTCAGAGTATCTATATGCCGGGCGTCTTCTCGGATAATGTGTACATTCTGAAACTCCTGCATGGTTTCCTTAAGAACAGGGATGAGCCGGGCATCTTTTTCAAACGCACATACATGCTTCACGCGGCGGGCAAGCGCACGGGTGAACGTGCCTACCCCGGGGCCGATTTCCACCACCACGTCATCTTTTCCTGTATATGTTGCCTCCACGAAGCGCTTTACCACCTCTTCGTCAACAAGAAAGTGCTGTCCTGCAGAGCGCCGGGGGGCAATGCCATGCGCGCGAAGGAGTGCCTGCAACTCTGATGGGTTGGTGAGGTCAGGTGAGTTCATGTAAGTATCTCTTCGACAATCACTTCGGTAAGGCCGCTCGAGAGCGGTGCGAGTTTCTGAAACGCATCCCTATCAAGGTCAATAATCCGTCCGGTAGAGGGGCTTGGCCCGTAGTCGTTTATTTGTACAATTATCTGCGCGCCGGTTTGTATGTTCCGTACCCGCACAAAACTGTTTTTCAGGAAGGTGGCGCTTGCCGCAGTGAGCCCTCCTTTAAATGCATACCAGCTTGCGATGCCGCGCTGGGTGCGGCCTATTACTATCTTGGTACCGCGCCGTACTATCTTTGCCTTCGCGGGTTGTAGGGTGCGGCGCGCAAGGATTGTGCGGCTTGTTTCTACGCCGTTTTTGGCGCGTATCCGGTAGGTGACCTCTTCTTCACCGTCCCTTCCCTCCTGGGTAACGACGGTTTTTGAGTACAGAAGCGCGCGGTCATCCCGGACGACGGTGGGGAATGCAATACGTGTTTTCTCTTTTTCCGTAAATTCTTCGATGCGGGTAATGCGAATATGCGTGAGAGGGGATAACGGCGTCTCAAGCGGAGGCGCAACCTCATCAAGTTTTCCGAGGGCCACCCGTTCTTCATTAAGCAGCGCTCCTACGGTGCGTGCATGGGTGGAGATATGACGTGTGGTACCGTCCACGGAAAGCGTGAGTGTGTAGGGGTGGTGGACATACACCACCATACGGTCTTTAAGGGTATTGGAGGGGTCAGGATATACCCTATCAACGGGGGTGATGCGGAATTGCTCTTCCCGGAGCATATCTTCTACTGTGGCCGAGGCGCTCACGAGGTGGTAGCGGCGGCTGTCAACCACGAGGGTGATCCGTTTGGGAGGTACGGGAGAGCGGGGGGCGGAAAATCGCCACGCAACCCCAAGCCCTCCCACAATCGCTGCGGCAAATAAGAGAAATTTAAGTCTCATCAAGCGAAATGCTGGGCAATCCGTCGTATTCCCGCACGGTTACGAGGTGGGGGGGAATATCTGCGAGGAACCGCGAAGGGGGGTTTACCGTAAGTGAACCGTGCAGAAGGCGGGTGCGTGCGAAGCACAGATGCACCTCTTCCTTGGCGCGAGTAATACCCACATAGCACAGCCGCCGCTCCTCTTCGAGCTCGGCGGGGTCAAGGAGACTGCGCGAGTGCGGAAATACGCCCTCCTCAAACCCGGTGATGAACACAACAGGAAATTCAAGTCCCTTTGCCGCGTGGAGGGTCATAAGATGCACCACCGGCTTTCGCTCATCCACCTCGTCCTGGTCAGACATCAGCGCGATTTCTTCAAGGAATTTTGAGATTGCCTGCGTGCGTTCGGATTCCGCATCATATTTTTTCGCCACGCTCAAGAGTTCAAGTACGTTTTCCCACCTGCTCTCTCCCTCTTCCTTCCCGTACTGCCGGATAAGATGCTCCTCATATTCGGTACGGCGGAGAATGAGCTCAATAAACGAGCTGAACGGCTTTCCCGGAGCGGCATTGCGAAGCTCATCGACAAGGTTGAGGAACGCCTGCATCTTACGCCCCGCAGGTGAGGCGGGTGGCAGGGCGTGGGAGGTAAATTTCCGAAGCGTTTCTTTCCCGATGCCGCGTTGCGGCACGTTTGCGACTCGCTCGAAGCTGTCGTAGTCATGAGCGTGAGCGACGAGGCGCAGATACGCAAGCACGTCTTTCACCTCTTTTCGCTCGTAGAAACGCACGTTTCCGATGATTTTGTAGGGGATGCCCGCCTGCAGAAACGCCTCTTCAAGCGCTCGTGACTGCGCATTGGTGCGGTAGAGCACCGCGAAGTGGCTCCCTTCCCGCCCCTCTTCTTCCATGCGGCGCTGAATGGTGCTCGCCACGTAATCGGCTTCCGCATCGCTCGTGGGCACGAGTGCGAATACAACGTGACTGCCCGCAGGATTTTCCGTCCAGAGCTGCTTATCGGTTCTGCTTACGTTTTTCTGGATCACGGCATGGGCGGCGTCAAGAATGGTCTTGGTGGAGCGATAGTTCTGTTCAAGGAATATAGTCTTTGCATCAGGGTAGTCCTTGGTGAAGTTGAGAATATTGCGAAAATCCGCCCCGCGCCATCCGTAGATGCTCTGCCAGTCGTCTCCTACTACGCAAATATTCCGGTGGCGCTGTGCAAGCAAATTTACGAGGATGTATTGTGCGTGATTGGTGTCTTGGTATTCGTCTACGAGAATGTACTTAAAGCGCTTCTGGTAGAACATAAGACGTTGTGGATGTGCGCGGAAAAGACGGACCATAAGGAAGAGGAGGTCGTCGAAATCAACCGCATTGCGCTTTTTAAGTTCGGTTTGATATGCCCGATACACTTCAGCAAGCTTGCGCTCAAAGAAGTGCTGGGCGCGCGCTTCAAAGGCTTCGACGGTAATGAGCTCGTCCTTGAGGGAAGAGATTGCATCTCGCATACGTGCGGGATGGAATTGGGCGGGGTTCATTGCAAGATCCTTGAGTACCCGCTTCATGAGGCGGATTTGGTCGTCGCTATCGTAAATAAGAAACCGCGAGGTATACCCAAGGAGCTCTATTTCTTTGCGCAAAATATCCGCACACAGTGCGTGGAAGGTGCCGACGAAAGGAAGGGCAAGCGAGGAGAGCGCTTTTTTCACGTGCGCAGGGTACGATGAAGCAGATACGCGCAAGAGGTCTTTGAGGCGCAGCAGCATCTCCTGCGCGGCCTTATTGGTGAAGGTGACGGCGAGGATTTCATGAGGAGCAACGCCACGATGCACAAGATAGGCAATACGATGCGTAAGCGCCTTTGTTTTGCCTGATCCCGCGCCGGCAATGATCAAAAGCGGCCCTTTGGTGGTAGTGACTGCTTCTTTTTGCGCGGGGTTGAGCCCTTCAAGGAAAGTAGACATGGAGAGTATTATAGCATCGGCTACCGGGAGGGGCTATAGGCCTGTTTCCCTGAAAATTTGGGGCTACGCAATATGAGGATAGCGTGTGGATAGCTTTCTTGACACCGTTTTGGGAGGAGGATAAGATTATAAATGGAGATGCCTCAAACTGCCTTTGAGGTTTTCTTCTTTGATAGGGGAAATGGTCAGTTTTTGGCTCAATTAAGGCATTTCTCTATTAGCAGCAACTCTACAACGCCGGGCGACATACCTGCCAGTAGGCTACATAGCGAGCGAGGAAAGGGGCAGAATGTGAGCGTGAAGGCTTGGATACTACTCTCCCACATACAATCTTTTGTCAAAAAAGGACGAAAGGTGTGGGAGCGGTGTCGAAGCCTATTTCCTTTTATAGGCCGAAAAAGCCCGCAAACCGGGTTCTCACCCGGCTGGATGGTGGCGGCTCTTGTGATGGTGGTAAGCACTGGTCACATTGCATTTCTTAGCTCGCAAGAGTCGTCTTTACTGGTAGGATTTTCAAGCGGTGCCGGTGAGATGGAGGAGGTGACCGCACATATCCAAAAACCGGACGAGAGAAACGCACAGGGGGGTGCCTTCTACCGACAAGGCGCCTTTTTTTCATATCTGGGGCAGGGCGGTGAGGATCCGGTAATACCCCTTATTACCTCTGACATGGCGATCGTAGAGCCGCTTCAGCCTCTTACCATCGAAGCAGGAGATAACTCACGCGAAGACGTCATTGCCTATGAAGTGCAGGAGGGTGATAACCCTTCGACTATTGCCGCGAAATTTGGCATTACCACCCAGACGCTCTTGTGGGCTAATAAACTTGAGGATGGTGATTTTATCCGGCCGGGCGACAAATTGCTCGTGCTCCCCGTAAGCGGCGTTATGCATAAGGTAAAATCAGGAGATACCGTGACCAAACTTGCCAAACGCTATCGGGCAGAAGAAGAGAAGATTCTCGCGTTCAATGATTTATCGGCCGATATCCGGCTCCGGGCAGGTGATACCCTCGTTATTCCCGATGGGGAGATGCCTGTACCCGCTTCCTCACCGGCAAGCCCCCGACGCAGCGGGTTCGCAAGTCTTCCTTCTGCAGGAAAATACTTTATCTTCCCTACCACAGGGAGGAACTGGGGGCGAATTCATGGGCGTAACGGCGTTGACATTGCGAACAGCTGCGGCGCTTCAATCCATGCTGCGGCAGCAGGGTCGGTAACCCTCGCGGATCCAAAGGGGTGGAATTACGGATATGGCAGGTATGTAGTACTCACCCATGCAAACAGAACGAGCACGCTCTACGCCCACCTTTCCAGTTTGACGGTTTCATTCGGCCAGTCGGTAGAGAGAGGGCAACTCCTCGGCTACATGGGCACTACCGGCCGCTCGAGCGGCTGTCACCTCCACTTTGAGGTACACGGGGCGCGCAACCCTCTCGCCCGCTAGCACATCAAAAAACAGCCATCCGGGGCTGTTTTTATATTCCCTTACCGCAACTCCTGTGTCTCCGGAGGCCGGAACTGTATTGCCTCGGCAAGATGCGGGGCGCGGATAGCGCTTACTTCTTCGAGATCGGCAATGGTGCGGGCAACTTTTTGCAGGTGGTGGCATACCCGTGGCGAGAAGCGATAGGTATCCATCGCACGTTCAAGCAGCTGCTCGCTTTCCCTGTCGAGGGGCGCGTAGGATGTAAGGTCTTTTGCGCCCATTTCGCTGTTCGTGCGTATAGGGAGGCCGGCAAAACGCGCTTCCTGCACACGGCGAACGCGCTCAATCCGGCTGCGCACCGTCTCACTGCGTTCTTGCTCGCGCGGCTCACGGAGTTTTGCGTAGGAAAGGCGCGGTACCTCTACAAAGAGATCAATGCGGTCCATAATGGGGCCGGAGAGGCGGTGCCGGTATTTGGCGATTGCGCTTGGTGTGCAGACGCATATTTTTTCCGGATCACTGTAGTTTCCGCATGGGCAGGGGTTCATGGCGGCTACCAGCATGAATTGCGCGGGAAATCGTATACTGCGCAGTGCCCGTGCCACGGATACAAATCCCTCTTCAAGCGGCTGACGCAAACTTTCGATCACTGCACGGGAGAATTCAGGGAACTCGTCGAGAAATAGTACGCCGCGGTGCGCAAGACTGATCTCACCAGGCCGCGGCACACTTCCTCCTCCGATCAGTGCAGTGGGAGAAGCGGTATGGTGGGGTGAGCGGAATGGCCGGCGGGCAACATAAGGAGTTTGGGAGGTGAGGAGCCCGGCAACACTGTAAATCTTGGTAATTTCGATAAGTTCTTCTTCGTGGAGCTTCGGTAAAATAGAGGGAAGCGCCCTCGCAAGCATCGTCTTCCCTCCCCCCGGGGTGCCGGAGAGGAGTACATGATGTCCTCCCGCTGCAGCAATCTCGAGCGCGCGTTTAGCCTGCTGCTGTCCTTGTATATCGGCAATGTCGAGAGTGTAGTTGAAATCTACCGGGTCCTGTGAAGACCGTTGAAACGGCGTAAGCTGTGATCGCCCCTCAAGATGCGTGAGCGCCTCCTTGAGCGTGGCAACCCCATACACATCTACCCCCGAGACAAGGGAGGCTTCACGGGCATTGGCGTGCGGCACAAAAATCTCTCGTATTCCTGCACGGCGTGCACATAGGGCGGCGGGGAGTACTCCAAATACCGGCCTCAGAGAGCCGTCGAGCGCGAGTTCACCCAGAAAAAGTTTTCCTTCCGGATCAAACTGTGTTTGTTTTGAAATATAAAGAAACCCCAAGGCGATGGGGAAATCATAGGCGGAACCTGATTTTTTGATATCGGCAGGAGCGAGATTTACCGTAACGCGCAGATTATGGT
>CAYVXU010000029.1:0-1907 GCA_964454705.1 uncultured Candidatus Saccharibacteria bacterium | reverse complement strand
TTATGGTGCCGGGGCGACTTCGCTCCGCAGTTGCGGATCGCACTCGAAACGCGTTCCTTGGCCTCCTGCACGCCGGTATCGGGGAGGCCGACAATATTGAATGCATGGAGGCCGGGCGCCGCATCCACTTCTACCTCCACTAATTCCGCATCTATTCCCAATACGACCGAGGAGTGGATTTTTGCAGGCATATCAATCAGCTTTTAGCTTATAGCTGTTAGCTTTTGGCAAGATAAAGTCAGAAATCAAATCTCAAAAATCAAAATGAAAATGTAAAATGCAAAAAGAAAAGAGGAGAAATGAAGCGGTGCTTTTTTCTCTTTGATTTTTCATTTTGATATTTGATTTTTGAATTTTGATTTAACAAAGCTACTCGCTTTGCGTGGTGTGGCAATTCATGCACAGGCGCGCTTCGGGGTTTGCTTCGAGGCGCCGCACATCAATTTCATTGCCGCAGCGTTCACATGTTCCGTACGTTTCTTGCTCTATCTTTTTGAGCGCATCACCGATATCTTTGAGCCGCGATTCAAGGCTGTGCTCTACCGAAAGGAGATTGTGATATTCCTCGGTTTCACTGGCGTTTTCACCCTGTTCAGAGGTATGGGTGCCGTACTGCGGGAAGATGGTATCCCAATCTCCCTCTACGCGGGGATCTTTTTTCGCAAACTGCGAGAGCTCCTCCGTAATACGGCTCTTCTCCTCTTCCAGTTTCGATTTTAGCATCTGAAGCGTTTCGGGTGGTAATGGCATATGGCGCTATTGTAGCAATAGACGGCGCAGATTGTCGAGACGATTCAGAGTATTTCGCTCAAAATTAAAAGAGGCGAGTCTGGAACCCCAAAAAAATTATTGTATGGGTGACGTCACCTCTTTTGTTCGGTACCCTTCGAGGGGGCGAATTCCCCACGCGAGAGCGCGTGAAGTTTTCAGCACTCACCTGAAGGATCATACCGACCAATCCGTCCATAATGGATGCGAAAGAACTGGTGAAAAGGGAAAGGTGTGCTATGGAAGCACCGGATTCGTCGATACGCGCGCACTGGGCGCTACTAGTATTATAGCATAATTCGTGAGCGCCGAGAATGGGTTATATGCACAAGATATACACAGATAAAAACACCGCATCCTGCGCGCGGTATTTTTATTTCGATATCAGCTGTGCTCTAGAAGGTGGAAGGAAGAGGTAACCTATCCACCGTCATCTCAAACAAAGCCTTTGAGGTGGTGATGACGAGGAGGTTATCGGTAGTTGCAAGATATGCGGGGCCGCGGTGCACGTCGTAAATGAAGCGGTACGAAAGCCCTTGATATGAGCCTCCGCGGAAATCATGTACGGTGGGAGCGCCGCTGAGGAGGATTGGCGCGATATCGTTTTCCATCGTAGGCTCCCATGAGGTGAGATCCACCGCGAGGCCTGTGGCATCGCTTATCCGCACCACCATACCAAGCGAGGTGCCTACTGTTGTTTTGGTTGCCACCAGGGAAAAAGAGTTCCCGTCGAGCTTACCCAGAATAGCAGGAGGCACGGTAATCCCTAGTTCTGAAGTCAGTTCAGAAAGGGAGAAATACGCGCCATCGGCCCGCGCAACTGCAAGATAGGTAAGTGAGTTCTCTTGCACATTTTCTGCGGCAAACGACGGCAAGCGATCCTTCAGTTTCTCGCCCTCCTGCAGTTTCAGTACCGCAGTACTCTCACTCAACACAAGGGGAGAAGGAAGGGGTGGTTCAGAAACGATGGGTGAAGGTGAAGGGGTTGGTGCGGGCGAAGGAGTCTCTCTCCCGAAGAAAAAGTAAGCGCCGCCTCCGAGAAGCGCAAGGAGTATTACCACACCAACACCGATAAGAATGATACGCGATCGCGATGAGCTCTCACCCTCTTCTTCGGTTATCACGCTTACGGGCGGGGT
>CAYVXU010000028.1:10021-14362 GCA_964454705.1 uncultured Candidatus Saccharibacteria bacterium | reverse complement strand
GCAATATTCTGTGGCGGCTCTCGTAACGCCGGGCCGATTCCGCCAAAATTTTGAACGAGAAAACTCGCTCCGGCAAATAGAAGCACGAGAAGAGTGAGTGCTCCGAGGATTTTAAGTTCTTTATACATACATTGAGCTAATGGAATGCTATGGGTTTTAAATTCCAAACTCCAAATCCCAAATTCCAAACAGATTACAAATTCGAATGACTAAATGACCCAAGTGTTTCGGATTTAGAACATTAGAATTTTGGTCATTGTTTGGTGCTTGGTGCTTGGGATTTGGAATTTGCATTTATATGCTTCACCAGCTCCCTCCGCCGCCTCCTCCAAACCCTCCGCCTGCGCCTCCGCCGCCGAAACCGCTTCCCCCGCCGGCGGCATGTGTCATTGCAGCGGTCACCGCGGAGGTACTTGCCGTCCGGAAATCAGAGAGGCTGTCCGCGAGCGCCACAGCGGTAAACCGGCCGGCGGCGGCATCGTGATACCACTCCGGCGCGCCTTTGTAGATATCCTTAAACTGTGCGGCCCATGCGTGCTCCACGCCGAGCGCCATTGCATACGGAAGGAGCGTCTCAAACAGCTTGGGATTTTTTTCAGGCGCGTGGTGAAACGCAAGCCGATCTTTCTCTGCCACCTCCAAATAGAGCTTAAGCCCCTGTACATGCTCCTTTGCGAGCACTCCTTTTTTCGTGCGTGCAGGCATAAAAGGACTTGCGGCAAGAATGCATGCGCCGGACACCCCGATGGCAATTGCCGCGGCGGTATCTGCGCCCCCAAAAAAGAACGCGCCGCCGAGGATCACTATCCCGATAATCGCATATATCCAGCGCACGGTGCTTGGATTTGCCGGAAAGTATCCCTGCGTGACAAGGCTTTTATATACCGCTTTTTTGATCGCTGTAATATGTTCAGACGCTTTCTTATCCTTTTTGAGTTCAGAGAGAGTACGTATGGTTTTTCCGGAAGAAAAAAGCATGTCCATGAGTTTGTAATCGAATGGGCGGGTAGCGAATTCACTTGTGCGCGCTGTTTTTTCAAGTTCGTAATCGATACGTTTCCTTAAAAGCCGTTTTTTCTCGATACGGGTAATACGGATATACCCGCGCACCGCCAAATCAATAATTTCTGATGAAATGTCTTTATTCTGCACGCGTTCATCGAGCAACGCGCCGATTTCTATTGGCCGCAGGCCATTGGGGGGATCGAACTGGGCGATCACCACTCCCCTGCCCGCAGGATCCCTGCCCCGTGTGTACCATAGGTAGAAAAGAAGCCCCAGTACAAGCACGGGGGTCACTATGATCCAGTTATCTTTCACATAATATGCAAACCGCTCCCATGCCGAAGGTTCGCGGAGTATTCCTTTGGGAAGCCCCGCCACAATCGTGATGCCCTCGCGCGGCGCAAGACCCGCATGGAATACGTACCATCCTTCGGTTGACTGTTCGGTTGAAGCGGCCTGGGAAAAACTGCATGGCTGGATACTGCCTTCAACGCCTTGGTAGCATTGCACCTGAAGAAGTGCTGGGTCGAGAGACTCCGGGAATACTACCCGGGCGGAAGCGGCGTCAATCGGTACATTCCAGCCGTTCCCGGTAACATTCCAATACAGCTCGTCGTGGTTCTCAAGAAAGTTTATTGCGCCCCGTACATGGTAGCGAATCACATAGGCATGCGGCCCGCTCACGGTAATATCCGGGTCGCCAATTTGCACCCGCATTGCGTCCCCCTCGCTCCTCACGCGGTAGGGGTACGACGCGCCATTTTCGTCATGCACCGCGAGCACCGAAAGTGTGATGCGGTAACTCCCCCACTTTGTGCGGTACCGCACCGGAATATCGCGGAAGATACCGTGGCGCGGATTATCACCAAAATCATATTCAATACGCTCCTCAACTTCGATCGCCGAATCGGGCATCATTCGGATCGTCACTGCAAAGTTGTTGATGCGCTCTCCAGTCTGACTATATGCAGAATGCACGCGAGCGAAAAGTAGTCCACTAAGAATGCAAACTATACATAAGAGCAGTGTCTCTAAAATACGGCGCGTCATGAAATGACAAATACTTTTATTGAAGACGAAAAACCTGAAACGAGCGTAAGACGGCTTTGCGGTATGTGAAGGTAGCGGGCAAGTATTTTTATAATTGCTGCATTCGCACGGCCATGCTCAGGTACTTCCCTCACCCGCACCACAAAGGTATGCGCATCCCGCTCCTCCACACCTTCCCGGCGAGCGCGGGTCTTCGCATACACACGGAGCTTACGCATCAGTATGCAGGCGGGGCATAGAGCGTCAAAAAGAAAAGCTCTTCCGCTCCTGTATTATAGATATGGTGCCGTGTGTGTGCAGGAATAATAACCACATACCCGGTTTGTGCTTCGTATGATTCGGGGCCGATTTCGATTGTTGCGTTCCCCTCAATGATATAGACAATCTGGTCGGCATCGTGCGTTTCTTCCGGGCCCGAATCACCGCCAGCAGGAACAGTCATTACTCCCACCTGTGAGCGGGAAGTTTTGCCAACTATTTTGAAAAACTCGCCTCGATACCCAAAAACGTTTTCCGGTTTCATCTTAGACCTTTGCAGTCTTGCAAAACTTCTTCGGCATGACGCTCCGGTTTCACCGACTCGTAGATCTTTGCGATTTTTCCTTTGGGGTCAATGAGAAACGAGGTGCGGAGTGTGCCCATATACTCCCTGCCCATAAATTTCTTTTTCTGCCATACCCCGTAGCGGTTCACCACCCTTTTTTCTTCGTCGGCAAGAAGGGTAAAAGGGAGACTGTATTTTTGCGCAAATTTTTCGTGGCGTCTTACCGAATCTATGCTCACACCCAATACTATTGTTTTCATCTTGCCGAACTGGGCATAGTTATCGCGAATCGTGCAGGCCTCTTTCGTGCACCCCGGAGTGTCATCTTTCGGATAAAAATAAAGGAGCACCCAGCTTCCCTTGTAATCGGAAAGGGAGTGCATCTTCCCGTGCTGGTCAGGGAGAGTGAAATCAGGAGCTTTGTCGCCTACCCTAAATTTCATAAAAAATTTTCAATTTCCAATTTACGATTTTCATTCAATGCTCAATGTTCTAATTTTCAATTGAGAAATTGCGGCATTAAAAATTTAGTGAAAATTGAGAATTGAAAATTACCAGCGTGGAGAAGCTATTCACCATTCTTGTTCCCACCGGCGAATCTCACTAAATAGACGCTTAGTATGATAATGATTGTGGTAATCAAAAGCGCATAGAGGAATTTTGCCGCAAGCGTATTGGCGTTTTGTGCCGGATAGACATAATCAATGAGTTCCTTCACCGCCTCATTCCACGCAAGCCCCGCCACCACGCCAAATGCGGTCACGACGTAGCCAACCGTTTTTTCGACGACCTCGTGGCGCAGGCGCTTTTTTTCTTCGCTTGGATTCGGGGTGAAAGAGTCCATATAGCTTTATTATAGGGAGACTTACGGAAAGGAGCAATGATGCGAAAATTTCCAATTTACGATTTTCATTCAATGCTCAATGTTCTAATTTTCAATTGAGAAATTGCGGCATTAAAAATTTAGTGAAAATTGAGAATTGAAAATTGGAAATTATCTAAACAGTGCTTTCAGTATTTCTATATTCTTCCTATCAGGCCCTTCGTTGGTAAAGCCCGGAACCTCCAGAATCCAGTCTTTATTTCTGATGCGAGGTTCGGCCGCGAGGCTGCGGAATCCTTCAATGCCGATATGGCCCTCTCCGATGTTCTCATGACGATCGTGGTGAGAGTTAAAGACGGTTTTCGAATCATTTACGTGGAGCGCAACAATAGTATCCATCCCCACTGCCTTTTCCCATGCATCCCAGAATATATTTGTTTTCTGCGGCGTATACGCATCAATGAGCCCCGCCTCATATGCATGCGCGGTATCCACGCATATCTTTACTCGTTTTGAATCGAGGTACTGCATGATGAGGCCTACGTCATCCGGCAAAGACCCGAGTGACTTTCCTCCGCCTGCGGAGTTTTCAATAATGAGCGGGGTAGCGCCGGGCACCATGGCAAGCACCTCACGTATCTCCCGCACAGCGTGTTGGATTGCGCGTTCTTTGGGAAGCTCTTTTCCCGAGCCGATATGGAAGATAAGCCCGTTTGCTCCAATTGCGCTCGCGATACGAAGATGTGCCGAAAGATTTTGTACCGACCGTTTCCGTGCGGCCGCATCCGGGCTCACCAGATTCACAAGATACGCCGCATGGAGATACACCGATTGTACATTGCTTCTCTCCCACGCCTTGCGAAACGCGCGCACGGTTTCATCGGAAGGGATACGGACAAACCATTGCCGCGGCGAGGCG
>CAYVXU010000028.1:2174-10011 GCA_964454705.1 uncultured Candidatus Saccharibacteria bacterium | reverse complement strand
GCGTTGTCGAGCCCGCCTGCGGCAGAGACATGACCACCAATACGCGGAATTTGCATAGATCAAAAATCAAATCTCAAAAATCAAAATGAAAGTGTCAAAATTTGCTTCACAAATTTTGATTCATTAATTTTGACTTTTGCATTTTGAATTTTGATTTATTTTTTGAGCCACTCCGGCTCCTGGCGTACCAGGCTGCCTCTTTGAGTATGGGGATCACGCAACAGTGTTGCGGTAATACGTTCCATCCGCACACCCTGCGATCCTTTTATAAGCACAAGATCGTGCGGTTGGAGTTCTCCGGCAAGTGCTGTAGCAGCCTCGCCGGATTCAGCAAAGAGCAGTATGCGGTTGTCCCGCATACCCGCACTGCGCGCTCCCTCCGCGATGTGTTCCCTGTTTTCCCCCACCGCAGCAAGTATGGCGCATACGCCGGCACACGCCCTTCCTATTTCACGATGCGCATCCGGAGAATATCTTCCCAGCTCGCGCATATCCCCAAGTACCGCGATTCTGCGCTGCGCATGGAGTTCCCCAAGCGTGCGCAGCGCTGCCTTCACCGCGTCCGGGGAAGCGTTATAGGTATCATCAAGAATGCCGCTTTCGTTGCGGCCGGGGAGAAATTGAAGGCGCCCCGGCGGCACTTTAAAGTGCGAGAGTCCCTCGGCAATTGCAGAAAATGGCATACCCTGTGAAAGCCCTACTGCCGCGGCGGCAAGCGCCGAATATACAAAGTGTTTTCCTGCCACATTCGGCATCTTCACAGAAATAGTCTCGCCCCTTGCATGCAGGAGAAAGCGCAGCTCGATAAATATCAATTCGTCTTTGAAACGTATCGGCTCCCAGAGATGCTGCAGAAGGGTTACTTCGGAGGCATGAATATCCGCATCCGGGGTGATGCCGTAGGTAATAGTGCGTGCCGGGGTGAGAGTGCGCATTGCCGCCACCAAGGGGTCATCGGCATTCAGCACCGCAACTCCGTCGGCGGGCAGCGCACGCACGAGCTGGGATTTTTCATACGCCACCGCTTCACGGTCACGATAAAATTCAATGTGCACCGGAACGGCGCCGATACCCGTTACTACCGCAACGTGCGGACGCGCAATTGATGCCAGGTGTTCAATATCGCCCGGACGGTCTGCGCCGTACTCCAACACTACTATCTGCGGATAATGCGGGTCGTGGCGGATGAGGCGGGCAAGCCCTCTCAAAAATATGCCCAGCCACCGCGCAATTGACGACCCTCCGCTTTCTTCGCCGAGAATTCCGAGTGGAAGCCCCAGTTCATTGTTGTAGCTTTTTTTACTCGCGTAGATACGGAATGCACGTGCGAGCACTACGGCAATCGCATCTTTGGTGCTGGTTTTTCCCCTGCTCCCCGTAACGCCGACCACAAGAGGCGCGTAGCGCGCGCAAAGGTATCGCGCCATCACACGCAGAGGAAGATAAAGGAGTACGCGCATGGGGTAAGACGTGCGTTAAGGCTTGCCCACAGTATCGGGCGGAATATTGTAGTAGCGCAAGATGTACTCCGAAAGATCGCGGAAGGGCCGGGCAAGCGACGTAGAGGCAAACCTTACCCCGCGCGGCCGCTCAAGTTTCATAAAAATAACAAACCGCGGGTCCGAGGACGGCCCAAACCCCACAAAGGAGTGAATTACCTCATCGGAGTATCCGCCCTTTTTAGGATCCGGGATCTGCGCGGTGCCTGTTTTTCCCGCGAGGTCGTACCCCCTAAGCACAGCAAGCCGGTCAAACCCGTGCTCTACCACGCTTGTCATCATTGCGGAAAGCTGAAAGGCCGCCTTCGACTGCACCATCTGCCCCACCGCCCTTGGCAAGACCACATCATCAGCCGCTCCATCGCGCACAATCCGCTCTACTACATAGGGTTTCATCATCGTGCCCCCGTTCGCGATTGCGCCAATCGCCTGCACCATCTGGATAGGGGTTACCGTGATGCCCTGGCCGAAGGAAGCGGTTGCATAGTTGACCTCCCGTTTCTCGGAGAGGTTTTCAATGCTTCCTGCGGCCTCACCGGCAAGATCAATGCCGGTTTTCTCGCCGAATTGAAATCCCTCTACATACTTCGTGAAGCGCTCGTGCCCAAGTTTGCGCTCCGCAAAAATCGCGCCGGTATTGAGGGATTTCTCCAGTACCTCCGTCATTGTTTGTATGCCCCGTGCCTTTCGGTCAAAGTTCTGGATCACATAACTTCCAAATACTTCTTTGCCGGTATCGTGGTAGGTGGTTACCGGCGTAACTACCCCGGCATCGAGCGCCGCGGCCATGGTGATGGGCTTGAAGATAGAACCCGGTTCGAACGACTTCTGCACTGCGGGATTCACATAGATATCTGCGCTCTCGACCTTGCCGTATTCGTTTAGATTGAACGAGGGATAGGTAGCCATTGCAAGAATTTTTCCCGATTTGGGATCGGAAACAATCACCGTTCCCTCTGACGCACGGTAGGCCTCAAATACCTTCTTGAGTATCTCTTCCGCCTTAAACTGTATGTTCGCGTCTATGGTGAGCACAAGGTTTGCGCCCCGCTCGGGGTTTGCGAGCAGTCGACGTCCGAGCTCTACCCAGTACCCCGCGCCGCTTTTTTTACCCTCAACTACTGTGCGCTTTCCCGCAAGCGCGTCCTCATAGTATCCTTCAACCCCGTACTGCCCTACCCGCCGGTCTGCCGAGTACCCCCAAAAACCGATTGCGTGGCTCGCGGCCTCTTTCAGGGGATAAAAACGCCCCCGCTCATACGAGACCCCTACGCCCGTGAGGCCGCTGGTAATTGCCTTTTGCGCCATTTCCTCGCTCGCGCGCGCATAGAGCGGCTCGTACGGGTCATTCTCCTTCGCGAGCTTCGCGCTGATCTCTTCTACTGGCTTCCCCAAGAGCACCGCAAGTTCCTGTGCCGTTCCCTTCTTATCGCGTATCTCCTTCGGTACTGCATAGATAAGCGGAAGCTGTTTGTTGATTGCCACCGGATGCAGATTACCTTCACGATCCTGGAAAAAAATCTCGCCGCGGGGGGCCTCCACCACCTCGCTTGCCACATGCTGGCCCTGTGCTTCAAGCTGGTACGACTCACCGCGGATAATTTGCAATATAAATAAGCGGCCAATAAGTGCCGCGCTCAATATCCCTATCACTACCGTATAGAACCGAAGCCGCGCATGAGAGCTGCGCGACGGTATTTTCTTAGGCATAGCCCCAACAATCTAAGGCGTGGGGTGGTTTCTCTCTGCAAAGCCGGAGCGTTCCAGCTCCATGTAGGTGATGTCACTCGCCGGGGTAAGCCCCACTCCTTGTGCTATCGTACCAAGTCTGCGAATACTGCGCAATTCAGCAAGCTCCACCGCAAGCGCGCTCTCTGCTTCAAGAAGCGTTTCAAGTCGCACCTCTGCCGCGCGGATACGATAGCCCTGTGCAATAGTTCCCTGCACCTGCAGGATGTATGCCCCCACCACTACCAATACCGCAAGCACCGCCCGGGTAAGCGGAGACCATTCCCGAGTCTCACGGATGATCGTGTGAGCAATGCTTCCCGCCACAGGCGGGGCAATGAGTGCAGAAGAGAGAATACGCATGGATGATTATATTTTTTCTATCACCCGCAGGAGCGCGCTCCGGCTGCGCGGATTACGGATGCGTTCCTGCCGGGAGGGCCTTACGGGCTTGGGAGTAAGGCTTCGTGCCATGCCCTGCCGGATACAATATTGAAAAAAATGCTTTACGATACGGTCTTCCAATGAATGAAATGAAATAACGGCAAGCCGGCCTCCGCGAGCGAGCAGATGAAAGGCACTTGGAAGCGCGGCGGCAAGTAAGACAAGCTCCTGATTCACTGCAATACGGATCGCCTGGAATACTCGTGTCGCGGGGTGAATGCGGCCTCTGCGCGCGTGCGCAGGCATTGCGCTCTCAATTACCCGGACAAGGTCTATGGTGGTACGGAGAGGACGGTGCGCGCGCCTGGCACTAATCGCCTCTGCAATACGTGCCGCGTACCGCTCTTCCCCGTAGAGCCGAAAGATGCGCGTGAGCTCCTGGACTGATGCACTGTTCACAAGCGCTTCGGCGGTAGGATATATTCTCGCAGGAACAAAATCAGGAAATGCGGGTGAGCCGAGGTGAAGCCCGCCCTCTTCGGATCCCCTCCTAAATCCTCCTCCGAAGAGGGTGGACTCCATCTCATCTAGTTTTGTCCGCCGACTCGTCCACGCTCCGTCGCCATAGACTTTGTCGGCGTGCGACCATAGCTTTCCTCGACCTTCCGAAGCCTTGCGCGAAGGAGGTAGCGAAGACGGATGTATGCCCCCCGGATCAAAGCGCATATCAAGCGGCTCATCCCGTTTGAATGAAAATCCTCTTCCGCTTCCCTCAAAGTGGTAACTCGACACCCCGAGGTCAAAAAGAATTCCGTGTATCGGCTTGATGCGGTGACGGTGCGCGTATTCCTGGATATTCGCAAAGTTGCCGCGCACAAGCGTAAGCCGTTTTTCGCGCACATACGGGGCAAGCGCTACCTTAGCACGCGCAATCTGCCCAGGATCGGCGTCGATGCCCAACAGTTTTCCTCCGGGGCTCGTTGCTTCAAGCAGTACACGGGCATGGCCACCGCCATTAATAGTTGCGTCAATCAAATGTGCGGCCCGTCGTTCACGACGAGGCTTGGCGGAACCGCCAGTCGGTTGCGGATCGAGCAGGGTGATGACTTCGTGTAAAAGGACAGGGATATGCCGGACTTCGGGGCTCATACGCCCAACTGGCCGAGCTGTTCTGCGATCTTCACACTCTCGCGCTCGGTACCTGCTTTGTAGGTAGTCCAGGCTGCTTCATCCCAAATTTCAAGCCGGTTGTAGAGCCCGGCGATCACTGCCTGTCGGGAAAGGCGAGCGTATTTACGCAGATAATCAGGCACGAGAATCCGGCCCTGACCATCAATGTCAACATCCATGGCGCCGGCCAGCATGAGACGCGCAAAGGCGCGCGTATGGGCCTGGCTGATAGGCAGCCGTGCTAATTTACCAGCCAGGACCTTCCACTCCTCTGCGGGGTACAGGAACAGACATCGATCAAGGCCGCGGGTAACTACTGCGCCCTTCGCGAGCTGTTTCCTGAATTTCGCCGGTACTGCCAGCCGGCCCTTGGAATCAATTGAATGCGCGTACTCGCCGATGAACATAGCGGCTTACAGTGCGGACAGGCTGCACGCACGGCGAATACATGAATACGGACCACCCCCATCCGCATTCACGTACCCGTTGGAGCATGCGATACCACACGCAAATAATCATAAGTTTGGTAAGCAAGTGAGTTATCCACAGATGTGACGAGATATCCCCACAATTATCCACACCTCACCACATCGCTCACATTCTATCCCACACGGGTACCATGGTCAACCACTTGACTTGTTGATAACTCTGTTTCCGAACAAAAACCGAACAACGATCAGCCGGCCGCCAAAGTGAATCATTCGTGGAGAAGTCCTTTAGGTGCCGGAACGGCAGATAAAGAAGTGAGGCTCCACGCATCCCGATTCATCTTTGGCAGTCGGCTGATTACCCTCCTTCGCTTTCGGCGAGCTTCGGAAGGGTTATTCTCTCCTCCTTTGGCGGAGAGAATAAAAATACCCGCCGAAGGCGGGCACTATAATTTTGACTTTTGATTTTTGATTTTTGAATTTTAAGTTTATTTGCACGGCACCTCTCCGAATTGGGCGATGCCTTCCTTCATAGTATTTCTGTCTACGCACGTCCATGTATCCTGCGCGGTAGGGCGGCCGTAGAGCGCAAAGTCGCTTCCCTCAAGTCGTGCGCGGCCCGTGGTATCGCACTGCACACCAGTACGTGTTTTCATACACACCACCAACTCTCCTCCCTGTGTACGCAGTGTCGCCCGCATCTGGCTTATTGCAGCATCATTCTCCTTGAGCACATACACTTTTTTGGTTTGATCAAACTGCTGGATCATGTAGAGCGTAAGCGAAGGAAGCTGTTCGCTAAGCGTTGCGTTGTTTATTCCTTTGAGCATAGCGTTCACAAAATCCGAAAGCGCCATTACGTTGGAAGGCACCTCAACCTGTACGGGTTTGTTATAATCGTAATACTCAAGCGAGCCGGTGAGATCGAGTGTTGCGGCTTTTTCATAGGCAATCCCCACTCCCCCAAGAATCCGGTACGGCAGGCGGTCTCTCTTGCCAATGTAAAGATCCACGGGCCGGAATGAGAAGTACTTTTCAAACGATTCACGTATCTTCTGCGCATTGAGCTGCAAGGCGCCCTGCTCGGCAAGATTTTTGAGCTCTTCGTTTGAGAGCACGAGCGCTAGACTCTGCGCGATTCCTTCGCTCAATGCCTTTTTATCAATATCAGCCTGATAGTGAAAGGTTGCCGTATCGCGTATACGGTCGTCCGCGAGCCTTTCACGAAATGTGTACCACCGCACATTCTTCCAGATCTCCTTGAGCTTCCGCGTGAACTCTTCGTTGTCCTTAAGAGACTTCTCCAAATCTTCCGGCGAGGTCATATACGGTTTTAAGGCCGGATTATTCTGCAAATTTTTTACGTCTTCCTCGGAAATGCTAATCCATTGGTCTCTCAATTGGGGCATGGCGGCATAGAGCAGAGGGAACTCGGTAAACTGTATATAACTCTTCCTGCCGATAGTGCGAACCTCCATCCCTATCTTCACTGACACATCTTCATATGCCACCGTCATGTGCATGGCGGTATTCGCTTTCTCGGGGGTACCTTCAGGGTCAAACGCTACAACTCCTTTGAATATGCTTTCGCCGCTGATGCGCTGGGGAAAGTTTTTTACCGCATCGGTAAAAAGCGATGCGCTCGCGTTCGGATCCGCACCAAAGGTAAAGTTCACCCGCGCATCATAGTGGTAACTCGCCGCTTTGGTGAAACGCTCTTTCATCTGCGCAAGTACCCGCACAGGCTCGTTGTTCCACCTCGCATATGCCGCGTATGAAGCGCCGCCTATTATCAAAATTCCCCCCGCGATAAGTACGGGGCGCAGCCATTTTTTGGGGATGCGCGCGCGGGGTTCAAGCTCTCCCATGATCACCGCACCCGGCGCAGATGTTGTGGTATCTGTAGGAGGCAGTGAGACCGAGTCAATAGCCGCAGGCTCTTTGAGCGCTTCCTCGATCTCCCGCTCGCTCCAGCCAACGGCTTTAAGGTGCATCCGAATATCGCTGTCCTGAAATCCGGCCGCCCTTGTTTCTTTAATATATGATTGTAACTCCTCCTTCGGTGTCATACCTCCCCGCGTAGGCATTACGGACAAGTGGTGTCGGTTACGGCTCCTAATCCATCTGCTACAAATTGAGAGTTGCCGCTCGCATCAACACACCACGCTCCCCCTTTCACCAGCTGCCCCGCAGCCGCATAGTTTGCTGAGTCTGGAAGGTTTGCCGGACAGGCGCCGCAGTTGCCAGCGCCGGCACCCCAGCAGACTTTAATGTGTGCTCCACCGTATATGTATACATCAGTATCTAGAGAATTGGCATTTGTTCCTACGGAACAGCGTTGGTATACATTGAAATAGTGCTGTCAAAACTACTCTCCTGTGCGGCACGAAATTGTGCCATCGCGGCTTGTACTCGTGCATCCCCTGCCTTTGATCGCCCATCCCCCAGACTAAACCATACCGCTATGCCAACGATTGCAGGGATCGCCAGCGCGCCGAGGATCGCGATTGCAATAAACATTCTCCTCTGCCCGGGCGCCACCTCAAACGGACCCCGCGAACCTCGAAGGTGCCGGTAGAGCGTGTAGAGATAGCAGACAAAAAATGTGCCGAAGAGAAGGTTTACCAC
>CAYVXU010000028.1:0-2164 GCA_964454705.1 uncultured Candidatus Saccharibacteria bacterium | reverse complement strand
CAAGCGAGCTTATCCCTCCTGCCGTTTCAGAATCAATTACTCCTTTCCACGTTGCCCGATCTTGTCCCTCAAATCCAAACAAGATTATCGTAATAATCTGCAAAATTATCAGCACGCACACCGGCACAATAAGACGCCACAGTACTCTTCCCCACTTTCCTCTTACATACTCACGGCTTTTCAAAAGCGCGGAGAGGCCTCTTACGTTTTCTTCAATGAGGACATACGCAGGGAATATGAACCATACCGCAAAGATAATGGCGGGAATAAGAAGAAGCACTGCTCCTCCCATGATGGTGAGCGCAACAAGTATATTGATCCACAGATACGCAACAATATATCCGCCCGTGCGGCGAAACGACTCCCCTACACCAATTCTCTCACCTGCGCCCTTCACTGCGGCGATAAGCGCGATTTGGCTCCATATGGCGCCCACGCTCAATACAATGAGAAAAACGATAATAACCGGAAGTGCCGCCGGGCCAAATTTTTCTGCCCATACAATACCCGCTACTGCGCTAAGAACGAGTGGAATCACCAGAAAAGCCGGAACAAGCGAGATGCCAATAAGCGTCCAGAACCGTTCCGCATAGAGCGCCCACGCCTCCTTCAGCAACGCGAACGCGCCGGGAAGTTGCCCTCCTCCGCTCGCCCCGGAAACAGTGGGTTCACTTGCAGTAGGATTTTGAATCGGCCCGCGCGGCGCTGCTTCGCCGCTTATCTGAAACGATGAAGCGCCGCTCTCAAGCGCGCGGAACGCCTCTATAACTGCCTGATCATCCCATCCTTTTTCCCGGAGCAGACGTTTGATCTCTTCATCAGAAATTCCCTTTTTTCGTACCTCGCGAATAAACGCGAGCAGTTGTTCATTTGCCATAGTTGAATAATCTATAGCGTTATTGTAGCACGAAAGCTGCCTGCTACCTATCGCAACTGGGGATAACAGAAAAGCCGGCTGGGGTAAATCCCGAGCCGGCTTCGCGTGCAAACACTAGGTGCTGCGCATCAGGGCGTCATGGTGGTAGATGGCAACAACTCTACGGAAGGGTGCGTCTTCTTTTCGTCCGTACGTCCAGTGATGATACGCCGGTACGCCGGATTCCCAATCATTGCTGATGGCTTTTCCCTTCCCCACGTAGAATCCGATGTGGCGGTTTATTTCACCGGCGAGTTCCATCGGTTCCCACAGAAGGATAGCTCCTCGCCGCAGCTTCCATGCCTGCTTCCAGTACCGTTCGATATCCCGCATCGTGCCTTCTACGGTAGCGTGTACACTATCGATGAGTTGCACCTGCAAGTTGTCGATTGCCTGCACGATTACAAGAATCGATGAAACAAAAAAGGCACATGCGCGACAGCCTTTCAAGTTATCCTTTCTAAGGATATCTCTCTCCACTCCGTCTACACGATTAAAGGAACTTTGAAACGTTCGGGACGCAACGCTGTTCTCGATGAGCGCCATATACGTATCGAACAGTACGGGTGTGACCACCGTGGGTTTCGTTTCTTTCGCTTTTCTCCTCATTGCGCCTCCTCATCTGCAATCCCCTTTTTGATGTGAACGAACAGTCCCATATTCTAGTCGGGAACACGCAGTTTGGCAAGCTTTCTCATCTCGTCTGCGGAAACGCCACACACTCACCAGCAAGCTGGCTTTCAAACGAAACCTCATGGGAAGGACATTGTCTAGCCGGAACGGCAAATAAAGGCGTAAGGCCCCATGGAAGATTCGTTTGGAAGTCCGGCTTGCTAAAATCTATTCTGCGCGTTCTAAAAATAACTTCTTCTCAAACCCTCCCCGCGCCTCCCGCTTCTTTGCCTGTATCTCGCTAATCTCTTCTTTCGAAAAACCGTATGCCCTGATAAGTGATTCCAACACTTCATACACATCGGCGATCTCGTCTTTCTTCCCTGCCTCGACCTGCTCCTTAGTGGAGAGGTCCGCTTCGCCGCTGCGGAGCTCCTGCACCTCTTCGAGAAGCTTATTTTCCAGTGCAGGAATGTACTCTTCATTAGTGAGTACCCGCGTCACAGCCTTTTGGCCATTCCGCGCCATAATCTCCGGAATTTTATCACGAATAAGTTTGCGGAATACTTTCATGGTTTTATTTGTAGGAATTGAACGCGTTGTTCACAGTTCCTGCGGATAAAAGTAATTGATTAA
>CAYVXU010000027.1:2940-15116 GCA_964454705.1 uncultured Candidatus Saccharibacteria bacterium | reverse complement strand
TTCCCACCTTACCCGACAAGTGGTAAAGTGTGAACAACGCGGTTAAATCTTACAAGTAATACCATGTTCGACCTTGAACTTTTAATAAAAACTGCAGGTTACCCCGGCCTTTTTGCGATTGTATTTGCTGAATCGGGCCTGCTCATCGGATTTTTTTTACCGGGCGACAGCCTCCTTTTTACCGCGGGGCTCCTCGCGTCGCTCGGCTTTTTTGATATCCGCATCATTACCCTTCTTACGTTCATAGGTGCGGTTGCCGGCGATAGTTTCGGCTACGCATTTGGACGGAAGATGGGGCCGGGTATCTTTAAACGAGAGGACTCACTTCTTTTTCACAAAGATAATCTTGAGCGTGCGCGGATCTTTTATGAGCACTACGGGCCGCAGGCAATTATCCTTGCCCGTTTTATGCCGGTGATCCGCACCTTCGCGCCGATCCTTGCAGGGGTGGGAAGTATGCACTATGGGACGTTCCTCTTTTACAACGTAGTGGGCGGATTCTTGTGGGCAGTGGGTCTTACCTTACTTGGATTTTTCTTAGGGAAAACGATTCCTGATATTGACCGCTATTTACTTCCGATCATTTTCCTCATCATATTCGTATCCGTGCTTCCTCCGTTGTGGCACGCCTTCAAAGATAAAAAAAACCGCGAGCGGGCCTGGTATTACTTCCGTAAAATTGTCCTGCGCCAGAAAATAGAGGGCTAGCGGTGCACGGTGTTGAGGAACCCACGAACATGGGCTTGCGCCTCTTCGTATGAGCGTATCCAGATGATGCGCTTTTCTTTTCGGAACCATGTGAGCTGGCGCCGAGCAAACTGACGCGTGTGGGACTGTATCTTCCGTACTGCCTCTTGAAGCGTACCGCGGCCATCAAGATATTCGATTAGTTCCTTGTATCCAATGCCCGATAAGCTTGAGAGAGCGGAGTCATACCCTTTGGCACGGAGCCGCTCAACCTCCTCCACAAGTCCCGCTTCGATCATCTGATGTACCCGCTCATCTATCCGCTGGTAGAGAGTGCGCCGGGGCACCTCTGCACCGAGCATAAGCACTGAAAAGAGCGGCTCACCTTTCTGACTCGCCTGCGAGCGGGAGAGTGAGGAGAGGAGCGCTACTTCAATTGCACGTATAAGCCGGCGTGTGTTGGCGCGGTCAATCGTGCGGGCCGCTTCAGGATCGATCTTCACAAGCTCGGCAAAGAGCGTAGCGGCGTCTTTTTTTTCAAGCTGGGCGCGAAGAGCGGCATGGGGCGCAACAGAGGGGATGCGATAGTTATCTACCACCGCCTGAATATAAAGGCCGGTTCCTCCTACGAGCAGCGGAAGATTGCCCCGCGCGCCCACCTCACGGATAATCTCAATGGCGCGTTGCTGATACTCCTGGAGCGTGAAGGGGTGGTCGGGATCGACAATATCAAAAAGATGGTGGGACACGTTCTCCTGCTCGGCCGGAGGTACTTTAGCGGTACCGACATCCATGCCGCGGTACACCTGCCGTGAATCAGCATTTATTACCTCTCCTCCGAACTCCTTCGCGATACGGAGCGCGAGCGTGCTCTTTCCTGAAGCAGTCGGCCCCGTAACTACCACGAGCGGCGCTAAAGTGCGTGTTATGCTTTTTTTCCCCACAGTACCCATTCCTGTGTATCAACGATGCGTACCGGCACCACAGAGCCGATAAGACGCTTCGGCCCAAACAATTTCACCCGCTTCATCTCGCGTGAGTTTCCGGCAAGGAGCACCTCGTCTTTCTTCGGCATCGGCAGGCGCGGGACACGGGATGTGCGTTCACTCGCATCTACAAGGACGCTTACTGTTTTCCCCCGGTATGCCCCATTTTTTCTGCGCACAACGTCTTCCATCAGATGCTGCAGCATGAGCCAGCGAGATTTTTTCTCTTCCTGCGGCACGTCATCCTCCCAGAGTTTTGCTGCAAGGGTGTGCGAGCGCGGGGAGTAGCGCGCGATATAGGCAATATCAAACTGCACTTCACGGTACAGCGCGAGCGTATCCTCAAACTGTGCGCGGGTTTCGCCGCAGAAGCCAACAATAATATCGGTCCCTATCGCGATCGAAGGCCGTACTCGCCGTACCTTCTCGATGATAGCAAGGTATGCTTCGCGGCTGTGACGCCGGTTCATGCGCTTGAGCACCTCATTATTTCCTGACTGTACCGGCAAATGCAGATAGTTGACGTGATGCGCAAGCCCAAGCGCTTCTATCACTTCATCGGTCATATCTTGTGGGTTCGGCGCGGTAAAGTGAATACGGGTGATGCCACTTACCTGATTGATCTCCCATAGAAGCGCGGCAAACGGATCATGGAAAGGATTATGGGGTGAAAAGTATTCTTTATCGGGCGGCCGGAAGGTGTTTACATTTTGTCCGAGCAGTGTCACTTCTTTTACCCCTTTCTCGGCAAGGGCGCGTACCTCTGTGAGAATGTCTTTTACCGGGCGAGATCGCTCGCGCCCTCGCGAATACGGCACCACACAGAAGGTGCAGAAATTGTTGCAGCCTGCCTGGATGGTAACAAATGCCTGGAAGGACGAGCGATAGTTCGGTGTAATTGCGAGGTAGTTATCCAATACCTGCATACGCGGGGTATGTTCCGCCCAACTCTCCATTACCCAGTAGGGGAGATGCGGAACATCTTGAATGGGGAAGAAAAAGTCTACCGAGGGCATTTTCGCGCGCAACACTCCGTCGAGATCCCGGCCCGGCATACAGCCGGTAACTGCCACCCGAAGTGCAGGGTTGCGCGCTTTGAGGGATTTAAAATTATGCACCTGTCCGAATACCCGATCCTCGGCACTTTGCCGCACCGAGCAGGTGTTGATCACGATTAAATCGGCGTGATCGGGTTTCAGAGCCGCATGCATGCCTACACCCTCAAGAAGCGAGGCAATTCGTTCTGAATCGTTCACATTCATCTGGCACCCATACGTAATAATATGGTACTTCCGCTGGTTTCGTGCTCGTTGTGGTATCTTTAATTCCGTTGGTTTCATGGGTAAGCAAGTCAAAAATCAAAATGCAAAATTCAAAATTAATGAATCAACATTTTCGTTTCGAAAATGTTGATACCAATATTTTGATTTTTGACTTATTATTGCCATGTCTCAAACCACACCCGCGATTTATAGGCACCATCAGTGAGCGGGGTTCCGTACGAGAGTGGTGCAAAAAAGAGAAATCCCACGAGGAGAATCATGCCCAGGGTTATCGCAGCACGCTTTTTTGCCGCATCAGAGACAAATGCGTAGTCAAAGGCAAGCGCAGTAGCAAGAATGGAAAAGAGAAGAGACGGAAGATAGTGGTAGAGAAAAAGCACCCGTGTAACACCGACAAAAGGAAGCCACGAGAGGAGGAACCCGCCAATAAGGAAAAGGACCATTCGTGCGAGATGCCTCTCCTTTTCCTTCGCGCGTCGCCAGTCGAGTCCTATAGAAATTACATAACTTGCGGCAGTGAGAAACCCGACGAGCGATGTCCACCACACAAACGGATTTCCCAGTAGGTAGACGCGGCCGATGGTGCCATCGGCATAGGACCGGATCCAGTAACTGACCCCCCGGAGCATAACGGGCCATGACCACCACACACTCTTCCACGGATGATCTGCGGTAATACCTGCATTCGCGGTGTACATGGTGGTGTTGAGTTCTATGAGCTTTTCCGAAAAAGAAAGAGGCTCTCCTTCGTATGAGGCATTGTTCCCGACAAGGGTGGATTGAAACGCAGGCGTCATGAAGGCGTCCCCCGGCCCTGAAGCAGGAAGCAAGGCAAAATGGATTGCAAAAAGGAGCGCATACACAATCGTGGGCAGGAGGAGAAGCCCCGCGAGGCGTGCGCCCCCCTCTTGCAGGATAGATACAAATGAGCGGCGCGTGGCGAGGACGGCGATGCTATCGAGCCCCACAAGCCCCACGAGCGCGAGGGCGGTCCATTTCACCGATATAGCGCATCCAATCGCAATACCGCTTGCCGCGAGCCATCCCCACCACCGTACAGTAAAGACGGCAGAAGCACGCATGCTTAGGTAGGTATAAAGTGCAAGCGCAATACATGCAAGGAGAATACTATCTACTACGATAAGGCGTGATTCAGTGAGAATGGCGTTATCAAAGAGGACAAACGAAGCTCCCAGCGCAGAAGCCGGCTCCGAAGCTCCAAGCCGTTTTAAAATAAGATACACAAGAGGAATAATAGCGGCGCCGAAGAGTGCGGGTGCAAAGCGAAGCGCGACATAGACGGTTTCACCGTAGGCATCGCCAATGTTGGTAAACAGGAAAACGGGATCGTATCCGCCCCATCTTCCTGCGAGGGCAAGCAGGAATTTTCCAAGCGGGGGATGAATATCAAAAAAGTAATTCCCTGTCAGGTATCCGTTTATGAATTTCCCGAAGTGAACTTCGTCGAATACCACCTCCGGAGGCTTCCCCAGCTGCCAAAAGCGCGTAAGGAGGGCGGTCGCAGAGAGTGCAAGCAATGCACTATGCCGACTGAGAAAGCGATTCATATGTTTTGATTGCAGGGCGCACGAGGAGAGTGTGTATTCCTTCTGCATTCATTTCTCCCCGATCTCCCTTGCTGCGCTCCCGTACTCTTAACGTTCCGTGTTGCTTCTCTACGTCCCCCATGATCCCGATAAGGGGAACTTTGCGCATCTCGAGTTCACGAATCTTTTTGCCTACCGTCTCGTTTGCATCAAGTATTTCTGCCCGTATCCCTTTCTCCTCCAATTCTTTTTGCATGTGCTGTGCGTGTGCAATGTGGCGTGATGCCACCGGCACTATTCCCACCTGTACGGGACTCAACCAAAAAGGAAACGCGCCTGCATAGTGTTCTATCAAAAAAGCAATGAAACGTTCGTGGGAGCCCAGCGGCGCACGGTGGATCACCCACACCGGCTTATCTGCTCCGTCTTTGTCGCGATAGATGAGGTGGAAGCGCTCTGCTGCAACAAAATCAAGCTGGTTGGTAGAGGCAGTTTCTTCACGGCCGATCACGCTTTTTATCTGGAAATCAACCTTGGGGCCGTAAAATGCCGCCTCATCCACGGCTTCGACATAGGAGAGCCTCGACTTCTCCATTGCCCCGCGTATGAGCTTTACGGCAGTATCCCACTGCTGGCCCAACAGTGCGTATTTTTTCTTATCCAGCGAGGGTAATGACAGGCGCATATAAAAATCTTCAATGCAAAACACTTCTTTATACCAAAATTCGTGGAGGCGCATGACGCGCAAAAATTCATCCTCCGCCTGCTCAAAGGTACAGTAAATATGGGCATCGTTTTGCGTAAAACCTCTGGTGCGTAAGAGCCCTGCAAGGGTTCCGGAAAGTTCGTAGCGATATACGGTGCCGTATTCAGCGTAGCGGATGGGGAGTTCGCGGTAGCTGTGCGGCTCGTGCTTGTAAATAAGATGCGTATGCGGACAATTCATTGCCTTTACATAGTAGGTACCGTCATCAAGCTTCATGGGGGGAAACATGCTTGCGGCATAGTAAGGTATATGGCCTGATGTCTTATAAAGCTCTTCTTTCGCGATGTGGGGAGTAACGATACGCTCGTATCCCCACGCACGTTCAACGTCCTTTGCAAAATGTTCAATGGTTTCGCGCAACTGGGCGCCGTGAGGAAGCCACAGGGGGAGTCCGGGTCCTACTTCAGGGACAAAGGTAAAGAGCTTGAGTTTTTGTCCGAGTACGCGGTGATCCCGCTTTTTTGCTTCTTCTTCTTTCCACAGATAATCTCCCAGCTCTTTTTTGCTCAAAAACGCCACGCCGTATACCCGCGTAAGCTGTGGATTCTTTTCACTGCCCCGCCAGTATGCCCCCGCAAGCCGGGTAAGCGCGAATGCATCCTTGGGAATCTCCCCGGTTGATGCAACGTGGGGGCCGCGGCACAGATCAACGAAATCTCCTGTATGATAGATGTTCACCGTCGACAGCGCGGCTGGGTCTACATCCTGCGCCTCCTCCTCGTTAATCCTTGTGGTTCCTTTTTTCTTGAGTTCCTGCAAGAGCTCCACTTTATACGGCTGCTTGAGTTTTTTAAAAAATGCGATTGCCTTTGCAAGCGGCAATTCTTCCCGCACGAAGGGAATATTGTTTTCGATCATACCGCGCATTTTCTCCTCAATCCGCGGGAGATCATCGGAGCTTAGCGGCTGCGGCAGGTCGAAATCGTAATAAAATCCGTTCTCAATTACCGGCCCGATTCCAAGTTTCGCCTCGGGATGCAATTCTAAAACCGCCGCCGCAAGAAGATGGGCGGTAGAGTGGCGGATCGTATCAATATCGGGAGTTGTATGTTTCGGCACTGCTTTCACAATAGCGCACGTGCCGCGCTTATGACAATAGTACTATTATGCCGCTGCATTCGGCTGGGCGAGGATGCGTTTTCGCAAGAGCTCCCCAAGATCCTGCACTTCGTTACAGAGGATTTTAAATACTCCGTCCTTGTCGCTTACCTTGCCGCTTGCCACTACCGCTTTGTTATTTTGAAACACCGCGGGAGATTTTTCCAACAGGCTGGGGAAAATAAGTGCTTCAATTTTATCACTTAAGTCTTCGATCTGCAGGAAGAGCATGGGTTTTCCCGTTTTGGTGATTACCTTCTGGATATTGCCAATCACCCCGCTCACGATAATCTGCCGTCCCACATGGCGCGGGGTAATTTCTTTAATGGAGAGGATTGGAAGCCGGAGCTGGCGCAGATGCGGCTGGTAATCTTCCATGGGATGCGCCGATACATAGAGGCCCAGCAGTTCTTTTTCCCACGCAAGCTTCTCTTCCTTCGATACTGCCTCTACTTCCCGAAGGGCAGGTTCGGCGGACGGGGCGAAGGCTGCGCCAAAGAGGTTCTGTTGGTTCGATGCAGAGGCCTTGCCGGAAGCACGGGCAAACTGGAGAATATCTTCTGTATTCGCAAGGAGCTGTCCTCGTTCGCCGAAGGCATCGAGTGAGCCGCACTTTATGAGCGCTTCGAGAGATTTTTTGTTGAGATCGGCGAGCGGCAGCCGGGTAACGAAATTGCCCAGCGAGGTGAAAGCGCTCTTTTTTGCGCGTTCCCGGATAATGGACTCTACGATGTTATGGCCTACGTTTTTCACCGCATTCAATCCAAATCTGATCGCAGATGCTCCGTTGTCTGCGTGTACCACATGGAATGAATCCATACTTTCGTTGACATCCGGCGGGAGTACCTGGATATTCATTCTTCGTGCGTCTTCAATGAGGAAGCTCATACGGTCAACGTCCTTCTGCTCTGCGGTAAGGAGGGCCGCCATGAATTCGGCAGTGTAGTTGGCCTTGAGATAGGCGGTTTGGTATGCAATGAGTGCATAGCAGACGGCATGGGCACGATTGAATCCGTAGCGGGCGAACGGCTCAATGAAATCCCACATCCGTTTTGCGAGCGCGCGATCAACCTTCTGGGTACGCATCGCACCTTCAATGAACTTGGTGCGTTGCTCATCGAGCAGCTGTTTGATTTTTTTTCCTACCGCTTTGCGCAGGATGTCAGCTTCCGCGTAGGTGAATCCGGCAAACTCGCGGGCAATCTGAAGCACCTGGTCCTGGGTAACGATCACGCCATAGGTCTTCTCAAGAATGGGTCGGAGACTCGGGTGGAGATAGGTAATACGTTTTCTTCCGTGTTTCGCCGCAATGAAATCCGGAATCGAATCCATCGGACCCGGCCGGTACAGTGAGATCATCGACATAATGTCTTCGATCGTGGATGGTTCGAGCTGCTTGAGGTATCGGCGCATGCCTGTGGATTCGAGCTGGAAAATGCCGCGGGTATGCGCCTCACGCAAGAGCGCAAACGTGGCAGGGTCGTTAAGGGGAATTGATTCAATAGAAATCGTAATTCCCCGGTCACGCGCGATGCGGCTCAGAGTATCTTCAATGATGGTGAGGTTCTTGAGTCCCAGAAAATCCATTTTAAGGAGCCCGAGGTCTTCAACTGCGTGCATTTCGTACTGCGTGACGATGGATTTTTCCATTATACCTCCCGTCGCACCATTCCCGCGGCCCGTCTTCACTGCATACTGGCGGGGTACGTACACGTCGAGCGGATCTTTGGTAATCACCACCCCGCAGGCATGCGTTGAGGCATGGCGCGCCACACCCTCAAGTTTGCGGGCAAAATCGATAAGCCGCTTTGCAGTCGAATCCTGCTCGTAGGTTTGCTTGAGTTCCGGCACCTGCGCGAGCGCCTGTTCGAGGGTAGTGAACATAGGAATCATCTTTGCAATCTGGTCACACTGCGCGTAGGCATATCCAAGCGCCCGCCCTGCATCACGCACCGCGGCTCGCGCCGCCATGGTACCGAAGGTAATAATCTGTGCGACATGGTCGCGCCCATACTTTTCCGCAACGTACTCGATTACCTCATCCCGGCGGGTATCGGTAAAATCAAGATCGATATCCGGAGGAGAGATGCGATCCGGGTTCATGAAGCGCTCAAAGAGGAGCCCGTATGAGATAGGGTCAACATTGGTGATATTGAGGAGGTACGAGACAATAGAGCCGGCGGCTGAGCCCCGCCCTGGCCCTACAATGATGCCGTTTCGCTTCGCCCAATTCACGAAATCCTGTACGATAAGGAAGTACGTGGCGAATCCGGTTTTTTTGATGGTAGCAAGCTCATACTCGAGCCGGTCGAGTATCTCCGCGGAAGGTGCGGTGCCATAGCGGGAAGGGAGCGCATCGGTGCACAACTTTCTTAAGTACTCATCTGCGTCGTATCCTTCCGGCACCTCGAAATGCGGGATCTGCACCTTTCCCAGCTCAAGGGTAACATTGCATCGATCAGCGATGTGGCCTGTATTTTCGAGGGCTTGCGGTACATCCTTGAAAAATTCTGCCATCTCCGCCGGGGATTTGAGTGAAAAATCATCGGCGCTCATTGAGAGCCGTTCTTCATCATTCACGTGGCTTCCGGTCTGGATTGCGACAAGCACATCCTGCACCTCACGGTCTTCCGGCGCGAGATAGTGCACGTCATGAGTGGCCACGAGCGGTATATCTAATTTCTTCGAAATGCGAATAAGCCCCTCGCGTACCTCTTTATCGCCGGGGGTAGCAGGGTGATAGCCCACTTCGAGATAAAAGTTTCCTTTTCCGAAGATCTGTTCGTATGCGAAGGCGAGTTCCTCGGCACGGGCGAAGTCACCCGCAAGAATTGCCCGGGGGATTTCTCCCGAGAGACATCCCGAGAGCCCGATAAGGCCTTCGGCATGCCGGCGCAGTGACTCCTTATCGATCCGCGGCTTGTAGTAAAACCCTTCAAGATGCGCTTTGGTAGTGAGTTGGATAAGATTCTGGTAGCCTTTATTGGTTGCCGCAAGCAAGGTAAGGTGATAGCGCGCATCGTCAATTTGCGCGCGTTTCTGGTGCAAGCCGTGGGGAGCGAGATAGGCTTCCTGTCCGATGATAGGTTTAATACCCATCTGGGTAGCTTTTTTATAGAATTCCACCGCGCCGTACATGACGCCGTGATCGGTAAGCGCAATCGCATCCATGCCGGCTTCTTTCACACGATTCAAAAGCGCGTCGATTTTCGGTAAACCGTCGAGGAGCGAATAGTGGGAATGGGTATGGAGATGTACAAAGCGCATGGGGCTATTGACGTATATAACGGATAGGCTGCGGCGCGCGTGTCACATTTTAAGATGACGAGCACAGGGACAGTATGAGAAGTTTACTGTGGAGGAGTGCGCGGAGATCCATTCTGAACTGGCGAGGGTGAAGAGGAGCTGTGTATCCTCTGATACGGCGAGCGGCGGAAGCGAACGTAAGCCCGGAGACCGAGTATAAGTATACCCGCTCCTGCGAGCACCGGCAGGGCTGTGTAGATGCTGAAATGTGCAAATGTGACTATTCCTGTGGCGACTGATCTGCCCTGTTCTGTCTCCGCGAGCAACAGTACCGCGATAAGAAAACCGAGAGATCCAGCTCCTGCTATGAGGAGAGTCCGGCGGGAAGCAATGTGTGCAAGTGAAAACCCGGAAGGAGTAATCGTCTCGGGATCGATATGCTCAATATCTGTGATCGCGCGCCAGTACCCTGCGAGAATTTCTTTTGTGTCTTCCCTTGAAAGTTCAAAGCCGGGCTCTTCGAAAATCTTTGTATACATCATTCGGGCGCGTTCCATCTCTTGCGGGGCGGTAAGATGGGGAAGCGCGATCGCTACACGTGATACCGTATCACCCCCAATTTTTGCCTCGAGAAGGTGCTGGAAGATCTTTTCCGTCTCAATCACCGCTATTTTATAACCAGAACGAGTTCCCTCCTGCAGTGCGTGCTCTACAGGCGACCAGTCAATGCTTGCCATAGTGAATTCGACTTGTATGAAAATGCTCTTTGGGCATAAATCGCTACGGTAACATTTCTCTCATGCACGACTTCTATTATAATAGAATAAGTATGAAGCGCAAACGTTTCCCAAGAGGGAGAGGGCCTGCCCATCTGGCCCGCCTCCCTGCGAGAGGAACTAATGAAGCGGCTCGGACCGTCTTGCGAAGGAGGGGAGCCCCGACCCACTCCTTTATTATAGGAATAGATGAAGCTGGTCGGGGTCCTCTCGCGGGCCCTTTGGTGGTTGCCGCGGTGGGAGGCATACATTCCCGTGATCTCAAAGGCATCAGAGACTCAAAAAAGTTGAGCGCGCAGAAAAGAGAGCAATGGTTCACGTACTTGTGCCACAGAGGCATATGCCGCTTTGCCTCGGTCTCGCCCGGCACAATTGATAAAAAGGGGATTACCCGTGCCACCCGAGAGATAATTGCGCGCCTCGTGCGCCGGTTTCCCTTGAGGCCGGCAAAGATTCTTCTCGATGGGGGAATCAGTGCTCCCTCTCACTATATACAAAAAACAATCGTGAAGGGAGATGAACGCATACCGCTCATCGCTGCAGCCTCCATTATTGCAAAAGTAGCGCGCGACAGGAAAATGATGAAACTGCATACACAATACCCTCCCTATGACTTTGCAGTGCACAAAGGGTATGGAACCAGATTGCACTTGGAGCGTCTTCATAAGTATGGCCCTTCTCCCATCCACCGCCGTTCTTTTTCCCCCGTTTCACTTGCAGCCTCGCAATTCCGCGTTTCCATTGCAATCAGTAAGGAAATATGATATCGTATCTTTCATCTTTTTCTAAAAACCCAAAACCTAACAGCTAAAAGCTAACTCAATGCCTCATCCTACCCAACGGCACACCAAATCACGGAGAAACAAACGCAGGCTCCACCTGCGACTTTCACCGATCATGCTCACTTCGTGCGCCAAATGCGGCAGGGCGGTTCTTCCGCACCACGTATGCCAGTGGTGTGGCACTTACCGCGGCCGCGAGGCGATCAACGTACTTGCGAAGCTTGATAAAAAGGAGCGGAAAAAGAAAGAACGCGAACTTGCCGAAGCTGAACCGCATGAAAAAGAGACCGAACCGCCCCAGGATCTTGAAAAACTATCGGTCACCCCATAAGTTTTTTGCGAAGGAATGGCAAACCGGCACCTTTCACGAAGCATAGTGCTCCAATCCCTCTACGAATGGGATTTTTATGGCCGCAATAATAAGGAGCTCGATGAGATTATCACGCGCAATGTGCGTGAATTTGGCCCGGGCTTGGAGAGCGATCAGTTTATCCGCGAGCTTATCGGCGGCATTCTCAAACAGCAATCTAAGATTGACGCGATTATTGAAAAGTCTGCACCCGAGTGGCCGTTAGAGCAAATTACGATTGTTGATCGCAATGTGTTGCGCATTGGTATCTATGAACTGCTCTTCAGCAACCGTGATGAGGTGCCTCCCAAAGTAGCGATTAACGAAGCAATTGAGCTCGCAAAGACCTTCGGCGGTGATGCATCGGGCAGGTTTATTAATGGGGTACTGGGGACGATTTACCGCGAGATCGGAGAGCCGGGGAAAGACGATGAGGGGAAACGGGCTAAGCACGTCTCTTCCGAGAGGCAATCCGCACCTGCGGAGGAGTGATATGGATCGGACACAGTCACTTGCAACATTCGAGCAGAAGCTTGGAGTCGCCTTTCGCAATAAAGACCTCCTCTTGCAGGCGCTTACTCATCGCTCGTATCTCAATGAAAATCCCGCATTCAGACTTGACCATAACGAGCGTTTGGAGTTTCTTGGAGATGCAG
>CAYVXU010000027.1:0-2930 GCA_964454705.1 uncultured Candidatus Saccharibacteria bacterium | reverse complement strand
GAGATGCAGTGCTTGAACTTGTGGTGACGGAGTATCTCTACGCGCATTATCCGAATCCGGAAGGGGAACTCACGAGTTTTCGGGCGGCGCTGGTGAACGCGAACATGCTCGCAAAGGTGGCTTCAGAGATCGAAATGAACGAGGTAATGCTGCTCTCACGCGGCGAAGCGAAGGATGTGGGTCGGGCGCGTCAGTTTATTCTTGCCAATGCCTTTGAGGCGCTCTTGGGCGCGATGTATCTTGATCAGGGATACGAGGCCGTTCGTGATTTTATCAGCCGTCATCTTCTTCCCTCGCTTCCCGAGATTATTTCCACCAAGCGTCACCGCGATCCGAAAAGTTACTTTCAGGAAGTCGCACAAGAGCGACACGGTATTACACCCGTCTATAAGGTATTGGAAGAGTCAGGACCAGACCACGAAAAACGGTTTGTGGTCGGAGCATTTTTGAATGAGAAAATGGTCGGCAAAGGAGATGGCCCATCAAAGCAAACCGCCGAAGAAGCGGCGGCAGGAGCGGCGCTTCGGGCTGAAGGAATTACTTAATACCATTATGCTAAAAATTCGATTTCAACGCCGGGGAAGACGCAACGAAGCGCAGTTTAGAATCGTAGTCACCCAGGATTATAAAGGTCCCAAAGGAGGGGCACTAGAGGTGCTGGGTTTCTATAATCCCAAACTCAAAACCCACCATATTGCGAAGGAGCGGGCACAGTATTGGATAGCAAAAGGCGCACAAACCTCAAGGACCGTTCATAATCTCCTCGTAAAAACCGGAGTGATTACCAGGAAGAAAATTCCCGTACCTCTGCGCAAAAAGGGTGCGCCCGGCGCCGGCGAAGCCTCCCCCTCCGAAGCTGCACCGGCGGAAGCGGCTGAGGCAATAAACGCTTGACTATAAGCGAAGAAACCGTTTAAAATATAGGCAGACAGTAGCCTTTCCGAAAGGTCGAGCTACTGGGATTGATGAGCTAACCGAGTGGTGGCAAGGAAGTACACAACATTTCCCTGCATACCGCATGACTGCAATGGCAGATTTCCGAGACCAGGAATTCCTGGAATACATAGTGAAGTCCATTGTCGACCATCCCGACCAGGCGCAGATCACCCGGACAGTTGATGAGATGGGAGTACTCCTCTCTCTCAAAGTGCATCCGGAAGATATGGGCCAAGTGGTAGGGCGACAAGGTTCTACCGCTCGCGCGATCCGCACTCTCTTACGCATCGTGGGCATGAAGAACAACGCCCGCGTGAACCTCAAGATTGAGGAGCCGGAGGGTGGACGGAGGGCGCGCGAACCGCGGAACGTGGACGAAGTGATGGAAGAGCTGAAATCCTAAAGCCTCCCACACGACTTTTCGGAAACGGTGCTACGCGGGTAGCGCCGTTTTCATTTCATCTCATGCTTACCTTTCATATTTTTACCCTATTCCCTGATGCTTTTTCTTCGTATTTGAATGTATCCATTTTAAAGCGCGCACAAGAACGGAATCTTATCCGTGTGAAGCGCTACGATATTCGCAGATGGGCAAAGGACAAACACAAAACCGTCGACGATAAACCCTACGGTGGGGGAGCAGGCATGGTGCTCATGGCGCAGCCTATTCTGAAGGGCGTTGAAGGTGTAATGCAAACATTTCCTCCGGATGCGGCGCCGAAAATTGCGGTGCTTTCGGCAAAGGGAAAGGAGTTCAACCAAAGGCTTGCCCGCGACTGGGCGCGGAGATACACCGACCTCATCCTTATATGCGGTCGGTATGAGGGCATTGATGAGAGGGTGAAAAGGGCGCTGCGCGCACAGGAGATAAGTATCGGGAGGTATATCCTTACCGATGGCGACATTGCCGCAATGGCCGTAGTCTCTGCAGTTTCAAGATTGGTTCCTGGTGCTATCAAGCTCGCCTCTCTCGAGGAAGAATCACACTGGAATCTTCTTCTCAACGAAGAGATACAGCAGGGTAAGGGGATTGAATACCCGCACTATACCCGTCCTGAAAAGCTTACCTATAAGGGAAAGAAGTACAAAGTGCCGAAGGTGCTTCTTTCGGGCAACCACAAGAAAATCAGCGAGTGGCGCGCGAAACAAAGCGCACGGTCATAGCGTCTCTGTAGGGGCGATCCTTTCTCTACGCTCTTGACACTGGGGTGGCGAGCGAATAAAATACCTTTAGAAAATTTAATTTATGTAGCACACATTTTTACACATAGTAAAGAGGTTGAAATGTGTCCGCGAAAGTATCTTACTGGGTATTTTCGCGGATATGTTTTTTCTGAAACGAGTGCAGGCCGGTACGTTGAAAACTTAAATGACAGCCAAAAAATCAATTCTTTGTAGTTGTCCTGATCTATTCAATGTCCGTCCGCAGCCAGCAGACGGACATCTTAGAGAGTTTGATCCTGGCTCAGGATGAACGCTGGCGGCGTGGATAAGGCATGCAAGTCGAACGGTCGCACATTCGCTATCGCTCCGTGCGCCCGAATTCAAAATGCAAAAATCAAAATTCAAAATGAATGTAGCGCTCCGCGATTGATATGTTTTTGTAAGCGAAGCGAATACCTCAATTTTGAATTTGAAATTTTGATTTTTGAATTTGAGCACCGAGCGGTAGCGAGGTGTGATAGTGGCAGACGGGTCAGTAACACGTAGGAATCTGCCTCTTGCACAGGCATAACGGGTCGAAAGATCCGCTAATTCCTGATGGTCCCCGAGAGCAATCGAGGGGTAAAAGGTGCCCGCAAGGGTGCCGGCGAGAGAGGAGCCTGCGGGCTATCAGCTTGTTGGCAGGGTAACGGCCTACCAAGGCTATGACGGCTAGGGGGCGTGAGAGCGTGATCCCCGACAAGGGAACTGCGACATGGTCCTTACACCTACGGGTGGCAGCAGTCGAGAATATTCGACAATGGGCGAAAGCCTGATCGAGCGACGCCGCG
>CAYVXU010000026.1:12340-15749 GCA_964454705.1 uncultured Candidatus Saccharibacteria bacterium | reverse complement strand
AGATTCAAAGAACCGGGCGTAGGATATCATGTGAACCAGTACAGGGGGTTGACTTGGGAATCGGAAGGAGAGTATAATAGTAACAAATAGGCCCTTCGGGGCCATTTTAAGAACCATAATATGCGCGCAGTGTCGTATTTGAGGAACTATTTTCGGGAGGTCTCTATTGAGTTGAGGAAAGTCACATGGCCCGGACGCCCGCAGACTATCCGTTACACCCTTATCGTAATCGGCGCCTCGCTTGCCATCGCGCTTTTTTTGGGCGGGTGGGATGCGTTATTTCGCCAGGCGCTTGAGTTGTTTATTGCAGGCCGATCACAGTAATTTTGACTTTTGCCTTTTGCCTTTTGAATTTTTACTTAGAGATCGTATGTCCAAGCAGGTATCACAGGGAAGAAACTGGTATGCGCTCCACACCTATTCAGGATATGAAGATGCGGTGGCACGCAATTTGCGTCAGCGCATCGAATCGCTCGGGATGGAGGATAAAATTTTCCAGGTGCTGGTACCCACCGAGAAAAAGATAAAAATCAAAAATGGGAGGCGGCGCATTGTAGAGGAGAAGATTTACCCGGGGTATGTGCTCGTGGAGATGCTGGTAACTGATGACTCATGGTATGTGGTGCGCAACACCCCGCGGGTTACCGGATTTGTTGGTTCAGGTACCACTCCTACTGCCCTTGCCCCCGAAGAGATTGCAGAACTTCAGAAGCGGATGGGGGTAAAGGAACCAAAGTACAAAATTGATGTTGCGGTGGGGGATAATATCAAGATCATCGACGGGCCTTTTAAGGATACCGAAGGAAAGGTGAGCGATATTGATGAGGAGCGAGGCAAGGTGAAGGTGCTTGTGTCGATGTTCGGCCGCGAAACCCCTGTCGAACTCGACTCCCTCCAAATCAAGAAATTGTAGCCAAGAAGCTAATAAGCTAATGAAGCTAAAAAGCTAGTAAGCTAACACGAGGTATGGCCAAACCAGTAAAAGCATTGGT
Source organism: uncultured Candidatus Saccharibacteria bacterium (assembly GCA_964454705.1). Classification (GTDB taxonomy): domain Bacteria; phylum Patescibacteriota; class Minisyncoccia; order CAYVXU01; family CAYVXU01; genus CAYVXU01. The sequence continues at coordinate 14,757 of CAYVXU010000026.1, read as the reverse complement.
AAAACTACAGATCCCAGCCGGGCAGGCGAATCCCGCGCCGCCGGTAGGCACGGCGCTTGGGCCGCAGGGTATTAATATCCAAGACTTCTGTGCAAAGTTCAACGAAGCCACGCGCGAGAAGGCGGGGAATATTATCCCCGTTGAGATCACGATCTACGAAGACCGGACATTTACGTTTGTCTTGAAGACGCCTCCTGCCTCTGATCTCTTGCGCAAGGCAGCCGGTATTGAGAAGGGTTCTGGAGAGCCAAATCGCAAGAAGGTAGGAAAAATTTCCCAAGCAAAACTCCGCGAAATTGCCGAGATAAAAATGCCGGATCTCAACGCCCGTGATATCGATGCGGCCATGCGCATCGTCGCAGGTACTGCAAAGAACATGGGAATAGAGGTGGAATAGCCAACCCTTGCCAAAATATTTCCGATCCATACACTAGAAGTAGCACAACGCTGCTTCTTTTGGTCTTTAACATACTACAAGCAAAGGAGAATGATAATGATGGGCAAAAATGGTCCTCTCCACGACATATTTGGGCCAGGCTCAAATATCAATCGTCGTTTTGTGAGTGACCTCGATGAACTCGCACAGCGGGTAGCGCATCTACGCGGGCTGGAGCTTACCATTGTACTCACTTCCGGTGCGTTCGATTTCAAACATGTAGGACACGAACGGTATCTCGAGTGCGCCAAGGAACATGGAGATGTGCTCATAGTCGGCCTCGACAGTGATGAGCGCGTACGCGAGAGAAAAAAGGACGCCAATCGCCCAATAGTGCCACAAGAAGAAAGAATAGAGCAGTTGTGCCATTCGCGGCATGTTGATCTTGTGGCGCTTAAACACAAGGATGATCCGCGGTGGCACCTTATCAAAACGGTGAAACCCGATGTGCTTATTGTGAGCGATAGAAATCACCGCACACTTGAAGAAATGGAGGCGCTCAAGGAATTCTGTGGGCAGGTGGTGCAGCTCGAGACGCAGGCTGATACCTCCACTACCTCGAAAATACATAAGCTCGTGATGGGTACGTGGATGGAGGCGCGTGGATTGCTTGGGCGGGTGATAGAACGACTACACGAAGCAACAGAAGCCGCTGATCAGGCTCGCACAGAGATAGACGGAAAGATCAATCATAGTGGTGGGGGTACATCATGACTACGTTGGTTGCGTATGTTCCTGTTCCTCATGAGGGATACCGGCGCTTATTCGAGAAGTATAACGGGGGACAACTCATTCTCCTGGGAAAAGGGGTCATTTCGCCTGACTACCCGATTCACAAGCATCTCGGCGCGCTTCCTGATAAGTATGTACAAAAGGCAATCGAGTCATGGAACATCTTCCGTGTGGTGACAATAGCAGAACCTTTTTTTCTTGAGCGGTTTGCTCGAGATCTATGTGCGCCGATTGCAATGCCCGACGAAGATATTTCCCGTGATATCGCCCAGCGGTTTTTTTCTGGCTGTGAGGTGATATACGAATCAGTGTTTCTGCGCTGGGATAGGACTCACACACTTGCCGAAAAGGAAGTGGAGGCGCACCGCACCACTTCTCTCGAGGAGTTTGACAGAGAAATGATGGGGCGGGCGGAGCAAGAGGCCCGCAAGAGCTCTGATTGGTGGATACAGGTGGGGGGCGTGATTGTGCGGGATAGCGCAGTACTGCTCGTGGGATACAATCGGCACGTTCCCTCGCCGCATGCTCCGTATATCTTCGGGGATCCTCGTAGCAACTTTAAACGCGGTGTAGCAATCGAGCTTTCGACCGCGGCCCATGTCGAGCAGACGCTGGTTGCGCGTGCAGCGCGGCATGGCATTGCGCTCGAAGGGACAAGCCTCTACGTTACCACGTTTCCCTGCCCTCCCTGCGCGAAGGCGATCGCAGAGGCAGGGATTACAAAACTGTTCTTTCGGAATGGGTACGCAATGCTTGACGGAGAGTTGGTACTTCGTGAAGCGGGCGTAGAGATCATCCGTGTACAGTAGTGAAAAACCCCCGAATCGAGAATAGATTCGGGGGTTCTCTTTTGGGTAAATGTGCGGCTAGCCCATTTTGAACTTCACAGGTTTGTAATGCGGATCACTTTTGTCAGTGATTTCCGCAACAAGAACCTGCACGTGAAGATGCCGTACGGTGCCGCCGTTTCGTTCAGGCTCACCGAACCGGATACCGATTGCACCACTTGTGATTTCTTTGTGATGTTCGATCTCCTTGAGGAGCGTGAGCAATTCTTCTCCCGCTCCGGGAGGAAGCTCACCAAGCCGCTCCACATGGCGTCGTGCAATCACAAGGAGATGCACACGGGTGTTTTCATACGGCCACTGGTTTTCAGTGACAATCCAATGCAGTCGTTCTCGCAGAATTGGTTTCTTGTGCTCTTTTGGAAGATTTTCAGGGCAGAAGGGGCATTCACCCCGGATACGAA
>CAYVXU010000026.1:0-12303 GCA_964454705.1 uncultured Candidatus Saccharibacteria bacterium | reverse complement strand
TTCCATCGCAGTGCGCTGTGTATCGGTTCGAGCGTGTTCGAGCACCACAAACTGCTTTCGTGTCATCTCATCCTCCTCTCCAAGTTCAGAAAGGTGTAATCATGTTGGTGATGTGCGTCGCGCTGCCGTGGATCCCGTGACTGAATGCGCCATTGTGACCAATCAACCAAAGGAAAGTAAGCATCTCCGTCGCAGGCAGTGTGGACCCGGGTAAGATACAGCTTTGTTGCGGTAGGAAGAAAAAGGGCGTATATTTCTGCGCCTCCGATTACAAAGAGTTCCTGAACTCTTCGCACAGAAGCATACTCCAACGCTTCATCCCGGGAGTGAACGACGCGGCAGTCGCGCGAGGTATATTCTTGACATTGGCTAAGGATGAGCGTTTCCCTCTTTCCAAGGGGATGGCCGAGCCTCCGAAGAATGGATTCATGCGTTTTGCGCCCTGCGACTACGGTGTGACCTTTGGTGAGCGCCGCAAAGCGTTTGAGATCGTTGGGAAGGTGCCACGGTATTTCATCGCGGCATCCTATGACGCCATTTCTTGCCACTGCCGCAATGAGCGAGACGGTCACCGGGGCGTCCATATTTTCCTCCTCGGCAGCGAGGGATGGTAGTCCTTCACCACAAAATGTTCCTGCCGGAAGTCGGTGAGTTCGGTTACCGAAGGATCAATGGTTACGGTAGGAAACGGTTGAACAGATGCGGCGATGAGATCTTCAACATCGGAGAGCTGCTTTCGATAGAAGTGGCCATCAGAGATGGTGTAGATAAGATATGTGGCTTCGTAGTCGATTACCTGTGCAAGCATGAGAGTAAGCGCAGCGTATTGAATGATGTTGAAGACGAGCCCCACCGGGGAATCCGCACTGCGCTGGAAGTGATGCAGCGCAAGTTCGCGTTTCGGGGGGTCTGCAAAGACATGGAACCATCCATGACAGGGAGCGACGACTACTTGCTGACGTTTTCCGGTGCCGCGCCCCACATACTGGGGAATCCACGGAGTGATGAGGTGAGTACGTAGATGTGGAAGCTCTTCCAGCTGTTCGAGAAGATGGTGTATCTGATTGAAAGGTCTTCCCTCTGCCGTGGGGAAGGCGCACCATGCGGGCCCGTATGAACCCGGGCCGAGATCGCCCGGTTCGAGCCCCCGTTTTGCACATTTTTCGGGTGTGATATCCGGCGCCCACCAGTAGCAGCCGAACGATTCAAGTTCAGCAAGGGTGTGTGCCCCATGAAGAAATGCAAAGAGTTCTCCGAGTGCCTGGTGAAAGCCAGAACGATTGCCTCCCACAAGGTCGCGTTCGGTATGGATGGGGAACCCATTGCGCAGATCGTAGCGCAGCTGATAGCCGATGTAGCGGAACGCGTATTCCTCATGTTGGGTGAATACCTGCTGTCCTTTGTGGCGAAGGGTAATCAGAAGGTTTTTATACTGAATATCCGGTGTGCGCTGTTCATGCGGAAGGTAATTGATCATATACCTCCTCCTTCCTGTTTTGTGTGCGTGTTGTGAAAGGGCAGGAATAACTCGGCGAAATGATAACGCATGAAAGCGGGGTATGCAAGGGTAGAAAATAAACAAGTGTTATTGTATAGTAGTGCCATGGAATACGAGCCAGTCATCGGTATGGAGGTGCACGCGCATCTTCGCACGAAAACGAAGATGTTTTGCGATTGCGCGAATGATCCGGATGAGCAGCATCCGAATGTGAATGTGTGCCCCGTTTGCATGGGACACCCGGGAACGTTGCCGGTGATCAACCGCGAAGCGGTCCGCGAGATATGGCGTATTGGGGCCGCGCTTCACGCGAAGCTTGCTCCCTATGCGAAGTTCGACCGCAAGAATTATTTTTATCCCGACCTCCCCAAAGGCTACCAAATTTCACAGTACGATTTGCCGCTCGTGACGAACGGTTCGCTTGCAGTTGATGGACACACGGTGAGGATCCGCCGCGTGCATCTTGAGGAAGATGCGGGAAGGCTCCAGCATGACCCTTCGGGCGCGTACTCGCTTGTGGATTATAACCGTGCCGGGGTGCCGCTCATGGAGATGGTAACCGAGCCTGATTTGCGTTTCGGCAAAGAAGCGCGGGAGTTCTGTGAGGCGTTTCAGCTGATTCTTCGCTATCTTGGAGCGTCGAACGCGAATATGGAAAAAGGGGAGATGCGGTGCGAGGTAAATATTTCTCTGCGTGAACCCGGTGGAGAGTTCGGCACAAAAGTGGAGATAAAGAATCTGAACTCCTTCCGGGCCGTAGAACGGGCAATTGAGTTCGAGATAACCCGGCAGTCGGAGTTGCTCGGGAAGGGTGAGAAGGTGGCGCAGGAGACACGCGGATGGGATGAGAAGCGAGGTGTTACCTTTTCCCAGCGCACCAAAGAGGCAGCAGAGGATTACCGGTATTTTCCCGAACCCGATTTACCGCCCCTGCGCAATCCCTTTTCGCGTGAGGAGATAATCGCCTCACTTCCCGAGTTACCGGCGGCAAAGCAAATGCGCTTCGCGCACGAATACGGCATCCCCGAGCACGATATCGCGATACTAATACGTGAGAAGCCGATCGCAGATTACTACGAAGCAGTAGTTTCCGAACTCTTTGGGTGGATGAACGAGAGTGAAACGGGTTATGATCGCTCTGTAATAGCAAAACTTGCCGCAAACTACTGCATTACCGAGCTTCAAAAATTAATTCGCGAGCATGAGGCGGAGATAGAGGGGCTCAAAGTCACGCCTGAGAACTTCGCCGAACTTATTAAGATGATCGTGCGCAAAGAAATATCTTCAAGCGGTGCGCAGACGATACTTCTCGAGATGTTCCGTTCGGGCGGCGATCCTTCCACTATTGCCGGGGAAAAAAATCTTCTGCAGGTAAGCGATGCAGGTATCCTGGGCGCAACGGTTGAAAAAGTGCTCAATGAAAATCCCCAGCCTGCTTCTGATTACCGCAAAGGGAAAGAAAATGCTCTCCAGTTTCTTGTGGGGCAGGTGATGAAGGAGACAAGAAGGAGTGCAGATCCGGGAGAGGTACAGCGGCTCCTTAAGGAAAAGCTGCTTGCACCACACTCCGATTTACGTTCGTTTCATACGGACCTGTAAGCCAGGATAGCTCAGTTGGCAGAGCAGCGCACTCGTAACGCGCAGGTCGTGGGTTCGAATCCCACTCCTGGCTCCACAATCAAACTTTTTGAATTTTTTGATGCCTACCTGAAGGGCTAAGCTCGCACACAAAAACTTGACAGTTTTGTTTATTTTTGCATACTATTTTGTCTAAAGAGGATAGTGCCTTGATAAGGAGGTAAAGATGTATAGGATCACAATGCTCCTTATAGGAGTGTATACGATAGCCTCTGCTGATTCTTTCGGGCCCGATGATCTCAAAAGCAAAGTGCCGCCGCCCGTGGTTGAGATCTTCAAACTTGCCGGACACTTCGAGAAGTACGATATCACCTTCCATCTCAACCCTTTCTATCTGCGAGGGGACTTTGACGGAGATCGCAGATACGATCTTGCAATCATGGTCCAAAGGAAAGCTGATCGGAAGATCGGAATAGCCTTTTATAACCCGGTAAACGACCAGATTACAATTGTCGGCGCGGGGGGTGCACTGCGCGGCGGAGCCGATATAGACGACCTTAGCTGGGTGAACTATTGGTATGCAAAGCCCAAAGAAGAGCTCAAACGGAGCATGGTGGACCCGGCGCTTCCCCAACCGGCAGGGGAGGTGATAATGCTCCACCTCTGGGAGGTTTCGAGCGCCGCCATCTATTTTGATGCGGCAAAACGGGAATACCGAATGTATTGGCAAGCAGACTAAGCGAGGTAGAGGAAAAGCCCGCCGTCGCTAACCCCACTTTCGCCACCGCTGAAGCTATGGCGGCACGCGGTCGTAAAAATTCCACCGTCGCTGAAGCTATGGCGGACAAGTCGAGGAGCAAAGAGCTATGGCGGGCAAAGAAGGAGTAGACAATGAAAGTGCGAGTAATGGTATTGGGTACGTTTGTTTTGTGTGCCGCAGACGCACAGGCAGGCAACTTCATGTGTTACCGGGCGCGGGAGATCTCCACTCCGGAGATGCCGCGATTCGGTGTGCGGCGCGATGTGGTGCTTTCGGACGAGTTTGGGTCTGGGCTGTTCTCTCTGCGCCAACCATTCGAGGTGTGTGTGCCAGCCGAAGTGAATGGAGTCGGCCCGGCAAACAGTAATGACGCCGCGCTCAAGGGATACCGACTCCGGTCCCAGGGCGCAAACTCGCATACGTCTCTTGCGGGGCTCATGGTGCGCAACGACCTCGAAGAGCGTCTGCTGCACCTCGATACAGTTCGCCCAAAGAATCTATTTATCCCCGCTTCACATGACGAGAGCGCCATTCCCTCAGAGCCTTCTCCCGGCATAGTGGACCACCACAAGTGCTATGATGTGAAACTCGGGTATTACAGCCGGGGATACCGGGGAATGACAGGAGTGAACGTTGAAGACGCATTCCAGAGCACCGTACACAACGTGCTCCGGCCCGTGCGCCTGTGTAATCCGGTGAACAAGAACGGTGAAGGGATCGTGAACTCGGGCGAGCACCTTGTGTGTTACAAAACCATGCGAGTGTCGGGAAGCGACGCATTGCCGGTCTCGTGGTATGTAACCGATCAGTTTGTCTCTTCCCGCTTGCGCATCGCACGCACCTCGGTGCTCTGTGTGGTTTCCGAAATTCGGTATCCGGGAACATGCGGAGACGGGGTGATCAATCAGTTCTGGGAGCAGTGTGAGGAGGGTGCGCCGGACTCCACCTGCGCGCCGGACCACTGCCACGACTGTGTCTGTGAGTTTGAATAGCATCGTGCCCCGACCATACGTGCTGTACGGTCGGGGCTTTCATTTAGGATTAAACGTGGCTGGCCCTTGCAAAACTTATTGTTTTGTTGTATATAAAATATTACAGAAAGGATTGTTCATTTTCAAAAGAGAGGAGGGGAGTATCGAAAAGAAAAGCGTTTTACGCCCACACCACACGAAAAGGAGAAAAGGAGAATGAAAAAGTTACAGTTGCTTCTGGCTTTCGTAGCGGGCGTACTGTGGGTAAGTACCGCATACGCCACTGCGCCTCTCGATCACTTCCAGTGTTATCGGGCAAAGGCTTCAAAGGACGCACCAAAGTTCGTGCCGATCCCAGACATCGGGCTGTCGGACCAGTTCGAACTCATCCGCTACGATGTGAAACGGCCGCTTGATCTTTGCAATCCGGCAGAGAAGAGGGGTGAGCCAGTGCTTGACTCCAAGACTCACCTCAAGGCCTACCGGATTGTTCCAAAAAAGGGCGAGCCAAAGCACGTGGCACGAAAGGGAATCGTCGTCTTCAATCAATTCCATCCCAATGGACTGACGCTCGAGACAAGACCTGCAAATCAGCTACTCGTTCCCTCGTCGAAGGATCACAACGTCATGCCGCCTCCTCCGGACCCTACAGCCCACAATGTGGATCACTACAAGTGCTATAAGGTGGTACTTCCGAAAGGGGTGAAGTTCGCTCCGATTGTGAATGTTCCTGTAAGAGATCAATTCAACCAGCCCAAGCTTATTGATATGGTGAAGCCCAAGCACCTCTGTAATCCCACAAAAAAGCTTCGGGGTGGTGTGGTTGAGCCGATCAAGAATGAGAACGCCCATCTCGTGTGTTATCAAGTGAGACCCTCGCGTGGCCAGCCCAAGCACCTACCGGTTCTGAAGCTGAATGTGAATAATCAGTTCGGACCAGAAATACTTGATACGGTGCGCGAGGATGAATTTTGTGTACCGGCGAAAAAGCGTGATCCCCGAGCCCCGCGCTGCGGTGATGGCGTACGTGATACGGGCGAACAATGCGACGCCCCGGATGATGGCGCATGTCCGGGCGAGTGCCAAGCGGATTGCACATGCCCGCCTCCTCCGCGGTGTGGTGACGGTGTGGTCAATCCACCGGGAGAGCAATGCGAACCCCCGGGGTCACTCTGTAACTCGCCCACTGGAGGGACGGGCGTCTGCGATGCGAACTGCCAGTGTCCGGGAGGGCCTCCGCCCAGTTGTGGTGACGGTGTGGTGAACCCACCCACCGAGAAATGTGATCCACCAGGCTCATCCTGTGCCGGCGGACTCGGCACTTGCGATACGAATTGTCAATGCGTGGAAGTTGATTACTTCCCCGCTACGACAGCCCAAGTAACGCTCCATACCGACCTCTTCGGCGGGGTAATGGAGACAGTCGACCTCATGGGGGAGACTACGATCCACGTGGATCTCGGCGGGATTGCCGACCGGGACGGCAACGGCCTCGAGGAGGTTGAAACCGAGATCGTAATGTTGGATCTTACCGGGATGAGTCAGGCGTTCGGGCCTGTGCTTGTCCAGAAGAGCAGTAGGATGAAGTCTAAGGGCATGATCGAGGAACGCCAAAATCAAACAAATGGCATTCTCGAACTCCCTCCCTTCGTGCCGAGTGGCGCAGCCGACAGTTTCTTCGATGTCTTTGTCGAGGTAACGCTGCCACAGCTTGGGGGTGTTCAACTCCATAACCCGCAGCCGAAGCGGATGCGGGCAGTGATCACTCACAAACCGCCGCGCGAAGGCGAGACGTACGCGGATCCCACACCTGTAGAGCTTTACGACTGGCTGGGGCGACCCACCAGGATGTTCATAGAAAACACCTCCCACACCCCCACGCCAGCAGCCACTCCAGTAGCATCGTTCTAGTACCAGCACCTTTTTCACCAAGAGCCCCGAAGGCACGTATGTCTCCGGGGCTCCTTTCTTAGCAGATTGTCGCAACTTTCTGCTATCGCCTCATCTTGCGACAATAAAATTGAGGAGAGGTAATATTTTTGCGTGCGATTGAAGAATTCGGGATTTGATAGTATCATAGGCAGATGAGCGATTTTATTCGTGACATCGAATTATTGGGGTCGAAAATCCTTCAGGCGAAGGAGTATCTTTGACTTTGAGGGAATGCAAAAGGAAGCCGCGCTTCTCGAAGAGGCATTGAGTGAAGAGGGGGTATGGAAACGGCAAAAAGAGGCACATGAGATGAGCGAACGATTGCAGGGATTGCGTGAGGAGCTATCGCGGTGGCGTATGCTCGAGAAAGATTATTTTGCCCTCAAGAGTGACACGGAGGCACTGGAGGCAATTGAAGCGGGCGAGGGAACGCGCGATGAAGGGCTTTGGGCTGAAGTACGGCAGCGGTACAAAGCGCTTTCATCGCAGTTTGAACAAGAGGAGATCAATCTCTTTTTTTCGGGAAAATATGATAAGGGCAGCGCGGTGCTCGCGCTTTCCGCGGGAGCGGGCGGCCGCGATGCACAGGACTGGGCAGAAATGCTCATGCGGATGTACCAGCGGTATGCCGAACGCAAGGGATTTGAAGTAGTGCTTCTCGATGAGTCACGCGGCGAGGAGGGAGGCATTAAATCGGCGCTGCTTGAGATACGGGGGCGCTTTGCCTACGGATACCTGCGGGGGGAGTCGGGGGTACATCGCCTCGTGCGGATTTCCCCTTTCTCAAGCCAGCAGCTCCGGCATACTTCATTCGCTTCGGTGGAGGTATTGCCCGATATCAAGGAGCAGGATACGCACATTGAGCTCAAAGACGAGGATATTGAGATCGACACATTCCGCTCATCAGGTCCCGGAGGGCAGTATGTAAACCGCAGAGAATCTGCCGTGCGGGTGCGCCATAAGCCCACCGGCATCGCGGTCGCCGTGCAGTCCGAACGGCTGCAGGGGCAGAACCGCGCGCGGGCGCTCGCGCTTCTTAAGGCAAAACTTGCATATTTACAGGAGCTTGCATACCATAAAGAGCTCGAAGCCGCGCGGGGGGAGCGTAAAGCGGCAGAATGGGGGAATCAGATCCGATCGTACGTGCTTCACCCCTATAAACTCGCAAAAGATCACCGTACCGGCGAAGAAACCGCACAGGTGGAAGGTGTACTCGACGGAGCACTTGATCTCTTTGTGGAGAAAGAAATTCGCATGCGGCCGCGGGAAAAGCATGAGACGCGTTAATGTATGCCACTCATCGAGTTTGAGAACGTATCAAAAATCTACGGCGACAATTCGGTTGCGCTTCACGACATTAACCTTGCGATCGAGCCAAAGGAATTTATTTCGATTGTAGGGCGTTCGGGCGCGGGGAAATCAACGCTCCTGAAGCTTCTTATTGCGGAGGAACGGCCCACATCGGGGAAAATAGTGTTTGACACCCACGAGGTTACCAGAATGCGCCGGGGGAAACTTCCCTACTTGCGCAGGAAAATAGGTATGGTATTTCAGGACTACCGTCTTCTTCCCCAAAAAACCGCCTATGAGAACGTTGCCTTCGCGATGGAGGTGGTGGGGCGCTCACGGCGGGAAATTGAGGAAGATGTATATCAGGTGCTTGACCTAGTGGGGCTCAAAGATAAGATGCAGAATTTTCCGCGCGAGCTCTCCGGTGGCGAGCAGCAGCGCGTGGCGCTTGCCCGGGCGCTCATTCATCGTCCTGACGTAATTATCGCCGACGAGCCTACCGGCAACCTAGATCCTATCAATACCTGGGATATCATTAAACTACTCGTGAAAATAAACGAACTTGGCACTACCGTCATTCTCGCCACCCACGCCAAAGATATTATTGACGCGCTTGAACGGCGGGTGGTTACGTTAAGTGATGGCACGGTGGTACGTGATGATGCCGAGGGAAGATACGTACTGTAACTACTGGTATGCTCACCGCAATTGGCAGAATCGGATCTACCGCATGGAAAAACTTTTGGCGTAATGGCTATCTCACGCTTGCGACCCTTGGGGTGATGGGGCTTACGCTTTTTGTGGTTACAAGCCTTGCGCTCCTTTCCGTGATAGCGGAAGTTGCCCTCGAGCGCATTCAGGATCAAATTGATATCAGTATTTATTTTGAGCAGGATGTGCCGGAGAGTGAGATCCGGCTCGCGCGAGAGAAGATTGACGATTTCCCGGAGGTGAAAGAGGTAACGTACGTATCCTCACAAGAGGCGTTCCAGCGCTTTAAGGAGCGGCACAAGGATAATCCTATTCTTATTCAGTCGCTTGAGGAGCTTGGAGAAAATCCGCTCGAAGCCGCGCTTAATATCAAAGCGGCAGAGGCGTCGCAATTTCCTGCGATTGCAGCATTCATTGAGCAAAACATCAATACCGAAATTGTAGACAAGGTCAATTATCACCAGAACGAAAATATAATTTCACGCCTCTCTGCGCTGGTGAGCGCAAGCAGAAAGGCGGGAACCGTGGCGATAATCGTGCTTGCCGCTATTGCGATTTTAGTAACATTTAATACCATCCGGCTTGCGATTTATACTGCCCGGGAAGAAATCGGTGTGATGCGGTTGGTGGGTGCTTCCAACTGGTTTATCCGCGGGCCATTTCTCACGACAGGGGTTCTGCACGGTGTGGTGGCGGGAGCAATCACATTTATCGGCATGTACCCGCTTATCCGGCTTGCCTCACCGCGGCTTGATGTATTTCTCTCCGGCTTTGACCTTCTTGCATATTATCACGCAAATGCGCTCCAGCTTCTCTTTCTGCAAATAGGGGTAGGGGTGATGTTGGGGGCGCTCTCAAGCGCTATTGCGATACGCCGCCACCTGCGGGTATAATCGTTCGATTCGGGGATCGTCTAACGGTAGGACGCCACGCTCTGGACGTGGAAATCGGGGTTCGAGTCCCTGCCCCCGAGCTAGACAAAATAGCACGATTGTGCTATTTTATTTTCGCTCAAGAAAGTCCTTTGAGAAAGGAGAAGCCTGATGCTGAGATACGTATTTCGCGTCAGAGATCTGGTGCATGGCACGATTCTCTTCACCGAGCAGGAACGTCGAATCATTGATCATCCGTTGTTCCAGCGGCTTCGCCAAGTACGGCAGAACGATGCCGCCTTCACTGTCTACCCGTCGCTCAACACCTCGCGCTTCGAGCACGTGCTCGGCGCGTGCCGCGTGGCAGGGATGATGGCAGAGCACCTGACATTGAGTCCCCAGTGGGAGAGCTACTCGAGAGAGTTGACAAAGCAGACCGGCATCAAATCGAAGAAGGGCGAAGGCACGCTCGAAGAGAAATTTATCGAGCTCTGCCGGTTCTACGCGCTCCTTCACGACATCGGCCATCTGCCACTCTCGCATCTCTTTGAAATGGGAGTTGAGGGATACGAGAAGTCTAAGAGTCCCGAAGTCAGTTCTCTGAAGATCGTGGAAGAATGGACTGGCGTGACGGGCTCCAAGAGTCTCCATGAAGCAGTGGGAGCGGTTATCGCCAGACGAATTGTGCAGGATTTGAGACTGACCAAGCCCACGCGCGACGCGCTCCTCATCCTTATGACGGAAAAGAACCTGCCTTTCCGGGATCCGCTCTCTGTAGTGCAACGGCTCATCGCTTCGGACATCGATGCGGATCGGATTGATTTCGTGAGGCGCGACGGAATCTCGGCAGGCGGCGAGTACGGCAATTATGACATCAAGCGGCTCTGCGACTCGGTCTTCATCGAGCAGGATGAAGGCGGGTGGCTGGTCGGATTCTCCGAAAAAGCCCTCACTTCGATGGAAGCGCTCCTCCTCGATCGGTACCGGATCTACGAGTGGATACACTTCCATCACCGGGTCGTTGCCATGAAAATGCTCGTGCGGTTTCTCATCCAAAAGGCGCTGGAGAAAGACCTCATTAGAAAGGAGCACTTTAATCCGGCGGACGTCGACGAATTCGCTCTCCATGACGACGTATGGCTCTGGCACGTGCTACGGAATATGGAGGCGGACGATGAAACCACGCGAATAATCCAAGGCGCTGTCTTCTACCGGGAAAAGAAGCACACCCTAAACCTCTGGAAGACGCGGCCTGCTTACCATGCGCTCCGCGGAGAAGTGGAAGATAAGACTCAGCTGAGGGGATTCAAGATTGAAAAACAAGATGCGTACCGAGCGTTTCTTCTCAATCGAATGGGCGTTCACGCCCTGAAGTTTGAGATAGAATTTACGCCGGTCAGCAAGAGAAGGATCCGCCTCTACTCAGAGGAAGAAAAGCAGCTCACGGACAAGGACTTAAAAGATGTATCGAAACTGGTTGCCGGCCTTGATGCGATCTGGGAAGACGAGCCGCAGGAGTTCATCCTGCTTGTCGGGAAGAATGCCCGGGCAAGGGAAAAGCATCTCAAGGAACGCTGGGTTGACTTGACGGCGGAGTGGATACAGAATCCAACTCTCTGGTAGAATACGGTCGGCATCCATTGAGGTCTTTAACAACCAGTCAGTAAACAAGGAGGAGAGAATGAAACTCATCTACTACCCCGATCACGACGAGCGGTACGCCCACATCCCGAAGAGCGAGCGGCCAATGTACCCCGACGAGATCCAGATCGGTCACCTCTTTCCGCCGATAAAGAGAGTGAAAAATCTCGATGAGGTTACGCTCGCAGATGTGCCGGACGGCGTAAGTCCCGCTCTCGCCGCAAAGGATGTTCCGTACGACAGCGCGTTACGGTACTAGGAAAAGGCGGATGCAAGGAATGAAACTCATCTACTACCCCGACCACGACGAGCGGTACGCCCACATCCCGAAGAGCGAGCGGCACCTTTATCCGGACGAGATCCGCGTGAACTCAACGATCTTCAAACGGAACAAACTTCGCGAAGACATCGCGAGCGCCGATTTCGGAAGGTACGGCGTTATCAATGCGTACCTCCTCGCCAAGGATGAGCCCTACACGGATCACGGAGGCCGGATCTGCGTGCGGCGGCTCGAGCTCGAAACGGAACTCCGCGTCATGGAGCGAAGGAAGGAGGAGATAAGTCTAGAACTCCGGCACCTACGGGAATACTGCCCCCACGTTGAGATCAAGACCGTGGATTACATCGACGGCGGAGGGTATGATATCCGCGACCATTGCAACGACTGCGGCGACGAGGATTACCGCGGCAACCTTGCCCGCGAGAATCAGCTCATACGTAAAGAAGCAGTCGGAGCCAAGCGTCGTGCCCGAAAATGAGTTCTTTTTCCTGGCGTCGCAGCGCGACACCCGTACGGAACCCACTGCATCCAGCAGTCGTTAAGGGTTCCTTTTCCTTTTGGAAGGTTACAAAACATCCCTTTGTAAAAGAGATGTTTTGTTACAGATGGGTTCTTGGGTTAGAACGTAAAGAGTTGTCGGACGAAGATTCCGAGGCCGCCCACAATTACCGATGCAGCACTTTTTAAGCCCGCTCTAAAGTATGAGAGCACGCTTGGCGGGTGAGATTCAGTAGGAGGCGGCGGTGCGACGTGAGTATCAGAGGGGGGAG
>CAYVXU010000025.1:0-16121 GCA_964454705.1 uncultured Candidatus Saccharibacteria bacterium | reverse complement strand
CCTTCATAGCCAGATTCAAAGAACCGGGCGTAGGATATCATGTGAACCAGTACAATTCAGCATCTCAGGAACTGCTCCGTCACCAGACTTTACGAGAGAGCAGCCTCTAAAAGTGCGATTCCCTACCGGAGAAAATCTTCTCTTCGGAAGAAACGCCTACACTGCAGTAATCGGAAGCTTTGGGTTGTGGCGCTATCTTAACTACGAACCAGCGGATGTGGTGTATATCAAGGATGACAGAGGCGAGTGGGTGCAGATAGTGTCACTTATCCGGTGGCGGGGAGTGTTCTTCCCGCAGCCGGAATTCGGTGGTGTATATGTAGTGACACAAATGGAGGAGACGCTTTGGCGCGATCTAAAGCTTTTTATCCTCGGTGCGGGAGTATGGGTATCACCTCAAGATATAGGAAAGTATCCGTGTCTTAGAGGACAGAATATCCTCTCCTACCGTGTCTCCCGCTACATTGCCGACAGTTTCAGGTTCAAAGAAGGGTTTACTGGTCCGCTGCCGTTTTACCATTACGGCGATATCCGGATTCCCGACCTTGAGGCGGATGTAAACCCGCAACCCTTCACGGTTCACATCAACATTCCCGGACGGGAAGGAGGTCTCTACCACTATTTCGGTCTTGAACCGGTCGACGTGGATAAGCAGGGGCTTTCTGCAAGTATCTTCATTCCTGCGGATGGTTCAGGACCTGCCTACTACTATTCCCACCATGAACGCGGCGAGATTCTCATCGGAGTGTCGGCGGTTTCCCCAAAGGTAAGGGAGACAAAAAAACACTACGA
The DNA here is from genome assembly GCA_964454705.1 of uncultured Candidatus Saccharibacteria bacterium. Lineage (GTDB taxonomy): Bacteria > Patescibacteriota > Minisyncoccia > CAYVXU01 > CAYVXU01 > CAYVXU01. The sequence goes on along the minus strand of CAYVXU010000025.1, from coordinate 15,329 downwards.
TTGGGATTGGCACCGACCCGTGGAACACCGGCCGGTCATAAAGAGAATCGGAAGCCGGGTATACTTCGCCTGGCTTACCATGGTGGTCACCCGCAAGAAGCAGTTCGAGGGTGACCAGCACTTCATGGCAGGCGCACTTCCGGAGCTTGCCCTTACCGATGCGGCACATGGGCTTACCGTCTGGGTTGATCCGCGCCGTCCTGATACGTGGATAGGAGAGATTCAGAAAAATCTCCAGCCCATCGGGCAGAAGCACCTTCAGTAGTTCTTTCACATAGCTCATTCATCAAAAGCGGGAATGGATTTCCATTCCCGCTTTTCCTTTTCTCCGCAATGTATATTCGATTTCATAATTTTGATACAATAGAGACAATGAGAGGTTTTTCTCTTTTGGAGGCGTTGCTTATTGCGGGCATTATTGGGGTACTTGCGGCGGCAATCGCGCCGTTTACCTTTCCTTCGAGTGCGCGCGACGAGCTCGCGGCTTCCGCTGAATCGCTGGTAGCCGCACTGCGGCAGGCGCAGCTCTCATCTCTTGCAGTTACACACGCGAGCACGCACGGGGTGCATCTCGAGGCCGGGCGATTTGTGCTCTTTGAGGGAGCGAACTACGCTTCGCGCAACCCCGCGTTTGATCTTATAACGACGCTTCCTCCCGGTGTGACGCTTACGTCGGCACTTACGGATATAGTATTTGATAAGTTTACCGGAAAAACGAATGCGGCTGGTACGATCACGTTGAGTACCGCGGGGGCGAGCAGACTCATTACCATAAACTCTTTAGGAAGAGCGATGCTTGAGTAACCAAATGGCATGACTCACCGCCCACCGGCAATCAAAGGCCAGTCTATGCTTGAGGTGCTTGTTGCGCTCGGCATCTTTGCGGTAGTCGCGCTTGGAATGGGATCGTTTTTGCTCGACGCGTTCTCAAGCGAGCGCACGGCAGCACAGCGCGTGCAGGCGCTTGGGCTTGTAGATGAAGGCCTTGAGGCGGCGCGTGCGATCCGTAACTACGACTGGCGGCTTCTCACGAACGGCTCGCACGGTATAGCTGATACTACCGGCGTATGGGGCTTTTCCGGCAGCGAGAATACATTCAGCCAGTTTTTCGATGAGTTTACGCGAACGGTTATTGTGGAAGCAGTCCAACGCAACGGGGCAGGGGATATCGTCTCAAGCGGCGGCACTGAAGACCGCCATACTAAACGCGTGCGCGCGCGTGTGACGTGGGGCACAAAATCAGTAGAGTCCGCCACGTATCTTACGAACTGGGGCGCACCCCGGATAGGTAACTGGGTTGTGCCTTCGCTTGAGGCTTCATTCGACCTTACGGCTGCAAACAGCGGCAGCGGACCGGCCGACACCCATTCTCTTGCCACCGAAGGAACCTATTTGTATGTAGGCAGGGACAGTTCGGCCGGGAAAGAGTTCTCTATTTTCGATATCACCAACCCCGCATCCCCACAGTTGCGGGGGCAGCTTGATCTTGGCGGCCGGCCAAACGCAATCATCATCTCCGGCACTTATGCATTTCTCGCCTCTACGTATACCAACGGCGAGCTGCAGGTGGTGAGTATTGCAGATCCGGCGAATCCATCGCTCGTTACCCAGTTTGATCTTACCGTAGGCAATAGCGGAGGAGGCACAGGAGACGCGACTGCGCTTGCGCGGTACGGGAACTATCTCTTTATGACACGGGATTCTACTACGAATAAATTTCTTGTATTCGATATACGCAATCCCGTATCTCCCCAGTTGGTGGCACTTTCGAATGCACTCACCGGCAGCCCGCTTGGAGTGGTGACTGACGGGCAGTATGCATATGTCGCGTCCACAAAGAATAATGCCGAATTGCAAATTTTCAATATACAGAATCCGCTCTCTCCTGTGCTGCTCACCACGTTTAATCTCAACAGCGGAGTTGATAGTACCGATGCGGCATCAATCGCCTATGCGGGCACGCATCTGCTGCTCGGGCGCACAAAGAGTGCGGCGCCGGAGTTGTATCTCGTGAATATTACGAATCCGGCAAGTCCATCCCTTGTGGGTGCGGTGCACTTGAACGGGGCAGTACATGCCATGGCGTATGATGTTGGATCAGGGTATACGTTTCTCGGCACACGGGATAGCACAAACGATGCAAAGGTGATAAATACAGTTGATCTCTCTCTACCCCCGACGGTCGTTGCAGAATTAAATCTTGCGAATGCTCCCGAAGCGATTGTCTACAGCCCGGTGTTTGACCGCGTTTTTATCGCAAGTTCCGCAAATACGCAGGAGTTGCAGGTAATAAAACCACAATGAGAGCGCGCAGAGGCTTCACGCTCATTGAGTTTCTCGTCTACGCAGGGGTGATCAGCATGATCACCATGGCGTTTATCTCGTTCTCGCTTAATTTCACGAATGCGAGGCTCCATGCGCGCGCTCGTGCAGAGGTGTACGACAATACGCGTCTTGCGGCAACGGTAATCACACAAAGGGCCCGCCGCGCATCGGGGTTTGCGGCAGGTTCAGCGCTTGGAGTGAATCTTGCGGCGGTTGGCGCTACGGTCGGCTTTACACTCGACGGCGCCGCAGAAAACCCCACGCAATTTCGGGTGAGTGGAGGAGTGCTCGAGATGCTCGAGGGCGGAGGGCCGGCGGTAGCGCTTACGACTGCTGACACAGAGGTAACCGATTTTGTGGTTACCAACCTCTCAAGCGCAGACGGCAAAACAAAGCACGGCCGTTTCACGATGAGTCTTCGTTATAAAAATCCATCCCAACTCGGCGCTCTCACCGCCTCCACTACGGTGGCTACTTCTTTTGAATTGCGCGATCCATGAAGCAACACGGCTACACCACTCTTCTGTTGCTCCTTATCATTCTTGCCGGCGTGCTTACCTTCGGTGCAGTAGTGATATTTCGTTCCATCGAAACCTCACAGGCAACCGTCACGCTCGAAGAGATGGCGAGAGCATACGGAGCGGTAAACGCGTGCATGGAGGAGGCGCTCCAGCGCCTCAAGCTCGACGCCTTCTATACGGGCTCTGCGGGGCTCGATATCGCAGGGATACCCTGTACCACAGCAGTCACGGGAGGCGGCCCCGCGTATATGATAACAGCACAGACCGAGACCCCACGCGCCGTGCGGAAAATCGAGGCAGATGTCACCCGTTCCGGAAATAGAATTACTCTCCTCAACTGGCGAGAAAGTTACTGAAAGAATTATTCAAATTTCTTTTTTATATACCACAGCGCTAGGCAATTGACTGTGTCGCCTGATTTATGTACGCTACGTGGGTAACGAATGAGTGTATGGGCGTGATACGCACCATCTTTCGATTGCTTCTTGCCCCCTTCCGATTCCTTTTCGGGGGGTTTTCGTATCAGGGAGGCACGCGGGGACGGGTGCGTTTTTTTGCATTGGTGCTTGTGGCTACCGCCTTGATACTCGCATCGTTCGACTACCCACGCTACTGGGATAATGCGGTAAACTGGTGGAACAACCGTGTTGCCGCGGTAAAGCTGCCAGGGTTTTATAAACTGCCGTTCCGGCTCGGCCTCGATCTGCAGGGCGGAGCGCATCTTTTATACCAGGCTGATGTCTCGGATATTCCCGATGCGGAGCGCGCAGAGGCGATGGAGAGCGTGCGTGATACCATCGAGCGAAGAGTAAATCTCTTTGGTGTGGCGGAACCCATCGTGCAGGTGAACCGCGCGGGCGAGCACTACCGCCTCATTGTCGAACTTGCAGGGGTATACGATATTTCGGAAGCGATCAAGCTCATCGGGGAAACGCCCATTCTTGAATTTAAAGAAAAGCTTCCTCCGGAGAAGGGCCTTGCTATTGCAAAGCAAAAATTAGGCGAAGAAGGAGAAAAACTTACCGTAGCGAATGTTGAGCAACTCTGCTCGAGCGGCACATTTGTCGCGTTTATCCGCCAATATAACGAGGATCCGTGTTACGAAACTACAAAGCTGGGCGGCGCCCATCTCGAGCGCGCAGGTGTGACGTTTGACGAACAGACAAATGAACCGCAGGTAAGTCTCCAGTTTAATGCCGAGGGGACACAGCTTTTTGCCGATATCACGAAGCGCAACATCGAACAACCGGTCGCGATTTACCTCGACGGGCTTCCGATCTCAATTCCGGTTGTACGGAGCGAGATTACCGAGGGCCAGGCCGTCATCTCCGGAGGGTTTAGCGTGGACGAGGCGCGGCAGCTTTCACAGCGCCTTAATGCCGGCGCGCTCAAGGTGCCGATTACCCTTGTGAGCCAGCAGACAGTCGGTGCGACGCTTGGGGCAACATCGCTCGCGCAGAGCCTGCGCGCGGCGTTCATCGGCTTTGCGGCGATCGCGCTTTTCATGATCGCGCTCTACCGCCTGCCGGGGCTTCTTTCGGTAGTCGCGCTTGGGTTTTATGTGGCGCTGGTACTTGCAATTTTTAAGCTTATTCCGGTAACACTCACACTTTCCGGCATCGCGGGCTTTGTGCTTTCACTGGGTATTGCAGTTGATGCAAACGTGCTGGTCTTTGAACGCATGCGCGAGGAGCGGCGTAACGGCCGCGCACTGCATGCGGCAATTGAAGAAGGATTCCGGCGTGCATGGCCGTCGATTCGCGACGGCAATGTCTCCACCCTGATCACGACAACAATTCTCTACGCCTTCGGTACAAGTCTTATTCAGGGATTTGCGCTCACGCTTGCTATCGGGATCCTTGCAAGTGTGTTTTCTGCGCTCGTGGTGACACGTGTGTTGCTTCGGTCCCTTATGGGGCCGCGGCTTGAGCGGGTAGCAGCATTTCTTTTCTAACCCATGCAGTTACCGATTATTCCATATCGCCGTATCGCATATCTCATCTCGGGGACGCTCATGCTTGCGAGCGTGCTTAGCCTCGCGTTTTTCGGATTGCGCTTCGGTATCGATTTTAAAGGAGGAAGTCTTCTCGAACTCGAATTTACCGGCGAGCGTCCCGCAAACCAGGCAATTATTGAAGAATTGCGGACGCTTGGGATTTCAGACGCACAGGCGCAGCGCGCAGGCGAGCAAGGTGTTATTGTGCGTTTTGGTGAGATAAACGAAGAAAAACACGCCACCATCCTTCCCGCGTTTCAAAAAAAGTTTGGGGGGGTAAGCGAGAAACGGTTTGACTCGATTGGCCCTGCTATCGGCAGGGAATTGCAGCGCCGGGCGCTCTATGCAATTGCAAGCGCCGTGATCGGCATTATTCTCTATGTCGCGTGGGCATTCCGCAAAGTGTCGCGGCCAATCTCTTCATGGCGGTATGGTCTTATCGCGGTGGTGGCGCTTATCCACGACGTGCTCATCACGATCGGCGCCTTCTCGCTTATGGGAAAATTTCAGGGTGAAGAAATTGGGCTGTCGTTTGTCGCGGCGATCCTTACCGTGTTCGGATATTCGGTAAATGATACAATTGTCGTTTTTGACCGTACCCGTGAAAACCTCCTCAAATTGAGCGGCATGACTTTTCCTCAAATCGTCAATAAAAGTGTAAACGAAACGCTCATTCGTTCGATCAATACCTCCCTTACTGTGCTCCTCTCGCTCGGTGTGATTTATTTCTTCGGCGGCGAAACCTTGCAGTCATTTGCACTCGCGCTTATCATCGGAGTATTCATCGGTACCTACTCATCTATTTTCCTCGCAAGCCCGCTCCTTGTCTCGTGGGAAGCATTGCGGGCAAAACGCAGGAAGATGTAGTTCATTGGCAAAAGGAGGCTCAATATTCATGGTATGCCGTATCGGCAGGAAAGGAGAAAGAGATGCAAGAAGTCGTTGTGCGCATTCGGTGCATACGAGAAGAAGCGGAGCAAGCGGTAGCACGCATTGGCGCCCTCAAAGAATTACTGGACCATATCAATCATGTGGTAGGATATGTGGAAGAAGCGGCGCTCGATGAATCGTCGAATCATTTCTTCCCTCCAGAGTTCTCTCCCCAAGAAATAGCGCGAGCAATCGCCACGCTTCGGAAAATGCAAAATGATGGGTACAAAATCATCCTAGAGAACGGCGACAAGGCTTATGTAGTAAGTGAGCCGCTCATTCCGCTCGCGCTCACCCCGCTTCGAAGGAAAAAGAAGCACAAAAAGGCAAAACGAAAGAAGTAGCACCAACGTTCTTTTCACACAGCCGCCGTACACGTGTACGGCGGCTTCTCATTATTTCTCAAATAATGCGGTGTTTGGTACAATATATATAATGGAGGGTAAATCACACACTGTGGTCATACTCGGAGCCGGATTTGGCGGCATTCGCTGTGCGCTTGATCTTGCGCACTATGCGCCAAAAGGGACACGGATAGTGCTGATAGACAGGAACGATTTCCACAACGTACACCCGCCGCTCTATGAGGTAGCAACCGCGCATATGGGCAACCCCTCGCATATTTGCACCGCCGCGGAGTACCACGAGCTCAAAGGCGCCGTCACCATTCCCCTCAAGGAAATTTTTGCACACACTCCTGTGGCGATCGAGACGGGTACCGTGAAAGAGGTTGCTCCGGAGCGCAATATCGTTACCCTAGAAGACGGCAGGCGGATCCGCTTTGACTACCTTGTATATGCGCTCGGCAGCGAGCCAAATTATATGGGGCTTGCCCATCTGCGCGAATTTGCGCTGCCGCTCAAACGGGTGGAGGATGCGCTTAATATCCGCAATGCCATCACCGAGTTATTTTACCGCAAGAAACCGCGCGAGGAGCTCAATATTGTAATCGCCGGCGGAGGACCTACGGGGTGCGAATTCACAGGGGAGCTCGCGGAGTATCTTCCTACGCTCTGCGGGCTCTGCAAACGGGAGAGCGGCACGGTAGCGATTACCCTTGTGGAAGCGCGCGGCATGCTCCTCGGAGAGATGCGCACGTGGATCCAGCAGGCGGCGCTCAAACGTCTGCGCACGCTGGGCATCCGCATTCTTCTTGAAACCGTGATCGTCGATGTGGACCGCGAATACGTGCATCTGCGGGGCGGCGCAAAACTGCCGTATGATCTTCTGATATGGACCGCCGGAATTAAGGGCACACAGGTAGACCGCGAGTTTGTGCCGCGGCGCCGGGAGAGTAAAATTCCCGTCAATTGGTATCTGCAAATGGTGCCGTACAAGCATATCTTTGCAGTAGGGGACAGCGCTTTTTTTCTTGACGAGGACCGTGAGCTTCCCGTACCCGCAACCGCAACCGCCGCAATTGACCAAGGCAGGATTGCGGCAGGCAATATTCTTCGCCTCATCAACAAGAAACTGCTCCTGCCGTATTATCCGCGCCCGTATCCGTTCGCGATTCCACTCGGCGGAAGATACGGGGTGGTAGATCTGCGGTATCTGCAGATTGAAGGATGGCTTGCGTGGCTACTCAAGCAGTTGAGCATTTTGCACTACTTTACCACGATTCTTCCGTGGCGCAGTGCGCTTGCGCGGTGGTGGGCGGGAACGCGGATATTTTTAAGAAACGACTAACGAATCTTATGGGCACACTCGCACGGTATGCATACTGGCATTATGCGATCGCGCCGCGGAGAATCATGGAAACATTCCGCAATCTTTTCTCTTTCGGCGCGCGCGTCTTTGCAATCCGCTGGCACGCCCGAACACTCTTTGCGCCATGGTACATGGATAAAGTCGCATACCGCGGGGGATTTCTTTCCGGAGAGTTTTTTATGACGCTTATGGCAAACGGGGTTACCCGGGTGCTCGGGGCAATTCCCCGCGCGTTTGTTGTTTTTACGGGGCTTCTCTTTGAACTTGCTGTCGTGCTCTTCGGTGCTACCGTGCTTGCAGGGTGGGTATTGTATCCGCTTCTTATGCCGGCTTTGCTTTTTGCCGGGATACTGCTCGCCCTATGAGTGCATACACTTTTCGTTTCCATGAAGCGGCAATTGCGCGTGCAGTGCGGGCAGAACGTGTGTTTCCCCTTCGGGCGGTGAGACTCGCTTTCCGAGTGGGCATGGGGATGTGCTATGGTCTTGTGCTTGCCGGGATTGCGGCAGTGCCGCTTGTATGGCTTGGCGTACTTGAGAGAGAGGTGGGGGAGCGTATGTGGGGCGCGGCGCTTCTTGTTGCCGCAATCACCCTCCCCATGGGTTCATGGTACTGGTTCTATGTGGCATACCTGCGTGAGCCGCCCCTTCCCGTACCGCTTCGCGAACTCCCGCAGGAGCCTGCCTCCGACTACAATCTTGCAGAGTACCTTGACTTTGAGGCGGCAGAGGCATGTGATGCGGTAATTACTGCTCATCCCCAGCCGCGTGCGAACAACCTTTTTGAGGTTCTCACGAGGCAACTCTTTGTAAAAAAAATTTTTACCCGCACCGGTATTGCGGCAAGCAAGTTTTCCCGCGCGCAAGATCAGGCAGACAATACTCCTCTCGATGCGGTGATGGTACGCGCCCTCGCGGCTGCACAAGAACTCGGCAGCAGGCATATAGGCATTCCCTCGCTCCTGCTTGCGCTCGCAGATCAGTACCAACCTTTTGCGGCAAAACTGTTTGAAAAAGAAATACGCTACGATGAATTCCGCACGCTCGTGCACTGGGAGCGCTACCAGGAGGTAGTGCGGGAACGGCGAAAAAAATTCTGGCTCCCGGAAAATCTTGAACATATCCGCCCCATTGGCCTTGAATGGGCGCGCTCGGGCACATGGCGCCTTGAGAAGCATGCGGCAGATATGCGTGAGGCATTGCGTGCGCATGCATTTATGAGCCATGCGATCGGCCGGGAAGAAGAGGTGCGGCGTATGGAAGAAGCACTGATGCGCACAAGCGGGAATAACGTGCTCTTGGTGGGGAGGCCGGGCGTGGGCCGGCACGCGCTTGCGTATCGCTTTGCGGAAAGCGTTATTTCAGGAGAGGGAGTGGTTGCGCTCAAACACTATCGCGTATTTGAGCTGGATCTTGCGCATGTAATCTCACAAGGCAGGCGGGAGGACGATGTGGCAAATGAGGTGCGCGGCGTCTTCAATGAGGCGGCATCCGCCGGGAATGTGATACTAATACTCGATAACATCGATCGTTATCTCGAGAGCGTGCCGGAGAGCCTTACCCCAGACCTTTCGGGAGTGCTCGTAAATTTTCTTCCGCTCCCTTCCTTTCGCCTTGTGGCCATTACCACGCAGGGGGCATACCGCCGCGTGATTGAGCCGCAAAAAGATATTCTTGCCCATTTCACCGTGCTTAACGTTGAAGAGCTTGAAAACCCCGAAACACAGTTTGTAGTGCTTCTCGACGCCATTGTGGAAATTGAAGCGCGTATCGGAGCGATCGTCACATTTCCTGCCATGAAGACGGTGCTCTCGCTCGCCAAACAATACTTCCCCAACGACCCATTCCCCGAAAAAGCCATTGATCTTGCGGAAGCTTCCGCCGCGCACGCATTGCAGGAGGGGCGCAGGGAGGTGAGCCGTGAGGACGTGGAGAGTGTGGTAGGAAAAGCAACACGATCCCCGGTGGGGAAGGCGGATGCTGCAGAGCGTGAAAAACTTCTCCATCTGGAGGACCTGTTGCACGAGCGTGTGATCAACCAGCACGAAGCGATTACTGTGCTTGCGGAAGCGTTGCGGCGCGTGCGCGCCCAAGTGCGCTCCACCGTACGTCCTATCGGCAGCTTCCTTTTTCTTGGTCCCACGGGAGTCGGAAAAACGGAGACCGCAAAATCGCTCGCCGCAGTATACTACGGAAGCGAGGAACAGATGATTCGGCTTGATATGTCGGAGTACCAAAACGAAGCGTCGCTCGGGCGGCTTATCGGCTCTCCCGACGGCAAAGAGGCCGGACGGCTCTCAAGCGAAATGCTTGCACATCCCTTCTCGCTCGTCCTTCTCGATGAAATAGAAAAAGCCCATCCGAAAGTGCTCGATATTCTTCTGCAGGTACTCGATGAGGGCCGCTACACCGATGCGCGGGGTGATAAGATAAGCTTTGTGAACGCGATTATCATCGCAACCTCCAATGCCGGTTCGGAGTTCATACGGGAAAAAATTCAGCAGGGAATCTCCGGTGGCGGCTTGGGGAAAGAAGTAGTAGAATACGTATTACGGGAGCATATTTTTAAGCCCGAGCTTCTCAACCGGTTTGATGCGGTTGTATGCTATCCTCCGCTTTCTCAAGAGCATTTAGTGGAAGTCGCGAAGCTGCTACTTAAGGATCTGGCGTCAAGAGTATTTGACGCACAGGGCATCACGCTCGCGTATGCGCCGGAGGTGGCTTCCAAGGTGGCAGAGCTTGGGTATGACCCGCAGTTTGGAGCGCGGCCTATGCGTCGCCTCATCCAGGATAAAATAGAAGGGCTCGTGGCACGGCGTATTTTAGAGAATCAGGTGAAACGCGGAGACACCGTTAACATTTCAATATCGGATATTGAAATGTAAAACGGTTTTAAATGCAAAAATCAAATCTCAAAAATCAAAATGAAAAAGAAAAATGTAAAGAGAACTAAAACGAATACTATGGCTTTCTTTTTTTATTTTAATCTTTCATTTTGACTTTTGATTTTTGAATTTTGATTTATGTCCTACGTTAAGGTGGGTATCCTGATGGGTGGTAAATCCTCTGAACACGAGGTCTCTCTTGAGACAGGAAAAAATGTTATCCGTGCGCTCACGAACCCCTACACTCCCGTCCCGGTGCGGTTGACCCGTGATAATGAGTGGACCATGGAGGGTAAAGTGGTCCCGCCCCACGAGGCATTTGGGGCGATGGATATCGCATTTATTGCCATGCATGGGGAGTACGGTGAAGACGGACGGCTTCAGGCATTGCTTGCTTCACATCGCGTGCCATACACCGGCTCCGGCCCGCTCGCGAGCCACCTTGCGATGCATAAAAATCTTTCCAAACGGGTATTTGAACGGGCAGGTATCCCTACTCCCCGCTGGGTAGAGCTTCGTGCGTATGAGAAAGAGCCTGTGCATCACGCGGTGGAGCGCGTAACCGCTGCTCTCCACGGTCCGTGGGTAGTAAAGCCGGCAAGCAAAGGCTCAAGTATAGGGGTGCGCGTAGTAAGAGATCAGCGTGAGCTTGGCGGGGCCATTGCGCAGACATTTTCTCTGGATCCCGTGGTGCTCGTAGAGCAATATCACGCGGGTAGAGAAATAACGTGCGGGGTTCTTGAGCGTTTTCCTATGGCTGGCGTGAATGCGCTTCCTCCCACTGAAATTCGCGTCGTGGGAGAGCCATTCTTTACCTATGGAGCCAAATACAATCCCACAACAGAAGAAATCACACCCGCGCCCCTTCCGAAGGGCGCCCTGCATCTTGTGCAGCACCTTGCGAAGCGGGCGCATACCGCGCTCGGCTGCGAGGGTTATTCCCGCTCGGATTTCATTGTTGCTGATTCGGGAGTATATCTTCTCGAGGTAAACACGCTTCCGGGGCTTACCGAAACGTCACTCTTTCCTAAGGCCGCTGCAGCTGCGGGTATGGATTTCGAACACCTCGTGCATCATCTTCTTACCCGCACAGGTAACCGACTCCGTTAGAGAACCGCCCTGCCCTCGCGCGCCTAGTTCATGGGTGTTGACACATTTTTTGACTCTGCTACTATTGGGCTATTGTTCTTTTCTTGCTCCGGTCATAGAAAGGAGGGAAGTGACGGAGCATCTCGTAACGAAACCAAACACAACGTGAGGAGGAAAAAGTGAAGAGATTTGTGGTACTTGCCGCGATTGCCGCGGCAGGGCTTGGCTTCGTTTCGCCAAGCTTCGCACAGTTTGACCACCTGAAGTGTTATACCGTCTCCTTCAAGAAAGGTGAGATCAGTATCTCACCGCACGCGTTCAATCCTCTCGTGCTCATTCCCTTCCAAAACCCGCCATTCACCCCAGAAGACGGGTGCCAGCTGCTTCCGAAACGCGCACCGCGACCAAGATTCTTTTGCGTCCCGGTAGACAAGCAGCCCCGACTCGAACCGCGCGGCATGGATCTCAAGGACGACTATCTTCTCTACCTTGCGAAGTGTCCGCCGCAGGACGACTTCCGGCTCGGTGTGTTCGATCAGTTCGTGCGGGGAACGGCACTCGTGCACCGAAAGTTGATCCGACGACTGATCCTCGTACCGGCACAGAAGGTTGTCCAACCACGGCCGTGCGGTTTGAACACCGACGGAACATGCGGAGGGGCATGCCCGAATCCCGGCGAGGAATGCGTAGCAGTTCCCGGGCCAACCCCACAGTGCGCATGCAAGCCTCCCACAACCTGCACCATGAGCACAGCCGGAGGATGCACAGGAAGCTGTGCAGTAGCTACAGAATCCTGCAAGATTCTGCCCGGTACCAACTCCTGCGGGTGTTCTCCGTAACGGTTCTTTCCCCCAAGTCCCCAACTGAAAATTCGGTTGGGGACTTCCTTTTCGTAACCATTGACAATGACTTTTATTCGTCTACAATAGGAATGTCTGGCACTCTTACGTCGGGAGTGCTAAATTATAATCAGTCACCATGTTATGGAGAAAGCTAAGAAAATTACTCCGCTCGGCGACCGGGTGGTAATAGAACCCGTGTCGAAGGAAGAGCGGACAAAAAGCGGCATTGTCCTTCCTGATACCGCAGAGAAGGAACGGCCGGAGCAAGGGAAGATTATTGCTGTCGGACCGGGACGGATGACCGACGACGGCAAATTGCTTCCCATCAATCTCGAAAAAGGTCAGATAGTACTCTTTACCAAATACGGGCCGAATGAGGTAAAGATTGAGGGGAAAGAGTATCTCATCGCCGAAGAGAAGGATATTCTCGCGGTGCTGGAATAGAATAAAGTAGGGCTCCCCGTCATAATTTTGCAGCCGATCACAACATATGATCCGCTGCGCCCATAAGGGAAGTGCCTATTCGGCACTCGCGGATCGCGAATAGTTCTGGTCACCTCTAAGATATGTTATTTCGTGAGATGAATAGGGCAAAATTATTACGGGGTGCTCATAATTGCAGCGAAATTTACTTCGCTGTAGGCTCGTAAATTTCGACAATTATGGCAAAACAAATTGAATTCGATGAGAAGGCGCGGCAGGCGATGAAACGGGGGGTAGATAAGCTTGCCAATGCCGTGAAGATCACCCTTGGCCCCAAAGGGAAAAATGTGGTGCTCGATAAGGGCTTCGGTTCGCCCACCATCACCAATGACGGGGTAACGATCGCAAAGGAAATAGACCTCGAGGACAAGCTTGAGAATCTGGGAGCGGAACTCGTAAAAGAGGTTGCTTCCAAAACCAATGATGTCGCCGGTGACGGCACTACTACCGCGACTCTGCTTGCCCAAAAGATGATTGAGGTGGGATTTAAGAATATTGCCGCAGGAGCGAGCGGTATTGCGGTGAAACGCGGCATCGAAAAAGCGGCCGCCGCCGTAGTAGCCGAGCTCAAAAAAATCGCGAAACCCGTCTCCGGGAAATCCGAAATCGCACAGGTCGCGACCATCTCGGCACAGGACCGCGAGATCGGCGAACTCATCGCAGAAGTAATGGATGAAGTCGGCAAGGACGGGGTGGTAACGGTTGAAGAATCGCAGACATTTGGCCTCTCCAAAGAGATCGTCGAGGGTTTGCAGTTCGATAAAGGGTACGTCTCGCCGTACATGATTACGAATCCGGAGCGGCTGGAAGCGGTATATGAAAACCCTTCTATTCTTATCACCGACCGTAAAATCTCGGCCCTAAGCGATCTTCTGCCTCTCCTGGAAAAGCTCGCAAAAACCGGGCGCAAAGAGATTATGATTGTCGCAGAAGATATCGAAGGGGAGGCGCTTGCAACGCTCGTACTCAACAAGCTACGCGGCACCTTCCATAGCCTTGCGGTAAAGGCCCCCGGCTTCGGCGACCGCCGCAAAGAGATGCTCGAAGACATTGCTACGGTTACCGGAGCCCGCGTGATTTCCGAAGAGGTAGGGCTTAAGCTTGAGAATGCCGATCTCTCCATGCTCGGGCAGGCACGGCGCGTAGTAGCCACAAAAGAAACTACTACAATCGTGGGCGGGGGCGGTAAGAAAGCCGATATCGAAAAGCGCATAAAGCAAATCCGCACCCAGCTTGAGCAAACCGACTCTGAATTTGACCGGGAAAAACTGCAGGAGCGGCTTGCGAAGCTCGCAGGCGGGGTTGCGGTAATTAAGGTGGGTGCCGCTACCGAGGTAGAGCAGAAAGAAAAACAGCACCGCATCGAAGACGCGCTCTCGGCCACCCGGGCCGCGATTGAAGAGGGAATTGTGCCGGGAGGGGGAGTGGCGCTCATGCGCGTGGCGCATGTGCTCGACGACCTCAAGATGCCTGAACGTGATGAACAGCTCGGGGTGGAGATTGTAAAAGTCTCCATCGAAGAGCCGGTGCGGCAGATCGCAAAAAATGCGGGCGTGCAGGGAGATGTAATTGTTGAAGAGGTGCGTAAGCTTTCCGGAGCGCATGGCTACAACGCAGCCACAGGCAAGTTCGAGGATCTCGTGAAGGCGGGTATTGTGGACCCTACCAAGGTAACGCGGTCCGCCCTCCAGAATGCCTCTTCCATCGCCGCGCTCCTCATCACTACCGATGCGGTAGTCACCGAGCTACCAGAAAAGAAAGAGGATAAAATGCCTCCCACGCCTCCGATGCCGGAATACTAACAAAAAAGCCCCCTCCAGGGGCTTTTTTGTAAATCCAAATGACCAAATCCAAATTTCAAACAATGACCGAAATATTAATTTCCTAAATTTAAAACGTTTCGGTCATTCGAATTTAGAATTTGTTTGGAATTTGGGATTTGTGATTTGGAATTTTATAATCTAGTATTTCCATGGGATTTGCGATATTATTAAGACATACAATCTTATCCATAACTAACAACACCCCGTATGTTCATCTGGCTTATTCCGGTTATTGTGCTCGTGATCCTTATCTTATGGGTAGTTGCGCTTTACAATAAATTTGTAAAGATGCGCTTCCGGGTGGATGAGGCGTGGTCGGATATCGAGGTGCAGTTAAAGCGCCGATATGATCTTATTCCTAATCTTGTAGAAACCGTGAAGGCATACGCCTCACATGAAAACACGCTCTTTACCCGTGTTGCCGAGGCGCGATCACGGGCAATGGGAGCAACGAGCGCGAAAGAGAGAGGGGAGGCAGAGAATATCCTTACCGGCGCCCTCAAGAGCCTTATCGCAGTTGCGGAAGATTACCCTGAATTGCGCGCATCAGAAAACTTTGCGGAACTTCAGCGCGAACTTGCCGATACGGAAAACAAGATTCAGGCATCGCGACGCTTCTACAACGGGAATGTACGGGATTTCAATACCGAAGTGGACCAGTTTCCGGGTAACCTCATAGCAGGGATGTTTGGATTTCTGAAGCGCGAGTTCTTCGAGCTCGAAGAA
>CAYVXU010000024.1:17043-17761 GCA_964454705.1 uncultured Candidatus Saccharibacteria bacterium | reverse complement strand
CAAGTCGCAAGGGGCCGTTGGTAATATCGCCGACGGCAAAAATTTTCGGGTTGGATGTTTGAAAATACTGATTGACGACAACCGCTTGCTGTTTGTTTATTTCAACACCGACAATATCAAGTGCAAGTCCTTGCGTGTTTGGCGTTTTGCCTGCCGCCAAAAGTATCTCATCGCCGGATACCTCATCTGTTTTCCCATTTACGAGATACGAAATTGTTTTCTTGCCATTTTTCTTTCGTGCGCTCTTAACCTCAACATTGGTTTTGATAGTGATTCCTTCTCTTGTAAGAATTTCTGTGAGGCGATCTGTGAGTGCTTTCTCGGAGTGCGGAAAAATTGAATCGCCGCGTTGTAAAATAGTCACTTTGGTGCCAAAGCGCGCGAACATTTGGGCAAATTCCAAACCAAGCGGGCCTGCGCCAACCACAATCAATTCTTTCGGTTGTTTTTCAAGGCGTAATGCTTCAATGTGAGTTACAAATCCAGTTTCGAGAATGCCCTCAATCGGCGGAACATAGGCGGTTGAGCCTGCGGCGATAATAAATTTTTCCGCACTCAATTCTTCACCATTTACTTCTATCTCATTTTTAGAGACAAATTTTGCCCTTCCCTCAATCGCCGTTACATGCTCCAAATTTTTCAGTACCTTTTCATATTTTTCTTGGCGTAATTTTTCAACAAGCGAGAGTTCGTCTTGTACAACTTTTTTGAAATCAAA
>CAYVXU010000024.1:16437-17033 GCA_964454705.1 uncultured Candidatus Saccharibacteria bacterium | reverse complement strand
CACTTCAAGTTCTACACCAGCAACACCAAGATGTTTGGCATGATGCAAAATCTCCCCTGCATAGAGAAGCGTTTTGGAAGGAACACGCCCCACATTGACACACGTGCCGCCAGGTGGAAGCCCCGCATTTACGAGCGCAGTTTTTGCTCCAAGCTCGTTAGCTCTGATTGCCGCCGCGAATGCCCCAGCGCCGCCACCGATAATAATTAGGTCAAATGTTTTCATAGTGATTGATTCTGTTTTTTATCACCTCGACGACTGGTGATTTTTTAAGTTTGTAATAAACAGTGCGGAATTCGCGGCGGCTTTCAACCATATCCGCTTTTTGGAGCTTTCGGAGCGTATGAGAAACGGCGGAGATGGAAACTCCGACAACTTCGGCAATATCTCCCACTGAAAGCTCTTTGTGGCGGCATAGGAGATAGCAGATTTTTAGCCGAGTTGGATCGCCAACCATATTAAATTCTCGCGCACAAGCATGAATTGCGTCTTTATTCTCCAGTTCTTTTTTGAGGTTGCTCTTTTTCATACTTGAATGGATATTCAAATGATAGCAAATATAAAGAAAAAGAGCAACAGGTATTTTATTCACAGGG
>CAYVXU010000024.1:11854-16427 GCA_964454705.1 uncultured Candidatus Saccharibacteria bacterium | reverse complement strand
AAAAAAGTTTTTTCGGCGAGGCAGGCCGCCACTTTGCGGCGGCTGGCGGCAGGCTTTCGAAAGTTAGGAATTTTTGATAAAGTAAGTTCGAGCGAAGTCATAAAGATACTCCAAGATTAGAGTCTCCCTATGCCCTCTCGGAAACTTCTTTTGCTTTCGCTGGTTCCTCTCATCACCGGAGGGATAGTTACGCTATTGCTCATTGGTATCCCTCTCTACTCATTCCCCGATATTGCATACATCGCCATTGATGCAAGCCTCTCAAAAGCATTCCCGCTCCTTATCATATTCCTCATTCCGGTAATCATTACCACGACCGCCCACCTCATCCGAAAACGAGATGTGTATGATATAGGGAGAAGTATATTTTACATGAGCGCAGGTGTCGCCTACTTGATTATCGTCTATCTCGTTTGGCAGATCTCATGAAACACGCGTACCAGAGAGGATTCTCGATAGTGGAAGTATTGGTGGTGATCGCGGTTATTGGAATTCTCGCCGGGATAGTGCTCGTGGCGCTCAACACGACGCGTACAAGAGCGCGTGATGCAATTCGCAAGCAGGATGTACGGAGTATTATGACGCTCTTAGAGGCGTATCGCGTCACCCACGGACGATATCCTATTTCACGAGATTGTCAGCTTGGTGCCGCAGGGCCAAACTTACCTTCTCCTAACACACAGTGGTGCTCATCGCTCGGAGGAAACCCTGCTTTGAGTTGGGCGCAAACAGAATGGATCCGTGACAATCCTACCGCGGCACAGGACCCGACCGGCCCCCACCCTTTAAGTACCGTCACCGCTGTTATACCCTCTGACCCGCGTAACACTGCGGTAACAGCTGCGCCAAACGGATGGGCAGGCGGAAGCAATGGTGATAATCTTACCTACAACTACATTTCGCAGACGGGAGCGGAGTATATACTGGTAGTACGCCTCGAAAATGTTGACTCCTCTGTAACTGACACTAAAACGAATTACGTGGGGGTCTGTTATCAATACCGGCCGAGCGATGATGATACCATCACGCGGGGAGATGAAGAGCGCACGGGTCCGTGCCCGTGGTAACATATACCCATGGCTGAATTTGTGTTTTTAAAACGCTTCTCTTCAATTACCGAAGCGCGGCTTATCAAAAACCTTCTTGCGGAACGTGGTATCATCAGTATCATCGCAAACAGTGGAGTTGAATTTGGCGGGGATTTGGGTGATAATTTCGGCGCAGATGTTCTTGTCCCGTCGCGCGCTCTCGAACGGGCAAAAGAACTTATAGAATAGGAGGGCCCATAGTATAGTGGTAAAACACCTCGATGGCATCGAGGAGTCCGGGGTTCGACTCCCCGTGGGTCCACCAATGAAATGTGAGCCAATGGAATTTTTATGAAAGCTCTTGCAATGAGTCAACCATGGGCAGAACTTCTTGCTTCCGGAAAAAAGAAGATAGAGGTGCGAACAAAAAATGCTTCGTATCGAGGATGGTTCTATATATATGCGGTGGCAAAAGATACAAAAGAAGATGTCGTGAAAATGTTTGGCTTTCGTAATCTTCCAACAGGCGTTATTATAGGAAAGGCATTTTTGCAAGACGTGAAGCGATATGCCGACGAAAAAGCGTTCTACAGAGATACAAACCTTCATTTAGCATCACGAGAAATTATCAAGCAAGAAGGATGGAATCTCAAAACGAAATACGGCTACATTATTTCAAAAGTAAAACGAGTCAAACCTTTCCCCTACCGGGGGATGCCGGGTTTCTTTCCAGTCCACCTTTTATGATTTCTTAACTATTACTCAGTATACCGCCAAACATTGCCTTCAATTCTCCGATAAACTTGTTTCCCTCCTTCGCTACCTACTTCGCTAAAGCTACGAAGGTCAATGAAAGCTTCGGAGGGCAGGCAGCCAACGATCAGAAGGTTCGCTTATAGATATTAAGGCAGTAAACGGCGCTGGATATCATATAACTGACAGATGCTTATAAGAAGCTATAATCCCACTGATTATCCCCAAATTGAAGCGCTCTACAGACAGGGCGATTTGTATGGCGGACAATTTGATGAGACGAGAGATAGCGCGGAGCGGCTACAAAGGTTGGTTGATCAAAAGCCTGATGCGATTTTAGTTGCAGAGGAAGACGAAAAGATTATCGGGACAGTTACTTTATTTGAAGATGGCAGATCAGCCTGGCTTTATCGCTTTGCAGTTCAAAGTGAAGACGCAGCACAAAAACTATATGCGAAGGCGGCAGAAATTTTAAAAACAAAAGAGCACTCCCAAGTTCTTGTGTACGCCCCCTCTGGCAACAAGGAACTCGAAAATCGCTACCTACAATTAGGTTTTACAAAAGGTAATGATTTCACTGCGTATTGGAAAAACTTGGTATAACTTCCACCCATAGGAAACAGTCCTGCACAAGCAGGACTGTTTTAATTGTATACACCTCTCTTTGATCTTTGAAAACTCGAAGCAGTTTTATCCTTTCGGCGCTCCCCGCAATGTGATAAAATAGAGTATACATCTTTACTTGAATACGCATGGGTATGTCTAAGCAAACATTTATCGCGTCTCTCGCACTGCTTGCGTTTCTTGCGCTTGCCGTGCTTTTGCTCTCTCCTGTGGGCGAAACATTGCTTACCGCGGTTTCACTCTTCCAGGCTCCCTCAAATCTCACGGTTACTCATAATCCAGAGAATGGCCATCTCGCGCTCCGGTGGACTGACAACAACCCCAAAGAGGCCTTTTTTGCGATCGGCCGCAGCTCCACATCAGCCAGGTACGGCTGGAGTCCTCTTGCAACGGTAGGAGCGAATGTCACTACCTACACCGATACCACTACTGAACCGGGAAAAACGTATTACTACCGGGTGCGTGCGGTACGCGGCGGTACGAGCAGTGCATTCTCAAACGTGGCAAGCGCTACCGCGCTCGTCGCCCCATCGAGTCCCTCCTCTTCTCCCTCTCCTACCGCACCTTCATCAGTGAGTATTACCCTCCCCACCGCAGCAGATACCTACACTACCAACAGGAATTCGATTACCCTCGCAGGTGTGGTAAGCAGTGATATTACCTCGGTCACGTGGGCGAACGCGTATCGCACGCCCCCAACGGGGAGTACAACGCTTACCGGCACTATTTGGCACGCTACTATACCCCTCGCGCCGGGTTCAAACGGAATTGTAGTGACTGCAAAAAATGCGTTGAATCAAACAGTGGTGGATTTCATTACGGTCACATATACTGCTCCGACTGCTGCGTCACCCACTCCCTCCCCCTCCGGATTTGATTTCCTTTTATTTAGCGCGCGAACCGTATCGGCGATCCAGCAATCCAGCGTAAGTAATTCAATTACCGCGACATTTATTGCAGGAACACCGCGCGCTCCTTCTTTCCGGGTAAGTGGGGTGCCTCACCTTGCCCATTCACGCTTCTCGTCCGTTACGTGCAGTGCCTCCCAGTGTACATCGACATTGACTGTTTCCCCGACCACTCTCACGCCTGTAGGCACCTACACTATTGTAGTTACGGGGACGAGCGGAGGCCTTACCCGCAACACCTCGTTTACCTTCCAGGTGCGTCCGCAACCCCTTCCTGCTCCTCTCGCCTGCGCAGCCGGTGAGACATATGTATCAATTCCGATCGCTTCATCAGAAGATGATGCGGAAGCGGGTGGTTTTTCCTCTGTGTCATATAAAGACATCACGAGTTGCACAGACTTTACCAGTACCCATGGCACTGATGAAATTACCCGTTCTAAAGGAGGTAATGGGCTATGGCATGTCTTTACAGGATTGCTCCGCTTCAACACCAATACCCTCCCACGCGGAGCTGTGGTTACCAAAGCACGGCTAGGAATCAACCTTCAGCTCGTACTCGCCCAGAAAGATAACTTTGATCTCTTGGTGCACTACTATCCCACTGCGCCCGCTGGTGCATTCTCATGCAACGACTGGAGCAAAAATCCTGAAGGGCCTTTCGCTGCTTCCTACCCCTTATCTTCCATCACATTTGGTCAACAACGATGGACGAACTTAGCGCTTGCGAACCCAGGCAATATCGTACCGGGCAGAAAAACCAGTTTCAGATTTTGGGCGGGAGACGGCTCTGTGGAGCCTACGGGAGATAATTTTCCGGAATTCACTAACTACGACTTCAAGGCTACCTCGGGTACGGTGCCATATCTTGAATTGTGCTATCAGCCGCCCCGCTAGAGCGAAACTCCGCGTAGTACGCTCAAAGTCCTCCTCTCTCACACAATTGCTTTCTTTTCGCTTAGGGAGCTCTTTTCACTTTGGAACAACACGCGCTATTATAGAGACTACCGTAGAGGGCCTTTTCCCATGAGAGGAGGGATGGTGATGGTAGGCATTGAGAGGCTCGGGATGCAAGAGGTGAAGCATATCCTGCGGCAGGGAGGGTGGAAGGAAACATTCCGTTATGCATGCCGGGAGTGCGGTGAGTATGTGTGGCAGACGAACATATACACCTTGTTTCTCTGCGTACGATGCCGCATTCGCGGAAACAAAGCGAGCGGCTATTTCAATCTCGTAAAAATAGAGGAACAGCTAGTACATCTA
>CAYVXU010000024.1:8793-11844 GCA_964454705.1 uncultured Candidatus Saccharibacteria bacterium | reverse complement strand
GATCACGGGAAGTGACGCTTATGCTTTCTCGAGCAGAAGGCGTAATGCGGAAAAAGGTCAGGCCCGAAAAAGAATAGTTCTTTCGCAGGCGCTGCATACTTCTGCAGCGCCTTTCCTATTTACCCTAAGTGCGCAATTTGATAGTGTATATTGCGAATGAAGTGTTGCTGATAATAAAAAACGGCGGGGTGCCGGAGCCCGGCTGAACGGGCCGCACTCGAAATGCGGTATACCCGCAAGGGTATCGTGGGTTCGAATCCCACCCCCGCCGCCAGATGTCCAAGTTAGAACCGTATGGCTGATGTGTTTTCAAAGGTAAAACGTAGCGAGGTTATGTCGCTCATTCGCTCGAAAAATACGAAGCCGGAACTCGCGCTCCGCAAGCTCGCGAGCGCGGCGTTGTACCCGAGGGGCTATCGATATCGGCTCCACTACAACAAGCTGCCGGGCAAGCCGGACATGGCGTTCGTGTCAAACAAAGTAGCCGTGTTTGTTGACGGCTCATTTTGGCACGGACATAGGTATAAAAAAGGACAAACAAACCTGTCTCGCTCATATTGGCTGCCGAAGATCAGGCGCAATATGGAGCGGGATAAAGTCGTGAACAGAAAGCTTAGGAAAATTAGATGGAAAGTAGTGCGAGTGTGGGAACACGATGTTCGCAAGCGCCCGCAAAAAGCGCTTGACGCGATTATGCGAGCATTGAGCGCACAAGATTAAAGATTAGCGCTTCTTTCGTGAGCGCTGATACTCCAAGAAAAGGCTCTTTGACGGAGTCCAGTCGTGAGCGAGCGAATCCGCTTTCTTCAACCACTCCGCTATGCGCTTCTCGCGCGGCACCGATTTGCCCCAATACTCAACGAATACGGCGTCCTCTAACTGCTCAGCCGCCGCGAGCATTTCAGGCTCAAGAAGCTTTAGCGCCCGCTCAATGTATATACCGCCCTCGTCGTCGTTTTCGGGGTTTGCTACGCTTCCCGCCGAGAACAAGTCTCGCGCTTGATGGCACAGCACGCCATGATACGTGAGGAGATAAAGCACAGCGTCATCGTACTTGTCCCGCGACCTGCCGGACTGCACGATTTGCGGGCAAAGCAAGACCGCTTCCGCGCGAAGGCGCGTTTTCTCATCCATCGGAAGTTTCGTATAAAGTCGCGCCTGTATCGGCAGCGTATGGCCGGGCTCGTCCGGCGTATCTTCGAGCCACCACAAGCGCTCGCCCTTCTTGAGCCTGCCGCGAGCATACGCGCGGATGTACTGTATTTTCTTTTCCATCGTTGAATCGCGAAACGCGTCATACGCGACTCCCATCTTCTCAAACAGCGAGTGCTTTGGGTACAGCTCGACTTCAAATCGCGGGACGTGAGAGGTACGAACGTGCATAACACACTTCTCGTACTCGCCCCACTTCGCTTCCGGCGTTCCTCCCATTTTTCCGAACAGGAGATAAACCTTCTTCACGTTGTGGACGCGGTTCGTTTCAAGCACGCTGTTTGCGACGCTCCGCCACGTGTCGTTCGTAGTGAACTTTACCTCTACGCCGAACTCGCCTACCGCGATGTCAGGGAAGGCTTGCGGATGCGGGTCAAAATCAATAACGGCCTTTGAGCCGAGTATCTCCTCGAGCACCTGTCGGACGCGATCCTCGAATTGCTTTGAGGATTGAAACGGCTTCGTTCTTGCCTCCTCTGTCAGCTTCGCGCATGCCGCGTCCAGTGTCTGTTCAAAATTCTTTTGGGTAATGATAGCCATTGCCATCGGCAATTTGAGCCTATCACGTTGCGCGAGCAACTAAAAGCCCGCCCCGTATGGCGGGCTTTCGAGCGGCATTAGTGCTAGGATTTATCTTGCAAAGTTTTCTGTACGGCGCGAGCGAGATGCCACGCGAACACCGGGGCCATGGCATTGCCAACTTGACGCTCTGTCTCTCGAATCCCAGAGTCGAAAAGGAACGTATCTGGGAATGATTGGAAGCGAGCCGCCTCACGCATCGAAATGCGTCGCGGGAGTTCATAGTGGAATTGGATATTACCGTGACACTCGGCTCGTATAGTATAGCCGGGCCGGCTCGCGATGAGCTTCCTATTGCCTTGCTCGGCGCTCTTGCTCGCCCTGCTCCACACATGATTGAACTCCGGCTTTTCGGGCAGCTTCGCCAAGTCGTTGATGGCTTCTTTCGCGGACACGTGTTGCTCTTTCGAGTGCGTAGCGGCAGGGGGCGTAAATTTTCCGATATCCGGGCGCGTACCGATGATGACGACGCGCTCGCGCGTCTGCGGGACGCCGTAGTCGGCGGTATTATAGAGCGCGTACGACACGTCATAGCCGAGACTCCTAAAATCAGCAAGCACGCGCTTTAGCGACTCGGCGTTATGCCGCATCAAAAGCCCTTTTACGTTCTCCGCGGCGAAAATCTTTGGCTGCGTTTTCGCGACGATCTCGACCATAGCCCTATACAAGCCGCTGCGCTTGCCGAAAACGCCAGCGCCCTTACCGTTGACGGAAATATCTTGGCAAGGGAAACCGCCTATCACGATGTCGGCGGTTTCCGGCATCGTCTCCATCGCTTTCCATATGTCGCCCCGCACGATGTGCGGCCCGATGTTTTGCTCATAAGAGCGGCAAGCGGCCTCATTGAGATCGTTCGCCCAAGTGATTTCAAACGGCAAACGGGAGTATTTCTTTCCGAGAAACTCAAAGCCGCCGACGAAGCCCAAATCCATGCCGCCGCAACCCGAGAAAAGCGATATGACCGAGAACTTGCGCTTCGTGTCGCTGCTCCCGGTCGCCGCCTTCTCTTTCGCGCGAGTATTCATTTCCGTGAAAAGATTCGGTTTCGACCTAATGAAAGTTTGGATGCTCATGTTTTTATTGTTCTTTTCTAATAACGCCCGCGACTTTGCCTTGTATCTCGACATTAGTTTCATAAAAAGGCTTCATGCTCTTATTCGCGGGGACTAGCTTGATTCGGTTCTTGTCGCGGTAAATTCTTTTCAAAGTCACTGCGTCCTTATCCGGCAAATAGACGACTGCTTTATCTCCATCATCAAC
>CAYVXU010000024.1:4586-8783 GCA_964454705.1 uncultured Candidatus Saccharibacteria bacterium | reverse complement strand
ATCATCAACGGTTTGCTGCTCGCGTACAATAATAATATCACCATCAAAGATGCCATCCTCTATCATGCTTGTCCCCGCGACCTTGAGCGCGTAGTAATTCGCTCCGGACGAGAGCATGCTCTTTGGTATATCCACCGGACGCGGGTCTCGAATCGCCTCAATCGGCCCGCCAGCGGCGATTAGGCCCATGAGCGGGATTTCCACGACGCCGCTCTTTTTATCATTAAAAGTTTGAATCGAACGTCGTTTCCCTTTTTCGCTTGTGAGCAAATTTTTTTGGCGCAAATAATGAATATGCTGATGGACAGTCGGCACAGAAATATCAAAATACTCCGCTATTTCTGCGAGAGAAGGGGCGTATCCTTTCTTTTTACGGAAATCGGCAATGAATCCAAGTATCTCGGCTTGTTTTTTTGATGGTTTCCCTATACCTATTGTTGACTTTGTATCCATACCTAAAGTATAATACCTTATATAAACCTAATCAAGTGGATTTATCCACAAGGTTTGAGGTCGATCATTAAATGAAAGTATTTTAACTAATATGGCAGATAATAAGAAAAATATTGGCAAGCCAGATCGCAATCTAATAAACTTCAAAGAGAAGTACGAATTCAATTATGCTGTTAAGCAGTTGCAAAATCAGGTTGCTGAAACAACTAAGCAAGAGGCAAAAGATGCTCTTACAGCAGCTGCGAGGAAGATCGCTCCCAGTGAGGGTCGAGAAAAGATTATGCGCGAGGCTCGCCGCAAGCTCCGGAACTAGTCCCTCCAGGCTGGCCGTGAAGCTACTACAGGCGCATTTTAGCTTAGAATGAGTAATCCGCTTCATTCTTTCCTTTGGTTGATTTAGGCTTTGGTACCTCAAACCATTCGGGATGCGCTTTATACATTACCCTCAGTTCCTGTATACTCTTATCAAGAGTCTTGAAGTTAAGCCACTTTTTCGGTTCTAACTTCCGGACATCGTCTCCACCAGTTGGGATTTTACAGATGGATAAAGGAAGTTTTCTTTCTTAAAGAAGAAAAACATCGAACATGTGTTGATTAGCCTTCTTTTGACATCCCGCTAAAGCAATGCTACATTTCTAGCCGAAAAGCTCGTTTACAAAGAAAGGAGAGCACATGCGTATCGGGAATCTGTTTCTGCGATTACACGCACTAAGCCCGTTTCGGTACACAGCCGCGAAGTGCGGCCATCGCACGAAACGTTGTGGCTCGGTTTCAGTATTCGGATGCACCATCACTATGAAGATGCCGAAGAACAAGAACGGCTCAGCGGACTACTGTCTCGACTGTATCGCTAAGATGGCGATTCGATGTGCGTGGTGCCGCAATCCGATTTTCATCGGTGATCCGATCACTCTTTACAGTCCGGGCCCGCGCGCAGGATTCTTCTCAAGCAAGGAATTGAACGAAGCGCAAAAGGAGCGCGAGCGGAAGGAATTCGTCGTTCCAGACGGCGCAGTCGTCTATCGCGAGAAACCTCTCACGGTAGTCGGGTGTCTGGGGTGGAATTGCGCCGACACTGGTGGAGACCGAGCAGGGTTCTGGCTGCCGGGCGAAGATGGTAAGGGGTGTGTCCAGCGCGTACCAACCGTCCTCGAGATGCTCCCTGGCGCAAAAGAGCCGTCCATGATGATTGTCGACGACCTACGTGACATGAAGGAAGTTGTGAATCCAAAGCTCATTCCGCTCGAAAACCCTGAAAAGACGTAACTGAAAAAACGGAGAGTGCATTTACAGAGAAAGGAGAAAGAAGTGGAACTTTATACTCACCCGCGAAGCGGGACGGCAATCGAGGGAGTTCGACTGCCTCCTGGCACTATCATCCGCATGGACGACAAGTACGATTCAAGTGATGGCACGTGGCGCGCGGCTGAGCTGGTCGCCGGCGGCAAGGTTCCTGTGGGCGACCATGTCATCTGGATTCGCCAGCCGGGTCCGTTGTCGGAAAACGCTCGGATTCTGCTCGGTTACCTCAGCTCACGCCGCTCCGGCGCATTCAGCTGCATCGGCGAACAAAGAGGCACTTTCTATGTCATCCCGAGCCCGACGTTCAATTGGGATGGCCGGTTCGACATCGAGAGCTGGCGTGTGCGGCATCCCGAGTGCGTTCAGGAGCTCTTCGACCATGGTTATATGGTCGTGGGCGAATACGAAATTTCGCACTGGCACTCCGACTACTCCTGCACAGGCCCCGATACGATAAATCGCGTCTACACCCTCACCGAGAGGGGCAAAGAAGAAGGCGCTCGATTACAGGAGAAGTAACCAATTCAGAAGAGCTAGTATCGTAGTAATGCTAGCTCTTTCTTTTTGAGGGCGTGTTTTATTTGCATTTTCAAGGCTTAAACGGTACAATCGGAACACTTCAATCGCTTATCGCTGGTGTCAAAACCAGCGACCCTGAGCGATGTATCTCGAGTAAAGTCGAGAGAAGTCGAAGGGTGTATTGAAACAAGGAACCTATCCTTGGATTTTCTCTTTTTTATGATGAGTTCATTGCGCGCCTTCATTGCCGGATACGATCCCCAAACACTTCTGGTAACGGGGGGCTTGCTCTTGATTCTCTTCTTCGCGGCAACCGTACTGCTTTTCGTGTGGAACTTCAGAATGTCGCGGCGCCTCCGGGTATTTTTTGAGGGAAGCGATGCGAAAGATCTTGAGGAAACGCTTGCTGAATGTGTAAAGCGGATTCGTGCGATTGATGCGAAAGTAGAAGACGCCGACCAATTCGCGCGTGAAACCCGCGTAATCGCCGACCAAGCTATACAGAAATATAGCGTGATCCGCTACAACCCCTTTCAGGACACCGGAAGCAACCAGAGTTTTAGCGCGGCATTCCTTGATAGCGCGAACAACGGCGTGGTGCTCACCAGCCTCTATTCACGTGAAGGGGCGCGCCTCTACGCAAAACCGATCGTAAAGGGAGAGTCTGTGTACCAGCTTACCAGCGAAGAAGAGGAGGCGATTGTGCAGGCGACAGGAGTAAAAAAGAGAACACGCAAACGTAAACAATGACTAAAGCAACGCACAGCGCAACTACTACTCGTCCGCCCATCGTCGTTATTATGGGCCACGTAGACCACGGCAAGACCACGCTTCTCGATTACATCCGCAAGGCGAATGTAGTTGCAAAAGAAGCGGGGGGTATTACCCAGCATATCGGGGCGTATCAGGCGACTCACGAAGAAAAGGTAATCACTTTTATTGATACCCCTGGTCACGAGGCATTTTCCGCGATTCGCTCACGCGGCTCTGCGGCAGCGGATATCGCGGTCCTTGTGGTAGCTGCTGATTCCGGAGTACAGCCCCAGACGGAGGAAGCGTTGAAGCACGTCAAACTCGCGGGTATTCCGTATATTGTTGCACTCAATAAAATGGACAAGCAGGCCATAAAACCGGAGGCAGTGAAAAAAGCCCTTGCCGAACACGGTGTAGAGATTGAGGAGTTTGGCGGGAAGGTTCCGCTTATCCCAATCTCCGCAAAGACCGGCGCGGGAGTGAAAGAACTGCTTGAGATGATTCTCCTCGTTGCAGAAGTAGAACGCCTTGAGGCGCATCCGGAAGAGCACGCACAGGGAGTGGTGGTTGAATCCTCTGTTGATCCGCGCAGAGGCGCGACCGGCACCTTTCTCATCCGCGACGGATCGCTGCACACGGGCGAGTATGTGAGCGTGGGTCGCACCGCGAGCAAGGTAAAGGTGATTGAAGATTTTCAGGGAGCACAGACTGAGCACGCGGAGCCAAGTACGCCCGTGATACTCTTTGGACTTGCAGAAGTGCCGCAGGTAGGCGAGCGTTTTTTTGCGGGAAAGACTTCTGAAGAGGCGCTCGCCCGATCCGAACAGGCGGCAAAGGAGGTCGTAAAATCAAAGACGCTCCAAGAGGGAATCTTGCGGCGCGTCAAACGCGAGCTTCCTCCGGATACAAGGCTTGTACCGCTAATTCTCAAGGCAGATGTACAGGGATCTCTCGAAGCGCTCCGCGATGCGGTGATGAAGCTTGCAATTCCTCATGCAGTGCTTGAGATTGTTGAGGAAAACACCGGGCCAGTGGGGGTTGCTGATATCCAGCATGCGGAGAATACCGGAGCGATTCTTGTATGTTTCCGCGTAAAGATACCTGAAGCAATTCAATCGAGAATTATACAGTCAAATATACCGCTTTATTCCTCTCACATTATCTACGAAG
>CAYVXU010000024.1:0-4576 GCA_964454705.1 uncultured Candidatus Saccharibacteria bacterium | reverse complement strand
GTACTTGAGTCGCTTGAAAAAGGAGTAGCTGGAGTCGCTACCGTTCCGGAGCGAAAAGAGGAGCACGGAGAAGTTGAGATTCTCGCGTCGTTTCACGGGAAAAAAGGCCTCGCGATAGTGGGAGGAAGAGTAAATACAGGAACCATAAAAGTGGGAATGAGAGTGGAAATTGTACGGCAGGAAAAAGTTGCGGGCACAGGAGTAGTGGAAGGACTCCAGCAAAACAAAGCAGAGGTAAAGTCGGTTGCGCAGGGCAGAGAATGCGGGTTGCGGATCGCTACCGAAATGGATATCATGGTGGATGATGTTTTGCGGTGGCCCGCCTTCGCTAAAGCTATGGCGGGCAAGTAAGTGGTGAAGCTTATTAATAGGGCCTGGTAGCCAAGTGGTAAGGCAAGAGTCTGCAAAACTCTTATACGCGGGTTCGATTCCCGCCCAGGCCTCCGCAACAGCTTATAGCTTTCAGCTTTTGGCTTGTTAGCTTACAGAAAGTTTGCCCGGGTGGTGGAATCAGGCAGACACGCGACACTTAAAATGTCGTGAGCGAAAGCTCGTGCCGGTTCAAATCCGGCCCCGGGCACCAATTAACAATAACCAATACGTCATTGCTATTCTATGGAAAAAGAACTACAGAAGGAGCGAATTCCTTTTCAAGAACTCGCCGACAAACTTGATACGCTACAACAAGAAAAGAACAATGGACGAGGTGTTTCTTGCCTACGAACATTGGTTTCTTATTTGAGAGCAGGAGATACACGGAGTGCAAAAGCGGTTTGTTGGAACGAAGCTGATAAGATTGTAAACTACCCGGATATCAGAGAAGTCATACAAAAAGAGTTGTTTGCAGAAGATGATGAAAAAGAAGTTCCGCCACACTTTAGGAAATCGT
This sequence comes from uncultured Candidatus Saccharibacteria bacterium, assembly GCA_964454705.1. Taxonomy (GTDB): domain Bacteria; phylum Patescibacteriota; class Minisyncoccia; order CAYVXU01; family CAYVXU01; genus CAYVXU01. Next base: position 3,687 of record CAYVXU010000024.1, on the reverse strand, counting down.
CAGATAGACTATACGATAAGGAATCATAGTATTTTACTCCCAGTATTTAATCTCAGAGGAAATTTTGTTCCAATCAGTCCACTCCAGTGGACCTGGAAACTCTCGCCTAGGTTTTGCGAGGTGAACCAACCCCCCATAGCTTAATGGTAAAGCAGCTGGCTCTTAACCAGTTGATCTGGGTTCGATTCCTAGTGGGGGGACAAGATAGCTTTTAGCTTTTAGTGTTAAATTCAAAAGTCTATAAGAAACCTCGTGAAGCGGCTACCATAACTTTTCACTTTGCACTTTTAACTTTGAATTCAAGAAGTGAGTATGTATTGACGAATAGAAAACTTTCTTCTATACTAATAATGCCCCTTTCAAGGGGTTTTCATTATTCGCCTTTCCTACTCTTTTTTGGCTGGTTGCAGAGTTTGTGTGATGTGATAAGATAATAAGGATGTAACCAGCAAGACCATTTTCAGGTATGCTCAAAACAAAAGACAAATCAAAAATTATAGAGAAGTTTAAAACGCGGGAGGGCGACACCGGTTCGGCCCAGGTGCAGATCGCTCTTTTTACCGAAGAGATTTCCCGGCTCACCAAGCATCTCAAAACCCACCCCAAAGATAATCACTCCCGAAGAGGGCTTCTGAAGATGGTGGCGAAGCGAAAGCGCCTTCTCGATTACCTCGCGCGCGAAGACGAGAAACAGCATAATAAGGTAGTGAAAAAACTCGGACTGAAGAAATGAGCGTTATTAAACACAAGGAACAGCGGGTGGGAATCCTCTTGGATGTTGCGAATCTCTACCACTCCGCAAAGAACTTATTCCAGGCACGGGTGAGCTTTAAAGAGGTGCTCGCGCGGTCGGTTGCCGGGCGAAAGCTCGTGCGCGCGATCGCATACGTGGTGCGCACGGAAACCGGCGAAGAGCGGCCGTTTTTCGAAGCGCTCACCCATCTTGGAATTGAAATAAAAGTGAAGGATCTGCAGGTATTCTACGGCGGCCTCAAGAAAGCAGATTGGGACGTGGGGCTTTCTATTGATGCGGTACGCCTTGCCCCCTCGCTCGATGTGGTCATTATCGCTTCGGGCGACGGTGACTATATTCCGCTCATTGAATACTTGAAGAATCAAGGTAAGCAGGTAGAGGTGGTCGCGTTCGGGAAAAGCACTTCCTCGAAACTCAAAGAGATCGCCGATGACTTTATGGACCTTTGTGAGAGTCCGCGCTTTTTAATTCGCTCCCGCACCAATACCCGCTCCCGCCCCCATCAATCTGTGCCGCTTTCATAATACTAATTACACCTCCTCGCCCCCAGATATATAGATTTTCGAAAGGAATCTCCTTTCCAATCTAGCATCTGCGGGTGAGGGCACATACATTATGCAATCACCTACTACATTTTCTTGCACATTCGGAGGAAAAACGCTTACCATTGATACCGCGAAATTTGCGCAGCAAACAAACGCATCGGTAACTGCCCGCTATGGTGACACGGTGGCGCTCGCCACAGTGGTGATGGGCCGCGAACCGCGCGATGGTATCGATTACTTCCCGCTCACGGTCGATTATGACGAGAAGCTTTATGCGGCAGGCCGCATCAAAGGAAGCCGGTGGATCAAGCGTGAAGGCAGGCCCACCGATGAAGCGATTCTCGCGGGCAGGCTTATGGACCATGCCTTGCGCCCGCTCTTCGACCAGCGGCTTTTTAACGAAATCCACATTGTAGTAACCGTGCTCTCCTTTGACGAGGAGAATGATCCTGATGTGGTGGGGCTTATCGCGGCATCCACCGCGCTTACCATCTCTGACATCCCCTGGAAGGGGCCCCTGGGTGCGATCCGCCTCGGGAAAGATGCGGATGGAAAGGTAGTATTCAACCCAATCTATACGGAGCGGGACGCGCATGCAATTGATATTATCTTCTCGGGCACTGCTGGTTTCATCAACATGATTGAGACGAAAGCAAACGAGGTGAGCGAAGAGGCGATTCGCGATCTTGCCCGTGAGGCGCAGAGGGAAATAAAGGCTGTTATCGAATTTCAGGAGGAGATTGGCCGCGCGGTGGGAAAGAAGAAAATTGAAGTACCGCTCATCTCACCCGACTCTGCATTCGAGCGGGATCTCGCTGCATTCCTGGGAACCCGTCTTGAGGAGGCTATTTACCAGCCTCACTATGACCATATGGAAAGCGCGAATGCGCTCAAACGAGAGTTAGGCGACTATGTGGCGCAGCGCTTTGGGGGGGAGCGCGTAAAAGAGGCGTTTCACTTCTTTGAGGAAGAGGTAAACCGCATTGTGCACAACAACATTATCGATCATGAGAAGCGGCCGGATGGGCGCGGGTGCAAAGAGCTGCGCACCATTCATTCAGAAGTGGGCGTGCTTCCCCGTACCCACGGGTCCGGGCTTTTTGCACGGGGGCAAACCCAAGCGCTCTCGGTGCTCACGCTCGGCGCCCCGGGCGCAGAACAGAGTTTGGAGGGTATGGAAATTGTGGGCACGAAGCGCTATATCCACCACTACAACTTTCCTCCTTTTTCTACCGGAGAGGTGGGGCGGCTTGGAAGCCCCAAGCGCCGTGAAATCGGGCATGGAGCGCTCGCGGAAAAGGCGCTTGAACCGCTGATTCCGCCCAAAGAGGTATTTCCGTACACCATCCGCATTGTCTCGGAAATTCTCTCTTCAAACGGTTCGAGTTCAATGGCGTCTGTGTGCGGCTCTTCCCTTGCGCTTATGGACGGCGGGGTGCCTATCAGCCGACCCGCTGCCGGCATTGCTATAGGGCTTATGATGCGCGACCACGAGCACTACAAAATCCTCACCGATATTCAGGGGCCTGAAGATCACCACGGTGACATGGACCTCAAAGTAGCGGGAACGAGCGAGGGAGTGACGGCAATTCAAATGGATGTTAAGATAGAAGGAATCACGCCGGAAATACTGTACGAAGCGTTACTGCAGGCAAAGGAGGCGCGGCTTCAGATACTGGAGCCTATGCGGCAGGCGATTCCAGAGCCCCGACTCGAGCTTTCTCCTTATGCGCCGCGCGTAGTGACGCTCCACATCAATCCTGATAAAATTAAGGATGTGATCGGGCCGGGAGGGAAGATGATTCATGCCATTATCGAGGAAACGGGGGTAGATATTGATATCGAAGACAGCGGGCAGGTATTCATCACCTCCAAAAACGAAGAGGCCTCGCGCAAAGCGGTAGAGTGGGTTAAAAATATTACACGGGAGGTGGTAGCAGGAGAGGTATTTCAGGGAAAGGTGGTGAAGATTATGGCCTTTGGCGCATTTGTGGAAATTTTGCCCGGCCAGCAGGGGCTTGTGCATGTCTCTGCCCTTGCTCCTTATCATGTCGAACGAGTTGAAGATTATTTAAAGGTCGGTGATGTGATTCCTGTGAAGGTAAAGGAAATAGATACACAGGGGCGCATCAACCTTATACTTGAACAGGCGCTTGAACCCCGCGTTCCCTCTCCTCCACGCGGCCCCAGCCATAGATATCCTCGCCATGGCAAATCCTCAGCCCACAGACCCCGGAAACAAGCTTACTAATCTTCGCCTGCGCACAATGCAGAGCGATCTTGAACAGTCACGGCTTCAACCGCGTCCTGCCGCTCCCTCTGCCTCACCTGCGCGTCCCACCCCACCACCCCTTTCACGATTCTCGTCACCAAGCCCCACACCTCCTC
>CAYVXU010000023.1:11132-18465 GCA_964454705.1 uncultured Candidatus Saccharibacteria bacterium | reverse complement strand
CCAGATTCAAAGAACCGGGCGTAGGATATCATGTGAACCAGTACAGGGGGTTGACCGGCCGTGGGGAGGTGCTATACTGAAAGCGGCTTCAGGATAATCGACACGGTTTTCGGTCAAATCATTCTACAGGGGATCCTTACATCTGTGGTGTGCGCTGGTTCGTCCGGGCGCAGTACATGCGGGAACCCACCTGGAATATCGCGAAAACGCGTCTCGTACCCCCGAAGCCACAAGAAAACACCCGAGAAAATCGGGTTTTTTCTTTTCAATAATTATTGCTGGCTCGCGTTGAGAAAAATCCCGATCAAGAGTTTACTTTTCTACAATACGTTTAAAGAGTTCGTACGTGGCTCTAATATCATCCATTGCCCGGTGTGCTCGTGTGCGCGGCGGTATATCGAAACGGCGCATCAGTGATCCGAGACTGAAACTTTCCGGAGGATTATCGCGCAGTTTCATATAGGCAAGGCCAACGGTATCGAGGTAATGGTAGATAAAAGGATACGGTTCATTCATATCTTCGTAGGCTTTCTGAAGGAACATAAGATCGAAGTGGATCACCTGCCCTACCGCAATACCGTGTTTTCCCGATTGGGCAAGCTTACTGAGAGGCTCCTCGAGCGGCAAGGCGTCTTTCCACTCCTCTTCGTTATACCCCACAAGATCAATCGCCTCTTTATCGGCGGTTTCTATGTGGAGTGGTTTGGTCTTTGCGGTATACTCCTCCTCAATCGCGAGGTCCTTTTGATTTACAATAAGATACGCAATCTCAATAATCTCATGTTTCCATGGGGAAGTGCCTGTGGTTTCAAGATCAATAAAAACAAGTTTGTGCTCACTGAATACCTGCTCTTTCTCCATAGCGAATAGAAGAGTAAGAAACTATCGTACCATACAGAACGATTTTGTCACGGGCATTTACGCGCCCGAAGCGGTAGTGCACGAGAGTTCGTATAGCTCGCGAATTCCGTAGGGAGTTTCCTGCGACCATATACGCGAGCCGCTCTTTTCGAGCGTCGCTTTCTCCACTGGGAAACTTTTGTAGAACCCGGCGTCGGCAACTACATACCGCAGGCCGCGCGCGCATGCAGGCGCGGTATCGCCCGTGCGCAGTGCTTCTACCGCACGACGCTGGGGAAGGTAATCCGCTCCCTCTGTCCACAGCCACCCCTCAAAGCCGAGCGCCACGGCACGCCCCGTAAGCATCGGCACAAAGTTGTTTGCATCGGTACCCGCGATGAGGCGTGCATCAGGCGCAAGATGCTCACGGATCCACGTTGCCGCCTCAATCTCCGCTTCCCCTACGTATGTATAATGCTGCGTGCGGTAGTTCGCGAGCCGCGCGTACACATCCACAGCACCCGCGGGGAGGGCGATAAGCGCAAGGAGCGCTGCGGCGGCATAACGAATGCGCATGCGGGAAATCTGTGCAAGGTATGTTCCGATAAGCCCTATTGCAACAATCCACCACCAAAAGAGGATCTTATTGTTATCAAACTCCCATGCCTGAAAGAGAAAGAGGTTAGGAAGGAGGAAAAGAAGTATTGAGGCGAGCGAGAGGCGAATGGAAGGGAATGCCTCGTCCATTTTTTTCCGTTTGAAGGAGAGGAGGAGTATCACGCCCCATGCGATGAAAACCCCGCCGAAATTTTTGAGCCAGAACCATACCGCAGAGGTATCAGAGCCGGGTGGGGCCGGAGCAGAGCATGTAAACCAATCGGGCGGGGTATGCACACATGTCATCCATCCCCACCATAAGCGCACCGCCGAATCATCCGTTACGCCGCTGCGCAGATACGCGAGCGCAGGGGCCGCGACAAGCAGGGTGACCGCGCCAAAAGAAAAAAAGGATTTCCACCACTGCGGATGGGTGATAAGAAGGCCGGCAAAGAGAATTGCCATCGCAATAAAGGTATGGCCATGGGCGAGAGGTAAAAGCCCGGCGAGTACGCCATAGCGCCAGAAGTGCGGGCGCAAGAGGTACGCATGCATCCCAAGAAGCAGGGTTATTCCCACTGTGATACCGAGCGGAAAGGAGCGCTGATGTGCGAGAAAGGAGACCGCGGGGACAATCCATACTATATTATGAGGCGCATCAAACCCGGCGGGTTTTCCACCCGTGCGGTTATCGAGGTGAGTATATTCGTGCGGAGGAGTTTGGAGTGTGTATCTTGCCTCACTCCATCCGCCTCGTTCATACGCGAGCGAGAGATCTTCGCCAAGCCACCACCACCCAAGCCCCGCGCCAAAGAGCACGAGGATCACAAGAAATGCGGCGCGCCTGCGCGCGCCGCTCATAATGCGCATCCAGTAATAGATGAGGAGCACCGAAGAGGCGCCGAATACAAATACCGGAAGGTGATACGCGGGGAGCACCGACATTCCAAGCGCGCGGTATATGGACGAGAGGAAGTTTCCGATAAATGGATAGGTGAGCGTGTGTCCAGCAAGATAGGGGTGAGTAACCCTAAAAGGCTCAACGGTCGCAAGGTGCTCGATAATACCGAGGTGCAGAGCAATGTCTCCCCATCCGATGAGCGTGGATTGCACAAAGAGTGTTTCAGGCAGGACCGCGACTGCCTCGAGCGCAAGTATTATCGCAATACAGGCAAGCACAACAATGCCGTGCAGGGAAACGAGCGTACTTCCCGAAACAGAAAAAGCGGGTCTTTTCCATCCTTGCTTTGTCTTCTGGTACCAAAAAAAGACAGCAAATCCGCATACGTATACGAACGCGGTTATCGCAATTCCGGCTGGGAGTGAATGTACGGCAAGCGCCATAGCGAGCACTGCGTAGCCGGAGACGAGGAGGCCGCTTGAAGCGCTGATTACCCATCGTAGCCCCACCGGAAAGCGTTTCTCCGGATCGAGAAATCGGATAATAAAAAGGCCGCTGCCGGTCTGCAGGAGAAAAAAGAGAAGGCCCGCGAGGGTCATAGATTATGTCCTAATTCGGTAACCGCTCTTAAAGAGCGACCACACGAGATACCCGAGGGTAACGATGAGCAATATGATAAGGTATATACCGAGCCGGCGGTCAGATTCGCTTACTCCGATCATCGCATAGCGCAATCCGTCCACAAAGTAGAAGAAGGGGTTTACTTTCATGAGGATGTGGAAGCGCTCCGGGAGCATGTTGAGTGAGTTGAAAAGCCCGCCCAAAAAGCTAAGAGGGGTGATAATGAAGGTGGGAGGAACAGAAAGCTGTTCAAATCCATTTGCCCAAAGCCCCACAAGGAGCCCGGCAAGAGAGAAGATAAGCGATACCGAGATTACATAAAACACAAATAACCCTGCGCGGTCGATTGAGGTTACGGTGAAGAGGAGCGCGATGAGATACACGCCAAGCCCCACCGTAAGGCCGCGCAGCACACCGCCTATGAGGTATCCTATAATGATCTCGAGATACGAAAGAGGTGCGGTAAGAATCTCTTCAATATGGCGCAGAAACCGCTGAAAATAGAGCGAGGAAGAGGTCTGGGAAAACGCTGCCATCATAATGTTCATCATCAAAAGCCCCGGGACGACAAAATCAATGTAATTTACCTCTGCAATAGAGCCAATGCGGCGCCCTACAATTTGCCCGAAAATCAAAATATACAGAAGCGCCGAGATCCACGGAGTAAGGAGCGTCTGGATCCCTACCCGGAAAAAACGGCTCACCTCCTGCCGGATAAACGTGTAAAGCCCAATGTAATTCATATGGATACTTTCTTGAATGCCTGTCTCACGCACACTATCTCTGCGCGTCTACCGCTCGTTGTTCGCGGGCGTAGTGCAGATAGTGATCTTCTATTGATTTACCCTCTTTTATAAGTTCTTCCTTTGACTCCAGTGCCACGATTTTTCCATTGAAGATGATGCCGATACGGTTGCAGAGCCGCTGCGCTTCCTCGAGGTAATGGGTGGTAAGGAAAATAGTCTTACCCTGTGTATTGAGATCAGTGAGGATGCGCCACAGGTCATGCCGCAGCTCCACGTCGACTCCAGCAGTTGGTTCATCGAGAATGAGCAGATCCGGATCATGGATCATCGCACGCGCAAGCGCTACCCGGCGCTTGTATCCCCCCGAGAGCGCACGGAATTGGACATCCGCAAACGATTCAAGCCCCAGCTCTTTGAAGATATGCTCCATCCGGCGTCTCCGCTCTTCTTTGCGCATCCCGAAATATCCGCCCACGAAATCAAGGATCGCGCGTGGAGTAGCGAAGAAATCCATGTTAAATTCCTGCGGGGAAACACCGATCTTCCGCCGCGCCTCGCGATAATCAGCCACCACATCGTGTCCGAATACTTTAATAGTACCGCCCTGGAACGTAGCGACGCCCGTAATCGCGCTGATGGTTGAGGTTTTGCCCGCGCCGTTGGGGCCCAGAAAACCAAAGAACTCCCCCCGATTCACGGCAAAAGAAACGCCGTCCACCGCGGTTTTCTCTCCATATTTTTTTACAAGATTTTCTACCTGCAGCGCAGGAGTATCCATGGTAAGATAGTTATGTAAGAGCGAAGCCCGGTATGGGGTATTGTATGCGTTTTTACCCCGTATCAATTTTCGCAATTACATTTTTGTCGGAGTGCCGGGAATCGAACCCGGGCTACATGCACCCCATGCATGCGTACTACCATTATACTACACTCCGAAAATCTGATACGGGGTCATGCATGCGTACTGCTATACCATTATACCTAAGAGTACGCTTGTTGTGGTGAAAGTCTCTACCTTCACTTACTTTCCCGCTGCCACCGGTTCGCGCATGGTAAGGGTGCGCAAACACTGCGTGCACACCTTGATCCGTTTGCCGCTTACGGTAGTGAACCACTGGAGGTTCGGGTATTTACGTGTTTTGCTCGTGGGATTATACTTACCGCGAAGCAATTTTCTCGTTACCGCCATTACCGATTTCTTTCCACAATTTTCACAGCGTCGTGCCATAGTGGTCATTCATTAACAAATTATTCCCCACTTTACAGGTTTTTTTTGTTTTATGCAACTTCTCATCGTCTATATCGCAATTCTCGTGATGTCGGTGGTGATTCACGAGGTCTCTCATGGTCTTGCGGCGAATGCCCTTGGAGATCCTACGGCGCGCTATAGCGGACGGCTTACGCTCAATCCTCTCCTGCACATTGACCCGTTTGGATCAATACTGCTGCCAGCCCTCTTTTATTTTGTCGCGGGCGTGCCTTTTGGATATGCAAAACCTGTTCCCTATAATCCCTACAACCTGCGTAACCAGCAGTGGGGGCCGGCACTTGTGGGGATTGCGGGACCTTTTTCAAATATTCTCCTCGCCCTTCTCTTTGGTCTTTCGTATCGTGCGCTCGCGGTATCCGATGCTCCCTATGCGCAGGGTCTTGCGACGGCGTTTGGGCTTGTGGTGCTCGTGAATCTTGCGCTCGCCATTCTGAATCTCCTTCCGATCCCGCCGCTTGACGGGTCAAAGGTTATCTACGCGTTTCTGCCATTTCGGTATCTGCGGTACTACGAAATGCTCGAAATCTACGGCTTTTTTCTTGTGTTTTTTGTAGTATTTTACCTTTCGAACATTCTGATCCACACACCGCTCAACTTTTCCTTCCGGCTCTTTACCGGCACCACTCTGGACGTGTTTCTACGGTTTTAGCTACGCATTTTTCTTGACTACACAGTATGATTTATATTACACTCATCTCGATTAGCGCCTTGCGCTGATTTTATTTAAATGCCCACCATTCAACAGCTTATCAAGCGGCCGCGAAAGCGCGCATACGTGAAGTCAAAATCACCCGCAACCCAGCGGGGATTTAATGTATTAAAGAACCGGCCGGTGATGTATCCCTCGCCGTTTAAACGCGGAGTATGCTTACAGGTAAAAACCACCACACCCAAGAAGCCAAACTCCGCGCTACGGAAAGTGGCGCGGGTGCGGCTTACCAACGGAATGGAGGTGACTGCCTACATTCCGGGCATTGGGCATAACCTTCAGGAGCACGCGGTGGTGCTTGTGCGGGGTGGCCGCGTAAAGGATCTTCCGGGGGTGCGGTATCATATCGTCCGGGGAATTCTCGATGCGTCAGGGGTTGAAGGTCGCAGGCAGCAGCGCTCCAAATACGGCGCCAAGAGACCGAAATAAGCGAGCACTACGGTTATGCGGCGTAAACGAAATTACCAGCGTACACTCGAACCTGATCTTCGCTACGGAAACGTCAACGTAGAAAAACTCATCAACCACGTGATGCAGAGCGGCAAGAAATCAGTGGCACGCACCATTGTCTATGACGCGCTTGAGAAGGTGAAGCAGATTGCGAAGGCAGAAGATGTAACAGCGGTGTTCGAGGAAGCGATCAAGAATGTCTCCCCCATCCTTGAGGTAAAATCTCGCAGGATTGGAGGGGCTACCTATCAGGTGCCGCGCGAGGTGCGGGGGGAACGGCGTCTTACCCTTGCCATGCGCTGGCTCATTGCCGCCGCGAAATCAAAGAAAGGGAAACCAATGGCCGAGAAACTTGCGGAGGAAATAATGCTCGCGACAAAAAACGAGGGAGCGGCGGTCAAAAAAAAGCAGGATACGCACCGTATGGCCGAAGCAAACAGGGCTTTTGCACACTTTTCCTGGTGAGGAAAGTGTGCAAAATGTACTCATTTTTCTTGGTAAGAAAACAGAGTATCATTATAATGACAGTACAAGATTTTTTTATTTATGGCACAGGAAGAATATCCAATCGAGCGCATACGTGATATCGGTATTATTGCGCACATTGACGCCGGTAAAACCACCGTCAGCGAACGGATCCTTTTTTATACCGGTATTTCCCATAAGATCGGCGAGGTGCATGAAGGGGAGGCGGTAATGGACTGGATGGAGCAGGAGCGTGAGCGCGGTATTACCATCACGTCAGCCGCTACCACCTGCTTCTGGACTCCAACCTACCGCCGGAGTGCGGAAATGAGCGATGAGGCAGCAAAAAAATCATTTGAGCACCGCATCAATATTATCGATACTCCCGGTCACGTAGACTTTACCGTAGAAGTTGAGCGCTCGCTAAGGGTGCTCGACGGAGGGGTAGTGGTTTTTGACGGAGTTGCCGGCGTAGAGCCCCAATCCGAAACAGTATGGCGGCAGGCAGATAAATATCACGTACCCCGTATTTGTTTTATCAATAAACTCGACCGGCTCGGAGCGAGTTTTGAACGCAGTTATCAGTCCATTGTGGAGCGTTTGAACACAAGCGCAGTCCCCGTGCAGCTTCCGATCGGCATTGAGAGCTCGTTTGAGGGCGTGGTTGATCTTCTGCGTCTCAAGGCAATTCGCTTTGAAGGTGAGCATGGCGAACGGCTCGTGGAGAGCGAAGT
>CAYVXU010000023.1:6532-11122 GCA_964454705.1 uncultured Candidatus Saccharibacteria bacterium | reverse complement strand
CGCCGCGGCAAAGGCGCGGGCGGCGCTCGTGGAAAAAATTGTCGAAACCGATGACGAGCTTACCCGGCAGTACCTCGACGGAAAAGAAATTGATGAAGAAACGCTGCGTGCCACTCTGCGCAAAGCGACCATTACAGGAGCGCTTATCCCGGTATTCTGCGGGTCCGCACTCAAGAATAAAGGGGTACAGCTTATGCTTGACGGAGTCGTGGATTACCTCCCAAGCCCCGCAGATCTGCCGCCGGTGAAAGGTACTGATCCGGGCACAGGAGAAGAAATCGAACGGCCGGCTCGAAACGATGCGCCTTTTGCTGCGCTTGCCTTTAAGATTGCTACCGACCCGTTTGTAGGATCACTCACCTATTTCCGTGTCTATTCCGGGTCACTCAAGAAAGGTTCCTATATCGCGAACACCAGCAAGAACTCCAAGGAGCGCATCGGAAGGATTTTACGAATGCATGCCAATCATCGGGAGGAGGTAGAAGAGATTTTTGCGGGAGGTATTGGAGCGGCGGTGGGGCTCAAGAATACTACTACCGGCGACACGTTATGCGATATTGAAAAGCCGATTATTCTTGAGCAGATTGTCTTCCCTGAACCGGTAATCGGGGTGCGTATTGAGCCTAAAACCAAAGCGGATCAAGAAAAAATGGGGCTTGCGCTCAAGCGCCTTTCCGAGGAGGACCCCACCTTCCGGGTAAAATCGGATTACGAAACAGGAGAGACCATCATCTCGGGTATGGGAGAGCTGCATCTTGAGATTATTGTAGACCGGATGATGCGTGAATTTAAGGTGGAAGCAAATGTGGGGAGGCCGCAGGTTGCCTACCGTGAAACCATCAAACAGACCGCCGAAGCCGAAGGGAAGTACATTCGACAGTCCGGTGGCCGCGGCCAGTACGGCCATGTATGGCTGCGGGTAGAGCCTGCTGAGGCGGGGAAGGGTTTTGAATTTATCAATGCAATTAAAGGAGGGGTAGTTCCGCAAGAGTATATTCCCCCCGTGGAGAAGGGTGTGAAGGAGGCGATGGAACGCGGGGTGCTTGCGGGATATCCGCTCGTGGATCTGCAGGTTACCATCTACGATGGGAGTTACCACGAAGTGGACTCTTCAGAAGCCGCATTTAAGATCGCTGGCTCTATCGCATTACAGGAGGCGGCACGCCGTGCGCGGCTCGTACTCCTTGAACCTATAATGAAAATTGAGGTGGTTACCCCGGATGTGTTTATCGGAGAGGTGACGGGGGACCTCAATGCACGGCGGGGGCAGATTGAAGAAACAGGAGAACGCGCACAGCTCAAAGTGGTGCATGCGAAGGTTCCGCTCGCGCACATGTTCGGCTACGCAACCCAGCTTCGTTCAATGACGCAGGGGCGCGCGACGTTCACTATGGAGTTTTCGCACTACGCGGAGGTGCCGTCCAATGTGGCGAAAGAAGTAGTAGAAGGATGAATACTCGTAAAAGCACGCTAAAACCGGGCAAATGTGTTGACATCACCTGCTTCTTCCCTCTACAATGAATCTATCGTTTAGCAAAATAATTTATCCATGCAGCATTAACCAGCGATTTTTTTATTCGCCGCCTTCTTGTTTGTCGAGAGGCGCGCGGAGAGAATCTTAAAACTATGGCAGAAAAATTTGAGCGCACAAAACCCCATCTCAACGTCGGCACCATCGGACATGTTGACCATGGTAAAACCACGCTTACGGCAGCCATTTTGCATGTGCTGAATCTTGCGGGAAACAGAGTAAAGCTTGAGAAGGTTGATGAAATCGACAATGCACCCGAAGAGCGGCAGCGCGGTATCACTATTGCGCTCCACCACTCTGAATATGAAACCGAGAAGCGCCACTATGCGCACATTGACGCACCGGGGCACGCCGACTACATCAAGAACATGATTACCGGGGCGGCACAGATGGACGGCGCAATTCTCGTGGTGGCCGCCACCGACGGGCCCATGCCGCAGACACGCGAACATATTCTCCTTGCGCGGCAGGTTGGCGTACCCGCCGTCATTGTATTTATCAATAAGGTGGACCAGGTGCAGGATCCGGAACTCCTTGACCTCGTGGAGGCGGAGATACGCGAACTGCTCAATAAATACGAGTTTCCCGGAGATGAATCGGTGATCATTCGCGGTTCAGCTCTCAAAGCGCTCGAGGCAAAGTCGACAGATGACGAGGCCGCAAAACCAATTATGGAGCTCGCAAAAGCCCTCGACGAAAAAATTCCCGATCCTGTACGTGACACTGAAAAGTCTTTTCTTATGCCGGTGGAGGACGTCTTCTCCATTGAAGGCCGCGGTACAGTGGTAACCGGACGCGTGGAGCGGGGAAAGGCGAAGATTAACGAAGAGGTTGAGGTGATTGGTATCCGCCCCACCCAGAAGACGGTAATTACGGGGATTGAGATGTTCAATAAATCGCTCGACGAGGCGCTTGCAGGCGATAATGCCGGTATTCTCCTTCGCGGACTTAAAAAAGAAGATGTAGAACGCGGGCAGGTAATCGCAAAGCCCGGCTCGGTTACCCCTCACACGGAGTTCGATGCTGAGGTATACATTCTTACCAAGGAAGAGGGCGGGCGCCACACCCCATTTTTCACGGGCTACAAACCACAGTTCTACATTCGTACTACCGATGTAACGGGCGAGGTGACTCTTCCCGAAGGCACCGAGATGGTAATGCCGGGAGACACCGTAAACGTGAAGGTAAAGCTCCTTGCTCCTGTTGCGCTCGAAGAGAAACAGCGTTTCGCGATCCGTGAGGGTGGGCATACGGTCGGTGCAGGAGTAGTAACGAAGATTACGCAATAACGCTTAGCACGCTAACGGGATGAGACAGCAAACTGAAGTTGAAACACGGCAGCACATCCGCATTCGGATCAAGGCGTACGATCACAAGGTGATTGACTCAAGCGCCCGGCAGATTATTGAAACGGCAAAACGTCAGGGCGCGGAGGTAATCGGGCCAATTCCTCTTCCCACCGAAATCCACAAGTTCACCGTGAACCGCTCCACTTTTGTGCACAAGAACTCCCGGGAGCAGTACGAAATGAGGGTGCACAAGCGGCTTATCGATATCGTCAACCCCACGCAAAAAACAATTGACGCCCTTATGAATCTAAATCTTCCCGCGGGCGTCGATATTGAGGTAAAGATGTAACAAAATAAAGGGCTTTCCGCCCTTTATTTTTTCATGACATTTAGTAACAGAACTTTTTTCGCGATCAGCTCCTCGGTGGTTGCGCTCGCCCTTCTTATCGTAGGTGGTGTATATGCGTATTTGCGCACTCTTCCCGGCAAGGCGACCGTGACCCCCTCACCCGAAGGCGCCTGCACGCTTGATGCAAAGCTCTGCCCCGATGGATCCGCAGTCGGCAGGATTCCTCCTGCATGTGAATTCGCGCCGTGTCCGTCTGCTTCGTCTAATCTTACTTCAGGTTGGAAAGTATACAGGAGCACTGCGTACCACTACGAAGTAAAATATCCTCCTACGTGGACACTTGAGGTGAGTGATAACGAGGGCAAGGATGTGCATCTTCGAAACAATACTGACAGGGAACGCGTGACTCAAGCGATGGAAATTCAGGTTCATAATAATTCGGAGAACGAAGGAGGAGATCCATTTTTACAGCTGAAAGGGAAACACTATCTTGAGCCAGAAGGCTTAGATGGAGGAGGTACGCTTACACACTTCACTCTCAATGGAAAGAGAGCCATCAAGGTTCAGTACGGCGGAGGTGAATCAATAGGGTTTGAAGGTCCTGGTTATTATATTGAGAAGGACGCAAATAGTTTTTTCTATGTATTTGTCTCGAGTCGGCGTCCGGTACATTTTTCTACTGCGGAAAAAATTCTTGGTACACTCGTTTCTTTAGGTACAGATTCCAACCGAAATACATATCAGAGCGATCAATATGGGTTTGAGATTCAGCACCCTTCCTACCTTACGAAGTATGATTCTGATAGTGGTCTCCTTACGTACCAGTCTTACTTGGTAGAACACGAAAAGATCGTAACCATCATTTCATTTCAGCTGCAGACAGGAGATTTACCCATCCCTGACCCATTGAATGTCGCAGGCACAAATCTCTCCCAGGCATCGCTTGCCATTGCAGTAAGTAAAACAGGCGTCACCACGCAGAAATGTGAGCGGTATGCGGAAGATCACGCCCACACCTCTCTCATGACTCAAAAACGAACGGCGGGTGGGAATGTATTTAATTATGCCGAGATCACTGGAGCTGCCGCGGGCACATTTCATACCACCCACATTTATCATATTGCGCACAACAGCCGCTGTTATGAGTTAAATGCGAATGTCTTTGTCTCAAATATCGAGAATTACGAACCGGGCACCGTACGCGCAGTAGACGAAAAAAAAGTATGGGAAGCCCTGGAATCGGTAGTAGAGACGTTCCGCTTTTTGCGGTAATCAAAGGAGAAGAACTCTAGACAGCCTGCATCTAGTATGCTACAAATACAGCGTATGCTCATCGAAGTGGGTATACATCCTCGCTTCGCTTAAACCGAACTAAAAACGGGCAGACTCGCAGCACCAGGTCACCCCGGTGTTTTATTTCT
>CAYVXU010000023.1:0-6522 GCA_964454705.1 uncultured Candidatus Saccharibacteria bacterium | reverse complement strand
TTCTGTATCTACTCGTGCTTCATTATGAAGTTTTTGCTTGGCAAAAAAGTCGGTATGACTCAGATATTTAACGAAAAAGGAGAGGTTATTCCTGTCACGCTTATTGAAGCCGGCCCGGTAGTGGTGACGGCACACCGAACAAAAGAAAAGGACGGGTACACCGCTGCACAAGTGGGGTATGGAAGCCGCAAACAGCTCTCCAAACCTCTCGCGGGGCACCTCAAGGATCTGGGAGCATTTGCATATCTACGGGAATATCGGATTACCGATGGCCAGATGCCGCAGATAGGGGCAAAGCTTGACGTAACGGCATTTACCGAGGGAGAGAAGGTAAAGGTAAGCGGTATCACGAAGGCAAAGGGCTTTCAGGGGGTAGTGAAGCGGCATGGATTCCGTGGGGGGCCGGCGAGCCATGGGCAGAAACACAGCGCCCGTGAGCCCGGTTCAATTGGTGCTACCTATCCTGAACGGGTGCCGAAGGGCAGGCGTATGGCGGGGCGGATGGGCGGCGTGCGCGCAACTGCACGCAACCTCACAGTGGCAAAAATTGATCCAGAGCTAAATGTGATTGCGCTCAAAGGCGCAGTGCCGGGACGTTACGGCACCTTACTCGAGATTAAAGGAATAGAGGCATGATCCAGGCGCCACTCTATACCAAAGAAGGTGAAGCGTTGAGCACAGTTGAGGTGGAGGATGCACTTTTTGGTATGCGGTGGAAGCCGGATCTCGTGCATCAGGCGATAGTAGCGCAGATGGCGAATGCGCGTATCGCGATTGCGCATACGAAGGGCAGGGGTGAGGTGCGCGGAGGCGGGGCTAAACCGTGGCGGCAGAAAGGAACAGGCCGCGCGCGTCACGGCTCTATACGCTCTCCGCTATGGGTGGGCGGCGGCGTCACCTTCGGGCCGACCAAGGAGCGCAACTATGCGCAAAAGATCAACAAGCGCATGAAACTTCAGGCGCTTAGCGCGGCGCTCTCACAGAAGCTCCGCGATCGCGAGGTATATGTACTCGAAAAGTGGAATATCGAAGCGCCCAAAACCAAAGCGCTTGCAGCCTTTCTGCACGAGCTCAACGAAATGTTCTCGAAGGGAGAGAGCAAGAAAAAGCAAAATGCCTCATTTCTTTTGGTGCACGAGGGGAATGAATATCTTCTTCGGGCAGTGCGTAATTTACCCTATGCAACCGCGATCCGGGGGGATAGCCTCAATATTATTGACGTACTTCGCCATACCTATGTGATATTTTCAAAGGAATCGCTCGCGATGACACAGAAATGCTATCACCGATAATCATATGGCGATTTTTGATCGGGTAAAAAAATTCATCAAAGTCGAGGAGGAGGCCGCGCCACAGGTTTCGGAGAAGAAAGAGACGAAACCAGGACAAACGGCTGCCCGTACGGTACGCCAGTCGTCCGTACACGCGTGGGTACTTTCTGCTCCGCATATTTCGGAAAAATCCACTCATCTTGCAGCAATGCGGCACTACGTATTCCGGGTGGCGGAGCGAGCAAATGCGTTTCAGATTAAAAAGGCAGTAGAAGAACGCTACGGGGTGCACGTGGAGCGCGTGGCGGTTACGCGCATACCCCGGCGCATGCGAAGGGTGCGCGGCAAGGTCGGGTACCGCAAGGGTTTTAAAAAAGCGATTGTAAAAGTCCGTGAAGGAGAGACAATTACTACAACGGGATGAAAATCTATCGTCCGACAACCCCGGGACGCCGGGGCATGACTGCGGTGAGTGCGCGCACTGACGCAAAGAAGCCCGAAAAACGGCTGGTAATGGGTATGGGCGGGCACGCAGGACGCGGAGCGCGGGGGCGGATTACGGTGCGGCACCGCGGAGGCGGGCACAAGAGGAGATTTCGGATTGTTGACTTTCGGCAGGAGAAGCTTAACATTCCTGCGCGGGTTGAAGCGATTGAGTACGATCCGAACCGCACCGCCTTTATTGCTCTTGTTACCTACCGCGATGGAGAAAAACGATATATGCTCGCTCCGCAGGAGTTAAAGAAGGGGGACGAGGTGCTTATTGCCGAGAAGACGTCGCTTTCTGCCGGAAACCGTATGCCGCTAAAAAATATTCCGGTAGGATTCTTTGTGCATAATGTTGAACTTCTGCCCGGGAAGGGCGGGCAGTTGGGAAGATCCGCAGGTACGTCGATACAGGTTATGGCCCATGAAGGCGGATACGCGCATCTGCAGCTTCCCTCTAAAGAAGTACGTATGGTTCCTGAAAACGCGTTTGCCTCGCTTGGGGCGCTTTCGAATCAGGAGCACAGTCTCGAAAAAATAGGAAAAGCAGGACGATCACGGCACATGGGGCGTCGTCCGCATGTACGGGGTTCGGCAATGAATCCGGTAGATCATCCCCATGGCGGCGGAGAGGGGCGTCAGCCGATCGGTCTTAAGCATCCGAAAACTCCGTGGGGCAAGCCCGCGCTCGGCGTGAAAACCCGCAATAAAAAGAAGTGGTCGAACCGCCTCATTCTGCGGCGCCGTAAATGAAAAAGTAAAAATCAAATATCAAAATGAAAAACTCCCAGAGAGCCACTTCAGTTTTGATTTTTGAATTAAAGTAGTATGAGCCGATCAGCAAAAAAAGGTCCGTATATAGACCAGAAACTTTTGAAGAAAGTGTTGAAGCTTAGGCCCGGCGATAGGACAGTGATAAAAACATGGGCGCGTGCTTCCATGATAAGCCCCGAGATGGTAGGGCTTACCTTTGGCGTACATAACGGACGGGATCATGTTGCGGTATCTGTTACCGAAGATATGGTGGGGCATCGGCTTGGTGAATTTGCTCCTACCCGGAAGTTTCTACGGCATGGAGGAAAAATTCAGCGTGAAATTGAACAGAAAGCAAAGGCAGCGCCCGCTCCAGCAGGCTCGTAATCAGCTGTGCATATGAAAATTACCGCACGAAGAAAGTATCTGCGTGTTTCTCCTCGTAAAATGAGGCTTATAGCCGACCTTATCCGTGGTATGGAAGTGTCGCGTGCCCGTGAGCAGCTTGCCGTACTTACGAAGGGAGGTGCAGTGCATATCGAAAAACTGCTTGCAAGCGCAGTCGCGAATGCGCAGCATAATATGAAAATCACGAAAGAAGGTTTATTTATAAGAGAAATAAAGGTTGACGGCGGCCCGGTACTCAAGCGATACCGGCCCAAAGCATTCGGGAGGGCTAACCCCATCGGCAAACGCACCAGTCATATCCTTGTAGTATTGGATTCACATGCCCCCGTGGCGGCCACAGAGGCACAGGAGAATGTCGAAAGAGAGAGAAACCGCCGGCACGCTCACACCACACGTCGCGGCACTGGGCGCGAGGGTGTTGCGCGAAGTCAGGCAAAAGCCCGCATACCCGCACGAAGATTCTTTCAGCGTAAAAGCGTATAACCGCTATGGGACATAAAGTACATCCTATTGCATTTCGGATACCCTATGTAGAGCGCTGGCGGTCACAGTGGTTCCATCCACGCGCCTACCGCAGATTTTTGCGCGAGGATATTGCTATCCGGGCACATCTCGAAGAGCGGCTGAAAAAAGCAGCAGTACAGCGTGTAGAAATTGAGCGCTCTCCCGGCATTCTTCGGATCATTGTGCATAGTGCCCGGCCCGGCATGATTATTGGCCGAGGAGGAGGAGGCATCGAACAGCTCCGAAGGGAACTTGAGAAGGTGCTCACGAAAGCTCGCCGGACGCTGCCGTGGGATACCAAGAATACGGAAACGAGACCGGGGGAGGTAAAGCTTCAGATCGAAGAGGTGCGCAGACCCGAAACGCACGCGGTGCTCGTGGCGAAAACGATCACGGAAGATCTTGAACGGCGCATTCCTTTTCGCCGTGTATTGAAGCAGACGGTGGAGAAAGTGATGCAGACGGGAATTGCACAGGGAGTAAGGATAGCGCTTTCAGGAAGGCTTGACGGAAGTGAGATTGCCCGTAGTGAATGGGCAAGCCAGGGAAAAATTCCGCTGCAGACACTCCGGGCGGCAGTTGATTACGGAGAGGCTACGGCAAAAACCTCATACGGCACCGTGGGGGTAAAGGTATGGATCTATAAAGGAGAGTTCTTTTCTGAATCCAATGAAAAGAGCCAATAGAATATGCTCGCACCGCGTAAAGTAAAACATCGAAAATGGCAGAAGGGGAGGCGGAGAAGCGCTGGTATCGCTTCCCGGGGCACTGCGCTTGCCTTTGGGAACTATGGTCTTAAATCAGAGAGTATTGCCTGGATTTCCTCCCGCCAGATTGAATCAGCGCGCAGAGCCATGACCCGCTTTGTACAGCGGGGCGGGAAGATTTGGATCCGCATATTTCCGGATAAGCCAATTACCCGAAAAGGAAATGAGGTGCCGATGGGCGGAGGAAAGGGAACGCCGGAGTTTTTTGTCGCCCCGGTAAAGCCGGGGAGAATTCTCTTTGAAATGGATGGGGTCCCTGAGGAAACTGCACGAGAGGCAATGCGCCGTGCCGCCCACAAACTTCCGGCAAAGACAAAATTTGTGGTGAGAGAAACCGTATGAAAAAAGAGAAATTCACCAATGTGTCGGCTCCTGCAATTATGAAGCTTGTTGAGGAAAAGAGAATGAAGCTTCAGGAGCTTCGCTTTATCCGCCAGTCTGGCAAAGTTACAAATTCTGCAGAGTTTTCCCTTATAAGGAAAGACATCGCGCGGTTCCTCACGCGGTTGCGGAATATCCGATAACATGGTAGTGTAGGATTTTATGACTACTTTTCCCTCAACCCGTACCTATAAAAAACGCCTCAAAGGAGTGGTGGTATCTGATCGTATGAATAAAACGGTGGTAGTGGCAGTGACCCGTCTGAAGGAACATCCGAAATATAAGAAGCGTTTTAAAACGACGAAAAAATACAAAGCGCATGATGCACATAATGCGTATCACACAGGAGAGGTAGTAATCATAGAGGAGCATCGCCCCATGAGCAAAGAGAAGCGATGGGTGGTGGTGCAAAAAGTCGAATCATCTCACATCGCTTCACCGGTTTCCACTCCCATGATACCGTTATGATCCAACCGAGAACCCAATTACACGTAGCTGATAATACCGGAGCGAAAATGCTTCAGTGTATTAAGGTGCTCGGCGGCACGCGGCGCCGTTACGCCCGGCTGGGAGACGTGATTGTCGCTTCGGTAAAAGTGGCCGAACCCCGCCGTGTGACAAAGAAGAAAGAGGTAGTTCGGGCGGTAGTAGTGCGCCAGCGCCAGCCTTATCGGCGTCCGGACGGTTCCTATATCCGTTTTGATGACAATGCGGTAGTAATACTTGACGGTACCGAACCACGCGGGGGGCGCATTTTTGGACCGGTGGCACGAGAACTGCGGGACCGCGGGTATATGAAAATTATTTCTTTGGCGCCAGAGGTGCTATGAAGATACTCAAAAATGATACCGTCTTTGTGGTGCGCGGAAAAGACAGGGGAAAATCCGGGAAGGTGATGGAGGTGTTTCCGCGGAAACATCTTGTGGTAGTGGAGGGCGCAAACATGCGAAAGCGGCACCGCAAGCCCCGGCGCACCGGCGAAAAGGGCCAGATTTTAGAAATACCCGCACCACTGCACGTGTCGAATGTAAAACTCCTGTGCCCGAAGTGCGGCCAGTCTACACGGGTAGGGTATAACATCGAAGCCGAACGCAAGGTGCGCATCTGTAAAAAATGCAATCAGGAACTCGTATGAACGCGGTATCTGCAAAAGAAGGCAAAAGGGCGCATGAAGGGCATGTCCTTGAAATGCTCAAACCCGAGTTTGGCTACACCAACACTATGAGCGCGCCGCGCGTTACCAAAGTAGTAGTGCATACCGGCACCGGCAAGCTTGGGAAAGAGATGCATGAAACAGTCTCACGTGTGCTCGCAGCTATCACTGGTCAGCGCCCTGCGCCGCGCCCTGCAAGGAAATCCATAGCCTCCTTCGGGACGCGAGCCGGTATGATTATCGGCTTTCAGAGTACGCTGCGCGGCAAACGGATGTATGATTTTATTGAGCGCCTCATTCATGTGGTACTCCCCCGTATGCGCGATTTTAGGGGCATTCCAGAATCTTCTTTTGACCATGCCGGCAATCTTTCCATCGGTATTCGGGAGCATATAGTGTTTCCGGAAGTGGCATTAGAAGACACCCGTATACCCTTTGGAATTGAGGTGACGATTACCACCAATGCCCGGTCGCGTAAGGAAGGCATCGCGCTCCTGCGTGCGCTCGGCTTCCCTCTCCAACCTTCTCTCACGTAATTGCTCGATATGGCAAAAACATCAGTTATCGCACGGGCTCAAAAAAAACCAAAATTTACCAGCCGTCTGGTACGGCGCTGTGTGCGATGCGGCCGCAAGCGCGGATACATGCGACAGTTCGATTTGTGCCGAATTTGTTTCCGGGAACTCGCAAATCGCGGGGAGATACCGGGAGTACGCAAAAGCAGCTGGTAACTTGGGAAAATCAAAAATCAAATCTCAAAACTCAAAATGAAATATCAAAATCTCAAAATGAAAAACTC
>CAYVXU010000022.1:15176-18670 GCA_964454705.1 uncultured Candidatus Saccharibacteria bacterium | reverse complement strand
CTCCCGCACCATCGCCCCTTGCAAGCGCTCCGCCGCCTGCCGATATTCCCCAGACCATTACCCGTTTCTTCGATTCAGAGCTTTTCAGGCGTCTGCGGATAGTGCCCGAAGCTCCCGTTGAAGCCGGCTCGTTTCCTCCGAAAGCCAACCTTTTCAGCAAAATTGCTCCGTAATGTTTTTCTCATGCCCGTGGAGGTGCCCGATTGAGGTGTTCACCATGAACACCTCAATCGCGCTATAAAGGAGAGGTGTTCATCCCGGGCGTGTGTGGGACATTTTATGATGAGAACAATGCGTACTTCTCAAGATAATGCTGCCGAATATGCCTTCCCGAGAGACACTTCTTGATATTCTCACCGCGGCGCAGAAAATCAACCCCGAGATCGCGCAGTCAATACGAGGGGAGGCATCAAACGACCGCGATGCCGAAGAGGTTCTCTTTTCCCGCGGGCTGCTTACAGAAGACGATATCGCCGCGGCAAAGGCCCAATTACATCGCATACCCTATTGGAGCGGCAATGGCATCACCCGTCTTCCCGAAGATGCGCTCGCGGAAATCCCCGTAGAGGCAGCCGCACACTACCAGCTGCTTCCCATCGCGAAGGAGCAAAACGGACTTCTCGTAGGGATGGTACACCCCGAGGATATACGCGCGCGTGAAGCGGTAAAATTTCTCGCGGCAAGAGGAGGGCTTGAGGTAAAAATCGCGGTTATTACCCCCAGTGTATTCTCCCAGTTCTTCAAACAGTACCGCAGTTTTCAGGGCGAGGTGGAGGCAGCGCTGCAGGAGCTCGAAGAGGAGATTGAAAGCGGGGAGGTGAAGGTAGAAGAGGAGCCCTCAAAAAAGCCGGACATTGCAGAGATCAGCGCGGAGGCGCCTATCACCAAAGTGGTCGCGGTGATCCTCAAGCATGCGATCGACGGGCGCGCCTCTGATATCCATATTGAGCCTACGCTTGATCAGGTGCGGGTGCGTTTTCGCGTGGACGGAACGCTCTACACAAGCCTGTTTCTGCCCAAGCATGTGCATCCTGCGGTGGTTGCACGGGCGAAGATTCTCTCTAACTTAAAGATCGATGAATCCCGGATTCCGCAGGACGGCAGATTCCACGCTACCATTAATAGCCGGGAAATTGATTTTCGAGTTGCCACATTTCCCACGACGCTCGGCGAAAAGGTGGAGATGCGCGTACTCGACCCCGGACAAGCGATCAAGAATATTGATGATCTGGGCATACAAGGCAATACCAGGGAGCGCGTGGTGAACGCAGTGAACCAGCCGTTTGGCATGGTGCTCCTCACTGGTCCCACCGGCTCGGGTAAATCCACTACGCTGTACGCTATTCTCCACCAGCTCCCGCGGGAAAAGGTAAATATCGTGAGCCTTGAAGATCCGGTAGAATATCAGATTGAGGGAGTGAATCAGTCGCAGATAAGGCCGGATATCAGTTATACGTTTGCGGAAGGGTTGCGGCATATTCTCCGGCAGGACCCGGATGTGATCATGGTAGGGGAGATTCGCGATGAGGAGACGGCAAAGCTCGCCGTGCACGCGGCGCTCACCGGGCATATGGTGTTTTCCACGCTTCATACCAACGATGCCACCGGCGTAATTCCGCGTCTCATTGATATGGGAGTAGAAAAATTCCTTATCCCCTCGGCGCTTCGTCTCGCTATTGCGCAGCGGCTTGTGCGGAAGCTCTGCGTCGACTGCAAGGAGAAAGTGCTGGCCCAGGGGCGCACCAAAGAGATCATCGAAAATGCGCTGCGTTCGCTTCCGCCCGTGGCGCTGAAACAGCTGAAAGTCGCAACTCCGCTTACCCTCTATGAGCCACGGGGATGTGTGCGGTGCGCGCATAAGGGCACCCGTGGACGCATCGCCATATTTGAGGCGCTTGAGGTAACCCCCCAGCTCACTCATATTATTCTTACCGACCCTACCGACGAGCGCATTAAAGAGGAGGCGCGGCGGCAGGGGATGGTCACTATGTTCCAGGATGGTGTCATAAAAGCGCTCACAGGCGTAGTAAGCCTCGAGGAGGTATTGCAGACAGTGGAAATCAATGAAGAGACAGTGTAAAATAGATGCATATGCCCGACGCCAATAAGCCACACATTCTCATAGTCGAAGATGACCCGTTTCTTCTTGAGATGTATTCAGCAAAACTCACCGAGCAGGGGATGGGAATTGAAGTCGCGGAAGACGGCATGCAGGCGCTCCAGAAAATGGAAAGCGGGCATTTTGATCTCGTACTACTCGATATTGTGATGCCGAAAATGGACGGACTTGAGGTGCTGCAGAAAATGAAGGAAAAGGGCTCGCTTGAGCGCACCCCGGTGATTCTCCTCACCAACCTGGGGCAGAAAGAGGATGTAGAGAAAGGTCTTGCGCTCGGCGCAAAAGAATATATTATCAAGGCTCACTACACCCCCACGGAAGTTGTGGCGAAAGTGCAGGCAGTGCTCGCACAACAAAAATAGGAGGGATTTTTTATTTTTGACTTTTGCATTTTGACTTTTGACTTATTATCGTATGACACTAGCCAATCAAGAGCTTGAGGAACTCCTTCGTGAGGTCGCAAAGCAAAACGCCTCCGATCTCCATTTAGTGGTAGGCCGCTACCCCACTTTGCGGGTTGACGGGAGCCTTGTGCCCCTTACCTCCTACCAGCTTGTGACCCCGGAACGGGCGCAGACGCTTGTGCACGCGCTCATGACCGAGCAGCAGCGGGCGATTTTTGAGAAAGATAACGAGACAGATTTCTCCTACGTGTACCGCGACAAGGCGCGATTTCGCGTAAACGTCTACCGGCAAAAAGAGACTGCCGCAGCGGCACTGCGACTCATCCCCACCGTGATCCGCACGGTTGAGGAACTCAATCTCCCGCCGGTGCTCCACGCTTTCACCCAGCCCACCCAGGGCTTTGTGCTCATCGCTGGCCCTACCGGTCATGGAAAATCAACCACGCTTGCCGCACTCATTGATGAGATCAACCATTCCCGCAACGAACACATCCTTACCATTGAGGACCCTGTGGAGTATATGTTTATTCAGGATCGCTGTCTTATCTCCCAGCGCGAAGTGGGGCATGATACCTACGAGTTCCAGCGGGGGCTGAAGTCTATGTTCCGCGAGGATGCGGATGTGGTGATGATCGGCGAGATGCGCGATCCGGATACCATGGCGACGGCAGTTACTGCTGCCGAGACCGGCCACCTTATTTTCACCAGCATCCATACGAACTCCGCCGCCCAGACCATTGACCGCGTCATTGACTCATTTCCGGCGGACCAGCAGGGCCAGATCCGTTCCCAGCTTGCGAACACGCTTCTCGGGATCGTCTCCCAACGGCTTATCCCGAGGCTTTCAGGAGGGCTTATCCCCGCCGCAGAGGTGCTCGTGGCAAATGCCGCCGTGCGCAACCTTATCCGTGAAAATAAAACACATCAGGTTGATTTGGTGATTGAGACGAGCGCCGATGAGGGTATGATCA
>CAYVXU010000022.1:10488-15166 GCA_964454705.1 uncultured Candidatus Saccharibacteria bacterium | reverse complement strand
CTCTTGCGGAACTCATACGCAAAGGTGAAATTGCGCAGGAGCAGGCCGAGATCTATTCATTAAATCCGCGTGAACTCCGGCTTCTGCTTAAACACACGAAATAAAAGCTCACATGCAAGGTCGTTACTTTGTTTGCTTACCACAACATTGAAACACTGGGATGCTCTTCTACTTTACCGCGCGAACTCCGGCGGGCAGTGTTGAATCGGGCTCTGTAGAGGCCGCGAATCAGGACGCCGCCCTCCGGGAACTCCAGCAAAGGCAGTACATGGTGCTTAAAATCGGCACTACCCAAGACGCGTCGGTCCTCGCGAGAGAAATTAAATTTTTTGAACACATTCCGCATCGCGACAAGGTAATATTTACCCGCCAGCTCGCGGTGCTTATTACCGCTAAAGTGCCGCTCGTGCAGGCTCTGAAGGTGCTCTCCACACAATCCGAGAACAAGTATCTCCAACAGCACGTTTTTGAGATCATGAATGATGTGGCGGACGGCCTCGCGCTCTCCAAGGCAATGGAGAGGCACCCGGAAATCTTCAATACCTTTTTTGTGAGTATTGTCCGCTCCGCAGAGTACTCGGGGAAACTCCAGGAAACTCTTTCGTATCTTGCCGACCATATTGACCGTGAATATGCACTGCGCTCAAAGGCGCGCAATGCCCTTCTGTACCCCTCATTCGTCTTCGCTATGCTGGTGATTATCGGCACGATTATGGTGGTGTATGTATTACCGCAGATTACCGCAGTTATTAAAGAGAGTGGCCAGCAGCTTCCGCTTACCACCCGCATCATTGTGGGAAGCGCAGATTTCCTTGCCTCGTGGTGGTGGGTGTTTCTTCTGGGGCTTATTATCGCGCTTGCGGTATTTATCCAGTATGTACGGACCGATACGGGAAAAAAGTGGTGGGATAAGTTCCGTCTCGATCTGCCCCTCTTTGGGAATCTCTTTACCAAGCTCTCGCTTGCCCGCCTCATGGAGAACCTTGCGACGCTTATCACCGCCGGCGTGCCCATTACCCAGGCCCTGCAAGTAGCCGCAGATGTCGCGGGCAACGAGGTATATAAAGGGATTGTGCTTGAGACCATGGAGGAGGTGAAATCCGGGAACGCGATAAGCGCGGTGTTTGCCCGCCACGCTGAAATTCCGCCGATGGTCGCGCATATGATATACGTAGGCGAGCAGTCAGGAAGGCTTGATTACACGCTCTCACAGGCCGCGCGGTTCTACGAGCGTGAGGTGAATGACCTTGTGGATAATCTTGTGGAGCTGATCCTTCCCATTGTGATTGTGGTCCTCGGCATCATGGTAGGAGTATTTGTGGTAGGCATCATCGCGCCGATTTATCAGTTTGTGCAGGCGATATAGCCCGCTACGCGGGAAATCCAAATTCCAAATAAAATCTCCACCTTCGCCAACCTGCGCTTCGCATGGCTTCGGCAAGGCGAGGGCTTCGGTGGACAAAGCCAAACCCAAAACCCCACTATGATACTACTCAATTCGTTATTAGGCATTGGGATTTTGACATTTATTTATGGTGAGCATAGTCGAACCATTTGACATTTGGATTTTGAAATTGGAAATTTCCATCCATGCGGAACACGTATGAATGGGTGTGGATAACACGAATCCATGAGCGGGTATGAGGTATGCTATAATAAGGGAAGCGTTCAACGCTTTATGCGTATATTTGAAAAGGTCGACTGATGTATTGAATTGCGAATTCGCAACTTAAATTCTACAATTAATTCCTTTACCTCATCTTATGAGGAAATACTCAAAAGGTTTTACGCTCATTGAACTCTTGGTGGTCATCGCGATCATCGGCATCTTGGCAGGGATAGTGTTAGTTGCGTTGAATACTGCACGAACAAGGGCTGCAAACGCGCGCATCCAAGCTGATATGGCGCAGTTCCGTACTGCGGCAGAGACCACATATACGACGAGCTATAACATCAATATGGCCTCAACACCATTCTCCACGTTAAGTGCGGACGTTGACTTGCAGAACTCGGGTGACGGTGGTGCGCCAGCCTGTACAGGAGACGGAGCGATGGGTGCGTGTACCGGAGCGAGTGTGTATGCAATCCGGGCGAGAACGAGAGGGGCCTCAAACAACACGTGGTGTGTAGATAGTTCCGGTAATTCTCGCTGTGTGGCGAACGCGGACGCGGGGACTGTGTGTGGTGCAGAGACGGCGGGCCTTTGCCAGTAACGAGGTGTAGCAACGTGAAATGATGTGAGAGAATAAAGCGGATATCACCGAAAGCCAGCGTACGCTGGCTTTCATGATTTCTGAACATACTTTGCGCTCAAACTAAAAGTATCTGTGAAAAGGAACTACCTCCTTGCTACTTTATTTGTCGGCACTCTTCTTAGTATAGGAGTAGTCGCTGTGGTGAGGGACAACGCTTATAAAAAACAGCGAGCGCTCCAGGCGGTCAACCAATCACCAAGGTATTCCCCTCTAGGACCTCCCCTTCACTCGATGCGCACAGGCAAGTTTCACAATGGAGAAGTAGCAATCGGGCAGCTTCGTATCGAGTTTGAAACAGAACCTCCGGTGATAGAGGCTAACCGACCAGTACATTTGAAATGGACGATAAAAGAAAAGAACTCCGCACAAGAGGCGCCAATTGACCGGAGCATTCATAATTCACCTATCCATGTATATCTCATTCAATCTGACTTGAAACAGAATTTAATACATGTACATCCCGCACAGTCATCACAGAATAAACAGGTATGGGAAAGTATAGTTTCGTTCCCTTCTAGTGGTCTTTGGAATATATTTTTTGAAACAGCGAGTAAGGGAGTATTTTATCAGCTATCATCGAGCCTCAACATTCCCGAAACAGAAAATGCCGAGGATGTGCTCGATTTCTCTTTGCGTAAACTATCTAGAGACTGGGAAATTGTGTTAAAACCCAGCAAAGACAGTATCTCTTTCGGCGAACCGATACGCCTTATCTTTGAAGTAGTAAGTAGAACGAGCGGGGCAGCGCCACCTCGCGAGGATTATTATCTTGTGAATCAGCATAACATTATGTTTGCATTGCGCGGCTACTCCCTTTTTTGGAATGCGCATGGAGACGGAAGCGTAAATGCCTTCTCGGGACAAAACGGTATTGAAGTGACCCGATTACCGATGAATGAAACACCTTTCGGGTATTTAGTGGTGTTTCCGCGGCCCGGCATTTGGATGATACGATTCGAGATGATTGGAGTAGAGACAGACTTTTTATTGCGAGTCAATTAAAACCGGTGGTATCATACCAGATATCTATGCGACACTATCGGCAAAAAGGATTTGGTTTTATAGAACTGCTCGTGACGATTGCAGTGATTGGTATACTGGCCGGAATTATTTTCGCAAGTACTCTGGTTGCGAAAACGAAAGCGAGAGACGAACGCATCAAATCAGATGTTATACAATTGCGACTTAAAATAGAATCAGATTTTTCTGCGACCACGAATTATAACGTAAGTTTTTCGAGCGCTTCATCTCTTGTTTCGAGCGGTGATTACCAGACGCTCCAGACTGATATTGTCAATGTGGGGGGCACAGGGGCTCTTACGGTCGTAGCAAATCCATGGCCTGACCCAACAGCATATGCCTTATACGGGAGGCTTACCACTAACAATCTTTACTTCTGCGTGGATTCAAAGGGGCTCGTAAGAGAAGATGTTGCAGACAACACCCAAATCTCCTGCCCCTAACATTTACTGTCTCTGTGAGAAGTTATCACAACTTTCTGCTATCGCCTGAGTTTGTGATCTAACAGCAGCGGAGGAATTTTACTCAGCCAGAAGAGCGTCCTATCACAAAAAACTGCTATCGCTTAGTTTTGTGATGGAAGATTATATGCAAGAAAAGAAAACGAAAAGTAGTGCGCTCGCAAAGGTATTGGTGAAAACAATTTTGGGTACTCTTGCTGCGGGATCAATTCTTTTCGTGGTTGCAGTTGCTCCAGGAATTTTGATGCTTGCGGGTGGAAAGAAGCAGCGACTCCCGTGGAAAGAAATAGAGCCAAGAAAGGTAAAGCAAGCAGTAAAACGACTTGCGAAGCAGCGGGATGTAAAGTTTCAAAATCATGCGGATGGCTCGGTGACGGTTGAGCTTACCGAAAAGGGGAGAAAGCGAGCGCTGCGGTATAAAGCGGAGGATCTTACCATTTCTCAACCACCGCGATGGGATCGTATCTGGAGAGTGCTGGTGTTCGATATCCCGGAACGTCATAAGCAGGCGCGGGAAACATTCCGCTTTCACCTTAAAAAACTCGGATTCTCTGCGCTCCAGCGTAGCGTATTTGTTCTTCCATACCCATGCCGTGACGAGATTGATTTTCTTTCGGAACTCTACGGAGTGGGGGAGTATGTACATCTCTTTCATATACCCCACACAGAAGAAACAGCATGGCTCAATGAATATATTCCACAAAGCTCAGTTTCAAAATAAATCACAAAAAACCGCTATCGCCTGATCTTGTGATGTGATTGCATGAATTTGTTTCCTCATATAAGAAAAATCTTTATAATTGAGGTATGGCGCCTATAGTTCTCGGTACTCTTTCTTTTTTGTTTGGTCTTGCCGTGGGGAGTTTTTTGAATGTGCTCGCGTACCGGCTGGAGCGGGGGATGGATGTGATACGGATGCGGTCGCACTGCGTGCATTGCAAG
>CAYVXU010000022.1:5251-10478 GCA_964454705.1 uncultured Candidatus Saccharibacteria bacterium | reverse complement strand
TGCAAGCATGTGCTCAATGCGATTGATCTCGTGCCCTTCTTCGGATACTTCATCCGCGGAGGGAGGTGTTATTACTGCAGGGTGCGTATCTCCTTTGGATATCCCCTTGTGGAGCTTGGCACCGGCGTGGTGTTTCTCCTGCTTGCGTATTTCTTTTTCCCGGTAACTTTCTCGCAGGGAGTTACGCTCGTGTACTTGCTCCTTGTGGGCGCGTTACTTATTGGAATCAGTGTGTACGACTACCACTATTATCTCATTCCGGATGTAATGGTATATACCGGCGTGCTTGCGAGTATACTTTTTCATTTTGCGCTTACTCCGCTCAAGCTTGCTGTGCCGTATACAGAAAGCGGCGCGGCGGGCACATTGCTTGCCGGCGCAATTGGCGGCGGCATTTTTTTGTTGTTTCACGCTATTTCGCACGGGAGGTGGATGGGGCTTGGCGATGCCAAACTGGGCGCGCTTATGGGGCTTGTGCTCGGCTTTCCCCTTATTCTCGTGGCCCTGCTCCTTGCATTTATTGCAGGCGGCCTAAGCGGAATCGTCCTTATTCTTATGGGAAAAAAGACCCTCAAGAGCCATCTTCCCTTCGGCCCGTTCCTGGCTCTCTGCGCGCTTTTCGTGCTATTATGGGGGCAGAATCTGGTGGAGTGGTATTTATCTGCGCTATTTTAACTTCTCTTTAGGAAATGCGGAGGGAACTCTCTCAATACGCAAGAAGCGGTTTTACCCTCATTGAGCTTCTTGTGGTCATTGCGATCATCGCCATCATGACGGGCGTTGTGGTGGTGAATAATCGCACCACCCAACAGCGGGCAGCGCTTGACCGCATCGCCCAGAAGATAATCTCCGATATCCGCGAGATGGAGAATGCGGCAACCGCCGCGCAGACGATTCGTAATCCGAACACGGAGAACTCTGAAGTTCCCGAGGGGGGGTATGGTGTACATGTAAATAAAGCGGATGTGATGACGGGCCCTGTGTTCAGCTACGATTTTTTTGCTGATTTTAACAGTGACCGCGCCGTAGACTTCCCTTTAGAGGGGTTCCAGGGCATTCAAGTGCCGCAAGGGTTTAAAATCCAGGCAGTGTATTGCGGTGATCCTCCGGGTCCCTGTACCGATAATATCAATATTGTCTTCTTCCCGCCGGATCCGGTGCTTCTTCTTCATTACGACAGCGGAAATCCCATCCCTCAAGGAGTAGTGTATCTTGATGTGATGATCCCTTCGGGGACCGATTGTTCCGGCGCAAACAAAGACGACTGCCGGCGCATCACCATAAAAACTACTGGTGAAATTACCGCCTCCATACTGCCATGAACCCGCGACGAGGAACAAAGGGGGGGTTCTCCATCATTGAGGTTCTCGTAGCGGCCGCCATTGTGGTGGTAGGGTTTGGCGCTGCCATGGCGCTTTTGGTAAGCATTATAAAAAACACCCGCCTCTCCAAAGAGCAGGTGATTGCGGCAAATCTCGCGCAGGAGGGAATTGAGCTTGTGCGCTACAAACGCGATTACAATACGCAGTCGGGAATTCCAGGAGTGTCCTTCAACAACGAGCTTCAGGGGGTGCGTGCGGTGGATTACAACGATGACGTAATCCCTAACGATGCGAATCTTTTCGGAGTTGAGATATCTTCCGGTGGAGCATGCCCCGCAACTCCCACCGAGGAGTTCCACTTATTTAATGATACCCTCAATCCCATCAGAAGCTTTTATGTACATGAGAACAATGGTACCCATTCTCCTTCTGCGTTCTACCGGTGTATTGAAATTACGTCGTGTGCGACCACAACAGAATGTGTAAAGGTTCTGTCAAAAGTCTACTGGCGTGAATCGTCCAGCGCATGGCGTACGATCGAGATAAAAGACGTGCTCTATGATTGGCAGCCGCAGCCGTAGGAAACATTTTTTCTTCCAAGCAGGATTCTCTCTCCTTGAAATTCTTGTGGGAGTGTTCATTTTTACCATCATTTTAGGGGTGGTAGCGAGTATTTTTATTCAGTCATCGCAGACAAGCAGAAACCAGCTCGATGAGCAGCGTGAGCTCGAGCATGCCCGCCAGGCAATTGAGCAGATGGCGCGTGAAATCCGCACAGGAACTGATGTGCAGGTGTTGCGGAACGACTGCAATCCTCCCGACGTGATACCTCCAAACGGGAACGGAAACTGCGTGCGGTTTTCCGTCCGCGGCACCCAAACCAGATTTTCCCCGGAGATACCGCGGATAGAATATACAGAAGAGGGTAATCGGCTTGTACGGAGAGTGAATGGAGGGCCTTCGGAAGTGGTGAGCTCAATTGATCTGGATCGGCTGCGAATCCATATTCCTCCTAATGGTGAAAATTCAGTCCGGCGTGTTACGATCCTCCTGCGGGTAAGAGCAGGGGATGTGCCAGATCCGTATCATCTCCAGACCACAGTATCACTAAGAAGTTTTTAGATATGCGTGTGCGACTCATGCGGCATACCAACAAAGAAGGAAGTGCGGCGATTCTCATCACCCTGCTCTTACTCCTTATTACCATTGCAGCGCTCTTTGTGCTCTCTTCGATTGTGGTGCGGGAGTTGCGTGCGGCGCACCGCATTAAGCTTTCTCTGCAAGCAGTGCAAACTGCCGACAGTGTGCTCGAGTGCGCGTTGTTCCAGATCTACAAAGGCAATGGAGGTACAGGCGTGCTCGACGCGGCGGGTCTCGATATCTGTAAAACCGCGGCAAAAGACACGAACTTTGTGCCCGACTTTGATAAGGTGAACCTTACTCCTATAGGAGTAGGATTTTCCGGAGCAAGCACGAACAATCTCTCAATTCAGGGAGTGCGGGTTACCGGGAGATTAGGTTCAGTCACCCGCGCGCTCAAGGCAACCGTTGAAAAATCGTGTAAGACAGGGAATCCCGCGGACCCCACTATATTCTGGAACGATGTGCCGGACACTGCGGGCATTACGGCCTCTGGCGCAGATTTAAGACCAGATGATGTTATCGGGTTTGTTGACAATGACGGCAGCGGTACGTTTACCCCTGGCGACGACCCCATCACACAGGGAGATTTGAAGCCCAATCTGGGCGGCAATACCTACGGGCAAACCGGCGCAATCTACTTTTTCCCCGATGTAGTGGTCAAGGCGCCCAACGCCATCCAATTAATAACCTCTGGCAACAAACTTGTCGTAGGAGGGGTGTTGTATTCCAAAAGAGGCGGTGGTCTGCAACTGCAAGCTCCGGATATAGATTTACGGGGGGGAACGGTAGTTACTATGGGTCAGCTGCATATCGGAGCAGGAGGAGATTCAATTCTTGGAAATCAGGAGACAATACTTCAATCCATCAATCAGGGTATACTTATCGAGGCAACAGGAAGTATTGAGTTCTCTTCGTGCCTTCAGGCGCACCGAAGGATCAGAATTTCAACACAGGACGGAAATATTGCGCTCGGAGGCGCGATGGTCAATGTTACATCGAATAGGGATATTGAGATCCAAACCACAAACGGTAACATCGAGGTAATCGGCGGACCCGCAGAACGAGCTGTGCTGTCAGCGGGAAAGAAAATACAATTTAGTACCAGTGGAGGAAATGTCACTGTATGGGCGAGTGATCTCACTGCCGGCACACACGATGTGGAAGCCCCCCCCGGCTCTGATTTTTCTGATTCTACCTGCAGTGACAGAGATAATACATGTCCGTAGGGACTCGTTACCGCTTTTGCGAAGCTGATTCGAAAAATTGCCTTTCCTCTCTGCCGTTCCTATAATACAGGGCATGAACACGCTTTCTAAAAAAGAGGCAAAGGAGCGGATCGAGAGGCTCAAAAAGGAAATTGGCCAACACTCGTACCGGTACCACGTACTTGATAGTCCTGAAATTTCCGATGAAGCGTGGGATGCGCTCAAAAATGAGCTTGAAGAGCTTGAGCGCCAGTTTCCGGAGTTTGTCACCCCCGACTCGCCCACCCAGCGAGTGAGCGGGAAGGCGCTTGAGAAGTTTGCGAAAGTTACGCACCGCACCCGCATGCTCTCGCTCACTGATGCCTTTGGCGAAGAGGAGCTTCGGGAGTGGGAGAAGCGGATACAGCGGCTCCTGCCCCGTACCGGGTGGGACTATTTTGCTGAACTGAAGATAGATGGGTTTGCGATTTCGCTCGAATACGAAAACGGAGTGCTTGCGGTGGGTTCCACAAGGGGAGACGGAATCATCGGTGAGGACGTCACGCAAAATCTTCGCACCATTACTTCGATTCCTCTCCGCCTTGCGGTTGATGAGTTCGCGCGCGCAAAGCACCCCCCGCTTCCACAGGGGGTGGTAGCGCGTATGCGCGAGTATGCGATGAGCGGCCATATTGAAATACGCGGAGAGGTGTATATGACCACCAAAGCATTTGAGCGGGTGAATAAAGAGCAGGCAAAAAAGAATCTTCCGCTCTACGCAAATCCGCGCAATACTGCCGCAGGATCCATCCGTAACCTTGATCCGCGCATCGCGGCTTCGCGGGAGCTTGATTTTTTGGCGTATGATGTGGTTACCGACTTCGGACAGGAGACGCATGAGGAGGATCACGCAATCGCAAAGTATCTTGGGTTTAAAACAGATACGCATGCCCGCAGATGCAGGAATCTCGACGGGGTAATCGCGTTTTTTAAGGAAATAGAGAGAAAGAGAGAGAAACTGCCGCACCAGATTGACGGCATTGTGGTTTCGGTAAACCAGAGCCGCGTGTATGAGCGGCTCGGGGTAGCGGGAAAAGCGCCGCGCGGGGCGATTGCGTTTAAGTTCTCCGGCAAAGAAGCAACTACAGTGGTGGAAGATATTATTGCGCAGGTGGGGAGAACCGGCACGCTTACTCCTGTCGCGGTGCTCCGGCCTGTAATAGTGGGCGGGGTGAAGGTCTCGCGGGCAACGCTCCACAATGAAGATGAGATACGACGGCTCGATGTGCGGGTGGGGGATACCGTGATTGTGCAGCGGGCGGGAGATGTAATTCCCGATATTATGCGCGTGCTTCCTTCACTACGACCTCCGCACACAAAGGCATTCACCATGCCCTCGCGGTGTCCTATTTGTAAATCAAAAGTAGAGCGGATTCCCGGAGAAGCGGCACATCGCTGTACGAATACCCGGTGCGGCGCCATACAACGGGAGCAGTTGTACCATTTC
Source organism: uncultured Candidatus Saccharibacteria bacterium (assembly GCA_964454705.1). GTDB lineage: Bacteria > Patescibacteriota > Minisyncoccia > CAYVXU01 > CAYVXU01 > CAYVXU01. Next base: position 5,322 of record CAYVXU010000022.1, on the reverse strand, counting down.
GTTTCAAAACGAGCGTTTGATATTGATGGGCTTGGGCCAAAAAGCATTGATCAGTTGATGGATGCGGGTCT
>CAYVXU010000022.1:0-5241 GCA_964454705.1 uncultured Candidatus Saccharibacteria bacterium | reverse complement strand
TGCGGGTCTTGTGGATGAGGCGGGAGATATCTTTGCGCTCACCGAAGGGGACTTGGTGCCGCTCGAGCGGTTCGCGGAAAAATCCGCCTCGAACCTCATCCGTGCGATTGAGGCAAGCAAGGAGATTATCCTTGCCCGTTTTCTTTATGCATTGGGCATCCGCCATGTCGGGGAGGAAACAGCGGTGGATCTCGCGGAGCATTTCGGATCGCTTCAAGCAATTGCAGAAGCTTCAGTTGCAAGACTGGAGGAGGTACCCGATGTGGGAGGTGTGGTGGCAAAGAGTATTTATGAGTGGTTCCGCGAGCCGCGCAATCGTGCGCTCATTAAAAAACTGTTGCGGGCAGGGATACGCATCCAAAATCCGACTCGGGAAAAGAAGCCGCACAAACTTGCCGGACTCACATTCGTGCTTACCGGCGAGCTTGCCTCACTAGCCAGAGATGAAGCAAAGGAGATTATTCGCGCGCAGGGAGGCGAGGTGAGCGGGTCCGTTTCCAAAAACACCGATTATGTTATAGTAGGGGCGCAGCCGGGATCGAAACTGCATAAGGCGAAAAAATTGAAAATCCCCACGCTTACTGAAGAAGAGTTTAAGAAGATGGCCGGCTAAAGAAATGACCAATTTCAAATTCCAAATAAAACTGAAAAATCCAAATTCGATTTAGTGGAAAGAACTGCACAATTCGGAGAAATGGTTATTGACTTTGCAAAAGCGATAAAATCAGATGAAATAAATCGTTCCCTGGTAATACAACTCGTGCGTTCCGGAACAAGTGTGGGAGCGAACTATATGGAAGCTGACGCGGCAGAGTCCCGGAAAGACTTCGTACATAAAATGGCTATTAGCAGGAAAGAAGCAAAAGAAACGCTCCACTGGATTCGGATGATCGCTCGAGCAAATCCGAGAGAAGAACAACAGTGTCGATTTCTTTGGAAAGAGGCTCAGGAACTTGTGTTTATTTTTTCCTCCATTATTAAAGGAACAAAAGAAGAAAAAAAATGGAAATTGGACATTGAGATTTTATTTGAAATTTGAAATTGGGATTTGGAAATTTTCATTATTATGTCATTCACCCAAGATCAGCTGAAACATATTGCCCACCTTGCACGGCTCACTCTCACCAAAGAGGAGCTTGTACGGTTCGAAAAAGAAGGAGCTTCCATCCTTGATTTTTTTACCAAGCTTACAGAGGTGGATACTGAAAAAGTGCTGCCGCTTGCGCATGCCGCCGAAGCAGAAAATGTAATGCGGGAAGACACGTCCTATCGTGAGATACTTCCTGCGCTCGATCTTATTGCGAAGGCGCCAGAAGTAAAGGAACGGTGGCTCAAGGTGCCTCCTATTCTCGAACGATGATGCTGAACGAACTTACCATCCGCGAGGCGCACGAGAAGCTGCAGAAAAAAGAAATCTCCTCCAAAGAGCTTACCGAGGCGGTATTACAAGCCGCAGAGAAAAAGGACGAATCGATAGGCGCCTACCTCTCTCTTATGCGAGAGAGCGCAGGAGAGGAAGCGGAAGCGGCTGACCGGAAGATTGCAGGAGGCTTGCCTTTCGATGAGCTTACCGGGATACCGTATGCGGCAAAGGATAATATTCTCGTAAAGAGCGCTCCTGCCACGGCGGCATCACGGATCCTTGATGGCTACCGCGCCGCATACGATGCGACGGTCATTCGGAAACTACAGAGTGTGGGGGCGGTGCTTGCCGGCAAAACCAACCTCGATGAATTTGCGATGGGCTCCTCTACCGAACACTCGGCGTTCAAGCAAACTCATAACCCTCACGACTCGGGGAGGGTGCCCGGCGGCTCGTCGGGCGGTTCTGCTGCCGCAGTCGCGGCACACGAAGCAATTTTTGCGCTTGGCTCTGATACAGGCGGATCAATCCGCCAGCCCGCCGCGTTGTGCGGGGTGGTGGGCTTAAAACCCACCTACGGAGCGGTTTCACGGTTTGGGCTTATCGCCATGGCCTCAAGTCTCGACCAGATAGGTTCTCTTACCAAATCGGTGTACGATGCCGCCCTGGTGTTTGACGTACTCAAGGGCAGAGACGAACGTGATGCTACGAGCGTTGCGTATGAAGTAAGGGAACTGGATACGGAAAAAAGTGTGAAGGGAATGCGCATTGGTCTTCCCCGCGAGTACTTTGTGGGGGGGCTTGAAGAACCGGTAAAGCAGGGAGTTGAGTCGGTTGCAAAGCGTTTCACTGAACTGGGCGCGGAGGTAAAGGATATCTCACTTCCCCACACGCAGTATGCGCTTGCGACGTACTACATTATTATGGATGCAGAGGCGAGCACGAATCTTGCCCGATATGACGGCATTCGATATGGGCTTTCACGCCGCGCACCCGGCCAGTCACTTCTCAACCTTTACACTACTACCCGCTCCGAGGGCTTTGGGGATGAGGTGAAGCGGCGGATTATTCTTGGTACGTATACCCTCTCGGCAGGATACTACGATGCGTATTATCTGAAGGCGCAGAAGGTGCGCCGGCTCATCAAGGAGGATTTTGACAAAGCATGGAACGAAGTGGATGTCATCCTTACCCCTACGACACCGAGCTCCGCGTTCAGATTAGGAGAAAAAACAGCCGACCCGCTTACCATGTATCTTGAAGATATCTTTACCGTGCCGGTAAACCTTGCCGGGCTTCCCGCAATCAGCATCCCCATGCGCGGTACAAAAGACACGTTGCCGATAGGATTTCAGTTCATTGCTCCTCCCTTTCAGGAATCGTGGCTTTTTACACTGGGAAGAGCGTATGAAGAGAGCTACTAAGAATAAATCAAAAATCAAATCTCAAATATCAAAATGAAAAAGGAAAATGTAAAAAGAATGGGAACGGGAGAAGCGATGCTTTTTCTCTTTTTGAACTTTCATTTTGACTTTTGATTTTTGATTTTCATACATGGATGTTTTTGAGGTTGCAGCTGAGTCGTATTTTCTTGCGCAGGCGTTTTTCGCAACGTCTCTGTGGCAGCTTTTTATTTCTATTATTCGGGCAATTTTTACAGTAGTTTCTGTTGTGCTTGCGGTAGTAACTGCGATTATTATGTGGCGACTCTGGTTGTTTAACAGGCGCATGGCCACACAGGAAGCACAGGCTCCGACCCCCGAAGAAGAGGTACGTGAGAAGTTTTCAGAGAAATGGGAGGAGATACGTGCACGCGCAGAGAGTGCTGATCCCAATGATTACAAATACGCAGTGGTAGAGGCAGACGCGATTCTTGATGACGCGCTTGAGCGCGCGGGAATACCTGGTGCGAGCGTGGCAGAAAAGCTCACTGAAGCGCATCGGGTGATAGGCAATATTGACGCGATTTGGGCGGCACACTGGCTGCGGAATACCGTTGCGCATGATCATAATGCCTATGTATCGCCCGCTGACGCGCGTCGCGCAATCGAAGCGTACCAGCAAGCCCTTCAGGAGCTCAACGCGATTTAGGCAGACATTAAAGATAAAAAGGTTGGTCACAAAAGATCGCTATAGCAGTTTTTTGTGATCTGGTCTTTTAAGAGGCAGTACTTGAATTGAAAAGAGTTTTTTGTTAAGCTTTTTGCAGCGGGATAGAGAAGTAGTATCTCGGGAGGCTCATAGGTAATCTGTGACCCATAGCGGTAACGCTATGCGGAAAAATCTCCGAAATTGCTGGAAAGTCATAAGAGCTTCTTTTGCGACAGCGTGATCCGAAAGGATGAGCGCGAACGCGCGAAAAAAAAGAAGATGTGATAACCAGCAGCCAAGCCAAGTATATAAACATATACTGGGAAGGTTCAGAGACTATAATGGAGACATCCCTCGTGGATGATGGTATAGTCCATTCCCTTCGGAAACGAAGGGCGCAAAAAGAACCTCCAGACGCGGGTGCAATTCCCGCTCCCGCAAATGTAACAAAATCCCCAGCTCAAGCTGGGGATTTTTGCGTGTTTAAATGACGGAGCGGGAATTGCACGGGAAGGGGTCGGGAAAGTGCTCACCCCGACCCCCGACATCAGACACCTTCGGTTTCTGACCATCTTTCCACCACGGGGTGAGCACCCGTTCCCGTGGAGGAAGGCTGTCGGAAACCATGGGTTTCCGAATGTGCTAACTTCCCGCTCCCGCAACAAATTGATAAGATAGCACTTACGTGCTATCTTATTTTCGCTCAAGAAAGTCCTTTGAGAAAGAAAAATTCAAATGCTCCGGTACACTTTACGCGTCCGGGATTTAGTGCATGGTACGATTCTCTTTACCGAGCAGGAAGAAAAGCTTATCAATCATCCGCTCTTCCAGCGACTCCGGCACGTGAAGCAAAATGACGTTGCATTCTACGTCTATCCTTCGCTTAACACCTCGCGCTTCGAACATGTGCTTGGTGCGTGTCGCGTATCTGGCATGGTGGCGGAGAGCCTTGTTCGCAGTCCTAGGTGGAGTGAATATTCAGCCGAGTTCCAGAAACAGACTGGCATCAGGTCAAAGAAGAGCGAGGCCACGCTCGAAGAAAAGTTCATCCAACTCTGCCGATTCTATGCGCTCCTCCACGACATTGGACACCCTCCGCTTAGCCACCTTTTTGAAATGGCAGTGGAAAATCATGCTCGGTCCAAAGGGCAAAGTCCCAAGAAGATGATAGAAGAGTGGACAGGAGTGAAGGGTTTTGGGGCACTGCACGAGGCATTTGGCCCTGCAATTGCAAAACGGATAGTTCAAGATATCAGGCTGGCTAAAGAGATACGAGATTCGCTGGCTACTGTGATGACTGAAAAAGTCCTGCCGCGAGATCATCCTCTCTCGGTTGTGCAGGGGGTTGCCGCCTCTGATATCGACGCCGACCGAATTGACTTCGTCCAGCGAGATGGATTCCTCGCGGGAAGCGAGTACGGCCATTACGATATCAAAAGACTTTGTGATTCGGTCTTTATCGAACGGCAGGGGAAAAACTGGATTCTTGCCTACTCAGAAAAAGCCCTTACCTCGATGGAAGCGCTCTTGCTTGATCGTTATCGTACTCACGTGTGGATTCATTTCCATCACCGGGTTGTGGCGATCAAGTTGCTCGTACAGTTCTTGATCGGAAAGGCTCTCGATCAGGGGATTGTAACGAAGACGCAGTTCAATCCAGTGGACGTTGATACGTTTGCGCTCAGAGACGACGTATGGCTCTGGAGTATTCTTCGCGGAATGAAGGCTGGCGACTTCGGTCCGCAGCGCGAAACGGTCATGATATGGCGCGGTCGGTTGGCCAGGGA
>CAYVXU010000021.1:16775-19096 GCA_964454705.1 uncultured Candidatus Saccharibacteria bacterium | reverse complement strand
CCCCCTCTCTTCGCACTTTTCCCTCTCCGTTCCTCTATCCCTCGCCTGTTTCACTCCCGGTATCTACCCCCCTCCCAACCCTCACTCCTTCTCCAACTTCTGCGCAGGCAGTTCCGCCCTCTTTTTCCTCCTCGCCCCCTCTTCATTTACCGCGGGTTATACTAAGCGAACTCCTTCCCTCACCAAAGGGACGGGACAGCACGGGGGAGTGGATTGAGCTCTATCACGACAGTGGAATTACCTCCTCGCTTGCCGGATGGAGGGTAGAGACCTTATCCGGTGCGCGGTATACCTTTCCCTCTCCTTCAACGGCACTCCCCAACAGTTATCTCCTTCTCCCGCGTACCGTGAGCAGCCTCCCCCTCGCGAATAAGGGAGGCGCACTGCGTCTTATTACTCCGGCGGGGGACGTTGCTGATACGGTTACCTACCCTGAAAGTGACGAGGGGATGAGTTTTGCGCGGGTTGATGGCGGAAGATGGGAATGGTCATCCACTCCTACGCCAGGAGAGAGAAATGTACTCCGTGCCGCGCCCCCTCACCGTACCTCACCTTCTTCCTTCTCTTCTCTCTCCTCGGATACCGACGAGGAAGAAGACCGCGCCTCTTCCGCCCCTCGCGAAGACGGGAATACGTTCTCATCTTCGTCCACTAAACCATCTCCTCCCTCTACACTCCTTGCCGCGGCGAAGGAGAGCGTCGCCTCCCGCGCCTCATTTCCCACCTTTATACTCTTTGGACTCGCGGGCGGAGCAATAGGAGTGTGGCTGTACCGGAAGCTTTTCCCCCGAAGCTAGCAAATAACATGTCAGGGCATTCACATTGGGCCACTATTAAACGAAAGAAAGCGGTCACTGACGCCGCCCGCGCCCGAATGGTAGGGAAGCTTATTCGGGCTGTTATGGTTGCGGCGCGGGAAGGAGATGACCCCCAGACAAATCCTAAACTGCGCCAGGCGATTGAAAAGGCAAAGGAGGTGAATATTCCCCGTGAAACTATTGAGCGGGCAGTAAAGCGGGGAGTGGGGGGAGAAGGAGAAGCGGGGCTTGAGGAGCTTCTAATTGACGCCTACGGTCCGGGAGGGGTTCCTTTGCTTATCGAGGCAATTACTGATAATCGCAATCGCACTTTGAGCGAGATTCGATCGCTCTTACAGGTACATGGAGGAAAAGCGGGCGGGGAAGGCACTACCCGCTGGCTGTTCCGCCCGGTGGTGATAGCCACCCTTACCGTTACCGGCAATCAAGACGAGACGACCCTTGCGCTTATGGACAGCGGCGCGGATGAAATTGACGACTCTGGTGAGCGCATACAACTTCTCATCAAGCCGGAGAAGCTTTCGGAAGTGCTTGAGTATCTGAAACGTATGGCTGCTGTCTCCGGCTATGAACTGCAGTATGTGCGCATCCCTACACAACTCATCCCTCTCAATGATACGCTCCGCCGTGAACTCCGCGCGCTCTGTGAGTCACTAGAGGAGCATAGTGATGTGCAAGGGGTGTATGTCGCGGCTTCTTTCTCCCCCTGACACCATGCGGGTAATAGGTATTGATCCGGGCACGGTGCGATTGGGATACGGTATTGTAGATATCTCTGGCAGTTCAGCCCATGCGGTATCCTACGGAGTTATCTCGCCGCACCAAGAGGGCCGTGGGGAACGGCTTCTTTTTATCTACCGCACACTCTCAGCACTTCTGCGCCGTTACCGCCCTGAACAAGCGGTGGTGGAGGAGTTATTTTTTGAACGGAATAAAAAAACTGCGATGAGGGTAGGTGAGGCACGCGGGGTAATCTTTCTTGCGCTCGCTGAACGCTCTATTCCATTTCATGAGATATCACCCCCTTCCGTGAAACGCTTCATCACCGGCTATGGTACAGCAGAAAAGCTGCAGATACAGCGGCTGGTTCAGCACATCCTGCATCTTAAAGAACTGCCTCGCCCCGATGATGCCGCGGACGCACTTGCACTTGCGTTGTGCAGTCGTCATTTCTAACCCCGTGAGGAGTCTGTATCTCAAAAGGTAAAGTATGTGTATCTTTTATATAGAGGCATCACAGCCAGTGAAGTACCGCGAAAGTGCCTTCACGGCTATGTACCGAGCTTTGCTCTGGTTCATGGGGTTGACTTTTTCTTTTCCATACCTACAATAGCGGGGTATAGCGTGCAAAGGTCGAACTTTGATACGTCTATGAATATCTTTCAGGAATGACGTACGCACTCCTGAAAGACTTGAAAATGATTATTGAACTCAACCTTACGGCTGAAGAGGTGATCAGAGCCCAAGAAGAAGAGGGGGATGAAGAAGAGGCGGGTGAAGACA
>CAYVXU010000021.1:0-16765 GCA_964454705.1 uncultured Candidatus Saccharibacteria bacterium | reverse complement strand
GAAGAAGAGGAAAGCTCTGAAATGTAGGTAGGCGCACGCAAAAAGCCGGTGATAATGCCGGTTTTTTGCTTCGCGTTCCTTTATTATTGCGACAGCAAAAAGCGCCCGTTATAATGAAAGGCTCAATGTGGACTGGTAAAGTAAAAAAAGTTGTGGGACGCGTGCGTAGATTACTCACCCTCCCAATGTTCAGGCGTGTATTCCGGGCCGCGCTTTTTCTGGGTGCTGCGGGATTTGTGATGCTTTTAGGGTTTTTCGCGTACTACGCAAAAGATCTTCCAAATCCTGATGATATTGGACGCCGTCAGATCGCTCAGTCCACCAAGATTTATGCCAAAGACAGCTCCACTGTTCTTTATGATATCCACGGAGAGGAAAAGCGGACAGTAATCCCAGTGTCAGAGATACCAAACGAGGTGAAGCTTGCCACAGTCGCGATTGAGGATCACGCATTCTATCGTCATCATGGAATATACCTGCGCGGGATTCTGCGCGCATTTTTTGCAAATATCCGCGGCCAGCGTATCGCGCAGGGCGGCTCTACCATTACCCAGCAGTACATTAAAAACTCGCTTCTTACTCTCGACCGCACATGGAACAGGAAATTTAAAGAGGTAGTGCTCTCGCTTGAGCTTGAGCTTAAATACCCAAAGGATGAAATCCTTGGATTCTATCTTAATGAAGTAAGCTACGGAAATAATGCATATGGAATAGAGGCGGCGAGCCAGACGTATTTTAGCAAACCAGCCAAAGAGCTTTCACTCGCTGAAGCGGCGCTTCTCGCTTCCCTTCCGCAAGCTCCCAGTTACTACTCTCCTTATGGCAACCATCCCGAAGAGCTGCGGGCCCGTCAGCGGCTGGTGCTCACCCGCATGCATGAACTCGGGTTTATCTCTGAAGAGAAGAAAATGAGCGCGCTGGGAGAGGAGCTTCGCTTTACCAAGGCGCCCCAGCGAATTGTCGCGCCGCATTTTGTAATGATGGTACGCGAGTACCTTAATACAAAGTATGGTGAAGAGTATGTGGAACGGGCGGGGCTTAAGGTATTTACCACGCTCGATACGCGCCTCCAAGGGATTGCAGAAGAAACTGTCCGTACCCAGCTCGATAAAAATCCAAAGCGATACCGTGCAGGAAACGCGGCGCTCGTCGCTACCGACCCAAAAACAGGCCATATTCTTGCCATGGTAGGTTCGCGTGACTACTTCGATCTTGCGCGTGATGGAAATGTGAACGTCGCGACAAGGCTCCGCCAGCCAGGGTCGTCGTTTAAGCCATTTGCATATGCGCGCGCCTTCCAGCTCGGATATACTCCCAATACCATTGTTTTTGATCTCTCTACAGAATTTGGCACAGGAGGAAAAAACTACCGCCCCCACAATTACGACTACCGATTTCGCGGCCCGGTAACGCTTCGGAATGCGCTTGCGCAGTCACTCAACATCCCCGCAATTAAGGTGCTCTACCTCGCGGGTATACATGAGACTATCGATCTTGCGCACGCGATGGGAATTACCTCCCTGCAGGACCGCGAGCGCTACGGCCTTGCACTGGTACTGGGGGGAGGTGAGGTAAGACTGGTGGATATGGTAGCGGCTTACGGTGTGTTTGCCAATGACGGGGTGCGCAACCCGGCAACTGCCATTACCCGCATTGAGGATGGACAGGGTAAGATACTTGAAGAGTGGAAACCTCAGCCGCATGAGGTGGTAACGCCGCAAATTGCGCGCCTTATAAGCGATGTGCTCTCGGATAATGCCGCCCGCGCGCCGATATTTGGATCGCGTAGCGCGCTTGTAGTGCCTGGCTATAAAGCAGCGGCAAAAACCGGCACCACCCAGGAATTCCGCGACGGTTGGACTATCGGATACACCCCTGATCTTGCGGCGGGGGTATGGGTAGGCAACAACGATAACTCTCCTATGACCGCGGCGGGTTCGTTGGTAGCGGCGCCTCTATGGGGCTCATTTATGAAAGCAGCGCTCCCTCATTTCCTGTCCTCTTCATTCATCCCGCCCGATCCGGTCCAACGCGAACAACATATGCTCAACGGCAGATATCTGGAGTCGGTGCGGGTACGTGTGAACAAGGCAAACAACAAGCTTGCTACCGACAAAACACCTCCTGACCTCGTTGAGGAGCGTGAGTATGCTACCACCCATACTATTCTTCATTATGTAAATAAAAGTGATGTGTTGGGAGACCCGCCAAAAAACCCCGCGAGCGATCCGCAGTATGTAAATTGGGAGACTGCGGTACAGACGTGGGTGAACGATCCAAAAAGAAGCGAGGAGGGTCTCTACTTCACAGATCCCCCCACTGAATATGATGAGGGAGGTTCTACGGGTATACTCACGGTTTTTATTGCCTCCCCCTCGGAAGGTGCGCGGGTGCAAAAAAATGCGATTTCAATTCAGCTTTCATTCTCCGGAGATATGGGGAGTATTGAACAGGCTGATTACTTTCTCGATGGTATTCTTCTTGGATCCAGTAAATCTCCCCCCTACTCCCTCTTAACGAAAGCTCCTCCCCACCTCCCTAGTGGAACATCCTATGAGCTTCGGGTAAAGATATTTCTTACATCAGGTTCGTTTGTGGAGGCGTACCGGAATATCTATCTTGAGGACGGAATAGAGGAGTAAATAATGCGTGTGATTCCTGCCTCGCTTCCGAGTTTAGTGAGTAGTTCGTGATGGTAGTAACGCAGTTCAGCGGCTTCTGCGGCGTTGGGACACAGCACTATAAGTGTGCTGTGTCCTTTGAGTCCCCCTACTTCGCAGTGGGTATTTGATTTTTCTTGTATGCGCTCAAGAATACCATGCACACGCAAAAGAATGGGGTATTTCCGTTTTACTCCCTTCAAAGAAGGAAGGTGGGTTTGTGAAGTTGAGATAAGCAGCTTTTTCATCCCTTGAGAGGCATTACTACGTAAAGGTAGTTCTCCCCCCCTATGCCGGTGATGCGCGTGGCGTGATTAGGGCCGCTAAACTCTATACTTACGCGCCGTGTGTTGATGTGAGAGAGACCCTCGGTGAGAAACTGGTAGTTGTATGCAGTCGCAACCATCTCCCCTTCAATTTCTGCGGGCACATGGGAGACGTGTTCGCCTTTTTCTTTATCGTGCGCCCGTATCTCTATCTCTTTTTTATTGGTCGTTGCAAGATGAATCTCTTTTGTGTGAGCACTTAGGAGCCCGGAGAGTTTAAGTGTTTGGAGAAATGGTTCGCGTTCAAGCGTCACTTTTGTAGTGGTTTTTGTGGGAATAACTGCTTTGTAGTTTGGGTACTCACCCTCAATTACCATAGAGAGGAGTCTGGCATTACCCGCTTCAAACACCACCTGGTTTTTTGTAGGATATAATGAGAGTATTCCCTCGCTCTCACTAAATAAATATATTACCTCTTGTGCGGTTCGAGCAGGAATAATGGTCTCAAACTGCTCCTCACCGCCTTTTTTCCCTTTTATTTTTATACTTTTTTTCGCAAGCCGATAGCCGTCAGTCGCCACACTAGTAAGCACGGTATCTTCTTGAGTGAGGAGTACACCGGTAAACTCCGGCTTTGTCTCTGTCTGTGCGGCCATTGGAGCTGTTTTTTTTAAGAGAGAAACACACTCATCCACCTCTACCTCAAAATGATTTTTTGCATCAATTTTAGGTATAGGAGGAAAATCTTTTACCGGAAGTCCTTTCAATGAAACACTGTGATGTGGGGAATAGATAGTGGCGGTAAGCCCTTTTACCTCTACTGTCAATTTCTCATCAGGGAAATTCTGAATAAGTTGTGAAAAAAACTGCGCAGGAAGAGTAAGTGACCCAGGGGTAATTATTTTAGCGGGAAAATATGTCTCAATAGCCATCTCTAGGTTTGTACTCGTGATACTCACATTTGCTTCTTTTGTTTGGATGAGTACGTTATTTAAAATAGGAAGCACAGTATTCCTTCCTACAATATGCGCAGCATGTGAAAGTGCGCTTGTGATATACTCCTTCAAACATATCAATTTCATAGTTTAAAAAATTATTGTAGGAGTAGAAGGAATAAAAAATAGGTATAACCTAACTTTCTTCTTTTTTATTTAAGGTATCAGAAATTTTATTTTGTGAATTAAGTGTGGAAAGAGAAGGCACAGGAAGTGAAAGGGAGAGCAGTAAGAAAATATTTCCACCATCTCATATTACTCTATCCACACCTTATTCACTGTAAATTCTATTCCGTATCATCTCAATCTCTTTGTTGAGATTTTCATTTTGGGCAAGCTCCCGCTCAATTTTTTCACATGCATGGATAGCGGTAGTATGATCTCTTCCTCCTAATTTTGTACCAATAGCCGGATATGAAGTCCGCAGTTCCTCTCTGAGGAGATACATTGCAATTTGGCGCGGATACACTACCTCCTTCCTGCGCGAACGGTTAATAAGCTCGTGTTCGTTGATATCGTAAAACGAGGCAACCATTTTAATTACCTGTTTGGCGCTTACCACGCGTTTTGGCTGGAAAATAACCGCATTCAACATCTCTTTAACCTGTAAGAGTTGCGGGGCCTGTTTGTTGATCCGAGAGGCGGCAATCACACGGTTGAGCGCACCTTCAAGCTCCCGGACATTTTTCTGCACGTGGGTAGCTATATACTCTAAAATATCTGGCGCGACCACAAATTGTCGCTCAGAAGCCTTTCGTTTAAGGATCGCAAGACGCGTCTCGAAGTCAGGGTAGCTGATATCCGCCATCATCCCTCCTTCAAAACGGGAGCGAAGGCGCTCTTCAAGGGTAGGAATCGCTTTCGGAGGACGATCAGAGCTCAACACGATCTGTTTATTATGTTCGTAGAGCGCATTGAAAGTATGGAAAAACTCCTCCTGCGTTTTCTCTTTTCCAGAGAGAAACTGAATATCATCAATAATAAGCAGATCGACCTTGCGATAGCGATCCTTTAACTCTTGAGTTCGCTGGTCCCTGATTGCCTGTACCACCTCTGAAGTAAATTTCTCACTCGATACATAACAGACCTTCTTCCGCTTATCGTTTCGCACTATCTCATTTCCAATAGACTGCAAGAGATGCGTCTTTCCAAGCCCAACCCCTCCATAGATAAAGAGCGGGTTATAAGAGCTGGCTAAATTTTCAGTCACTGAAATTGCGGCGGCGTGGGCAAGTTCATTTGAGGAGCCCACTATAAACGAATCGAAATTATAGCGCGGATTAAGATTTGTCTCTTTGTCAATGGAAAACTCTTTAAACTCAAACTGCTCTTCCGGGACAGGAAAGGGAATGGGTGCTTTTTTTACGGCAGGAGCGGGCTTTACCAATTTCGGCGTCCCGATAATATAACGCACTTCTTTGATTTCCTGTGAAATATTACGAAGCGCTCGAAGGACAATCTTGTTATATTTATTCTCAAGCCACTCTCGTACGAAATTGTTCGGCACGCTTACCGTGACTAACCCCCCGTCTTGCTGTGCGATTTCTGTATTTTGAAACCACGTAACAAAACTCGCTTTTGATATTGAAAGCTCTATCTCGCCGAGAGCCGCTTGCCACAATTGGTTACGATCCATACGCTGGTGAAAATGCGACAGAGAAGAAGTCCGCTCCCTCATTTAATAATAGCATGCCTCTTTTTTTGTTATCGAAAAGCAGAACAAAAAAGAACGGTAAGGAATGTGCACGATTATAGCACACCCTCTCTTTTTACCAAATCATACCAAAAATAAAGAATTGTGAACAACCTGTGGAAGAACTGTGCACGAACGCATGGTATCGCAAAACAGTTTTCTCACACAAGCACGCGTTGACCACAAGGTGATTTTTTGTTAGTCTTCCGCTATATTGTGTACAATATACTATGAAACTTACCAAACGGAAAAAACGAATCCGGTTTACCACACATGGATTTCGGAAAAGGAGCCGGACAAAGGCGGGGAGAACGGTATTACAGAGAAGACGGCGCAAAGGGCGCGCAACCGTAGCGGTCCAGTAGGATATGATACCCCGTCCGTATCGTCTGAAGCTGAAGAAAGATTTCCAAGCTCTCAAGAAATACCCTCCTCTGCACCTCTCTCCTCTCTTCTCGCTTCAATGGAGGCGCAACCCAGCTTCTTCTACGGCGCGGATAGGGTTTATTGTTACCAAACGTACCGCGAAAAAGGCGGTGACACGGAACCAGATGCGACGTCTTCTGCAGGCTGCGCTCTATCCTCTTCTCCCCCAACTTCCAAAGGAAGTTGATATTGTTATCATCGCAAAACACAAGCTCGAGGACGCCACCTACAAAGATGTCGAGGGGGAGATAAAAAGGGTATTTCAAAAAATACATCTCTACCGTCCCTAACCACCCATGTGTATTTAAAAATATACAAACTCTTCATCTCTCCGTTTTTCACCGCACTTGGTATGGGTCTTGGGCTGGGAGGATGCAGGTTCCGCCCCACCTGCTCTGAATACGCGATATACGCTATCCGCACGCATGGGTGGAGGTGGGGCAGCTGGCACGCGCTCAAACGAGTAGCTCACTGTCATCCGTGGGCATAGCGCAGTATGGGAACACTCTTTCATGTTATTCTGGTACAGCCTCTTCTCAATGCGCTCGTTTTTTTATATACGTACAATCCCATACAGGACTTTGGCATCGCTATCATTCTTCTTACAGTACTCATCCGACTCATTCTTCTTCCTCTCTCACTCCGGGCCACGGCTTCACAACAGAAAATGGCGAAGCTCCAACCGCATATTAAAGAAATTCAAGAAAAGTATAAGAATGACAAAGAAACGCAGGCGCGCAAGACAATGGAGCTATGGAAAGAGCACCGCGTAAACCCTGCGTCAGGATGTCTTCCGCTCCTCATCCAGCTTCCGGTGCTGTTCGCGCTTTTCCGCGTTTTTAACACCGACTTCAGCAGCGCAAGCTTTGGTGAGGATCTCTACTCCTTTACTCCCCATCCCGGCCACTTCTCTCTCTCGTTTTTTGGGCTTGATCTTACCCGTCCCAACTTTATTCTCGCGATACTCGCGGGAGCCGGACAATACGTACAAACAAAATTAATTATCCAGCCTCCCGCGATCACCCAAGAGGGAGAGATGGCGAAGATACTACAGCAGCAACAACTGGTGTTGATGTATGTGATGCCGCTTTTAACAATCTGGATCGCCTGGCGTTTTCCGGCGGGGCTTGCTCTGTACTGGGTTACCACTTCTCTCCTTACTATTGTGCAGCAGTGGTGGGTTGCACGGAGGCTTGCCGCTGCAGCCTCACAATAATATCCATTAAGTATGGAACCACACCTCTCAATACTTCGTACCCTGCTCAACCACCTTGGTTTTTCTGATGCCTCCATCTCTACCGAGAAGGCAAAGGACGAAGAGGGAAGAGAAGGGATAGTGTTGCATATCCAACACACCTCTCCCCAGCTTCTCATAGGACCGGGCGGAGAACACCTTAAGGCGCTTGAGCATATTGTGCGATGTATGACCCGTGTGCGGACATCGCCATTTTCTCATACCTTCTCTCCCTTACCGCCACACACATACTCTGAAGTTCCGCACTGTGCTATTGATATCAATAACTACCGCAAAACCAGAAAGGTATTCCTCATGTCTCTTGCTGAAAACGCGGCGGAGCAGGCACGGCTTTTCCGCAAGCCAATCACCTTAAGCTCAATGACAAGCTATGAACGGCGCATTGTGCATCTTGTAATCACGCACATACCGGGGGTAGCGAGTGAAAGCATCGGAGAGGAGCCTGATCGTCGCATTGTTATTAAACCAGTGAGCGAGGAAGCCCCTCCTTCATACACAGTATGACCTCCAGGGGTCGGCTCGTATATTCCACCGTCTTCTCTGCCGGGTTGAGGGTGGTAGAGTCACTGATTGCGCTTGGAATCACTGCTCTTCTTACCAGAAATCTCGGGCCCGGCCTCTACGGCGAATACAGCACCATATTCGCTGTTTTATTTACCGCTTCCCTGATAGCCGACTTCGGTCTTCGCCAGATCCTTGTGCGAGAACTCGCCGCAAAGCCCACAGCGGAAAAAATCTTCTCGGAAATAGTAACCCTTCGCCTTCTCACTACTGCCGCGGCGATTGTGCTCGCGATTGTGATAAGCTTATTTATTCCCGCCTATACTCCAAGAATAAAATGGGGACTTGTGATCGGGCTTTTTATTACCATCCCACTCTCGCTTACCCAGGTGCTTGGCGGGGCCTTTCAGCATTTCTTCCGCTTTGAGCGGGTAGGAGTTGCTGAAACCGCAGGACGAGCGCTCCAGCTCGGAGGCATCCTTGCGCTCGCGCTGCTTCACCGGGACGGATTTTATAATTTTCTCATCACTGCGGCGGCAGGCTCTTTTCTTACCTTTATTGTTGCATACGGATACCTCCGCACACTCCTTCGCTTCCGTCTCACTTTTTCATTCGAGAGGACAAAGGAGCTTTTACGTGAAGCGTGGCCGATCGCGGTGTCGCTCCTCTCGGTACTTATCTATTTTAAACTCGATACCATTCTCCTTTCTCTCCTCAAGCCGGGTTATGATGTCGGGTTATACAATGTTGCGTATAAAGTGTTTGAAAATGTGCTCTTTTTTCCTGCGCTTGTCACCGGCGTAGTGCTCCCTCTCCTCTCCGGCCGCATCGGGAACCGGGAGGGTTTTCACCGGGCGTTCCGGCGTACCTTTGAGGTGATGGTTGCGCTTGCACTGCCTGCGGTGGTGGGAATTATTATCCTTGCGGCTCCGCTCATTCAACTTATCGCCGGTACCGAATTTATCGAAGCGGTGCCGGCACTGCAAATACTCGCCCTTGCGCTCCTCGTTGTATTTCCCGCCCATCTCTTTGGGAATGCTATTATCGCAATCACAAAACAGCGCGAGAGTATGTATGTCTATATGACCGGTGCGGCAATTAATGTGGCCGCGAACCTTGCGGTAATACCACGCTATTCATTTATCGGGGCTTCATGGACCACCCTCGCTACAGAGATTTTTGTTACCGTATGGCTCGGGGTTATTCTGCACCGTCATGGATACCTCTCTTTTTCGCCGCGCTATCTCCTGCGCCCGCTCCTTGCAGCTGGTGTGATGGCAGGAGCGCTTCTTCTGTTCACCTATTTACCCCTGCTTGTACTCATACCCCTCGGAGTAGTAGTGTACGGGGTGAGCGCCTATATTTTTAAAGTTGCAGAGAAAGAGGAAGTGCGGGAGATTCTGTCTTATGTATATAAAAGCAGTCGCGGTGACTATACACTCGGGAGCGAGAAGGATGTATCGTGAGGGAGCGGTGATTGGTAGCGGTATACTCGCCGGCGCACTTCTCATACAATGGCCGGCAATATGGTACAGCGCGGCGGTATGTATGCTGGTCCTTGCCTGCGCGGCCTACTCGCTCCACCTCGCGTTTGTGGGTACACTTGTCTATCTTCCCTTCCAAACCGCCTGGACCTTTACCCCCGTTCTCGACGTCTCTTCCGGGAGGTTCCTCTTAAGTGTATTACTTGCATATTGGGTAATACGTTTTGCGCGGCGGGCTGTTACCACGCTCGAATCTTCCATACTCTTTTTCTCTCTTGTGTTCCTTTTTGCCGCCGCGGGTTCGCTATTGTTTACCCCTTTTTCTTCCCGCCCGGTATGGGTACTTGCGTATCTTGGGTCCATATTCGGATTATTGTATGTCGCTGAGGCATACGCAAAATATTTTGCCGCGCGTCTTCCTTATCTCCTTACCATGAGCGCCGCGGCGCTCTCGGCAGTTGCAATTGCCCAGTTTATCCTCCAATTTATCTGGCCTCGCGAGCAGGTTCTCTATCTCCTGCAGTTTGTGATTCACCCCTTCTTTGCGGGCGAAGCGACCGCGCGCCTCGCGCGTATGTACTCGAGTCTTACGGTGGATATCGGGGGGGTGCCGCTTCTGCGCGCAGCAGGATTTGTGATTAATCCCCACACTCTCGTATTCTTCTTGGGGGTGGGGTTTGTGTGTGCAGTTGCATGGCTTTCCTCTCTGCACAGGGCCCCGGGTGGGGTGAGAACAGGTGGACGCTCGCATGGTATACAAAAAACGCTCGTCATGAGCATGACAGGCATAATTGTGCTTGCCATTCTTCTTACCTTTTCACGCGGCGCGTACGTTGCGCTTGCGGTAACCGTGCTCGCCGCGTATCTAGAGCATGTCCGGAAACCCCATTCCGGCTCTGCGAACTCAGATTTTGGCCTGCGACGCTTCACTTCGGCCTCCCCGCCTGCGCGTTGCACGCGGGCAGGCAGCTTGCGTCTCGGCACAAAATCTGAGTTCTCGGCTCGCCCAGCCTTCGCAGCCGAAGCTGCTTCGGCGGAGCAGGCAAAGCGGGTTTCTGAACATACTCTACGCTCACACACACTTCACTCATCATTCTTTTGGGTAGGAGCTATTGTATGTGTTGTTGCGCTCGCACTGGTACTGGGGAAGCCGCTCACGCAACGCATACTCACTACCACTGCTCCCTACGAATTTTCAAGAAACGAACGGATCCGTTTATGGCGCGAATCAGGGAAGGTAATAGCGGCATACCCGCTTACCGGCGTGGGGTTAGGAGGCCTTGGGTATGCTCTTGAGCGCAATGATGAGGGAGGAAAGATTGCAAACGCGCATAATGTATATCTTGAGATGGGGGCAGAAACAGGAGTAGTGGGGCTTACCGCCTTCGTGTTATTTTTCACAAAACTTTTCCAACTTCTCCGTCGCCCTTTTCGCCTCCACAATGTATGGAGCGAATCGGCCCGTTTCAGCGAGGCTTGGCGGCATACGCGAGCTCACTCTCATCTACTCACTATGCGCGCCGCATACCTTGCACTTATCTGGTTTTTCGTGCAGGGAGTATTTGAAACACATCTCTACGCCGCGCCCGCCCTCGCCGCTTCATTCGCGTTGTGGGGGGCGGCTATCGGAATTTCCCGCATGAGCGGGGCTCGTAACGCCATTGCGGCACATGCGTAACTTTGCGGCAAGTACCGGAGTTTTGTTTTTTTTCCTTGGTATTCGTTACCCTCTCTATGCTGTTGCGGGCGCAGCGGCGCTTGCGCCGCTCTATATCCTGCGCATCTCACTGTTTTCAATCCCCTTTACTATAGGGGAGATTGCCGCACTGGGCGCGCTCGCTGGGATTACCGCACGGTATATACTTGCCAACGCCCTTGCTACACGCATTACTCTTCTTTTTCGTGCGGTTCGCCCAATTCAGTATCCGCTTTTGCTCCTTACCGCGGGATTAGTGTTCACTACGCTCTTTTCCTCTTCGCTTCGTACGAGCCTCGGCGTGATTAAAGGATGGGTCCTTATCCCCCTTCTTTTTTCGAGCACCATTCTTCTCTCTCATCTCTCCACACGTGTTATTGTCCGGGGGCTTGTCTATGGAGGGGCTGTGCTTGCGCTCGGTACACTTCTCTATGCGCTTCAAGGTGAATTTACCTACGACAGGAGATTGCGTGCGTGGTACGATTCTCCTAACGAACTTGCGCTGTACCTCACTCCCCTCACGGCTCTTGCGCTCGGATTGTGGCGGGTCGAGAGGGAACGCGTATACATCTATGGAGCCGCGGGCGCTCTTCTTGTGATGACTATTGCGGTGATACTAACCCGTTCCCGCGGGGCGCTCATTGGCTACGGAGCCGCACTTCTTGTGTTCTGGGGAGTTACGGTCATGCGCCGTCACCAGGCTACCATTCTGCGGGCGGCGTTTATAACCGCAGGTATAGGAAGCATCCTGCTCCCTCTGGTTGCGCTTACCTCTTTTGCAACGACATACCGGGAACGCGCCTCTACCTCTCTCTCGGCACGATTGTATATCTGGGATACCGCACTGCGCATTGCCGCCGCACACCCGTTTACCGGAATCGGCCCCGGGACATTCCAGAACGAGTATACACATGCCGCGCCGCGTGAAGCGCTTGCGCGTTCACCCAGCGTACCCCAACCCCACAATCTTCCCCTCGCCTTCTTTCTGCAAACGGGGGCAGCGGGATTTATTGGGATGGCGTGGCTCACGGGCCGCATCGTAAGGAAAAAAATAACCACTCATACATGGTGGCTCACACTTCCTCTGCTCGTGCTTCTCGTGCACGGTGCGTTTGACACACCGTACTGGAAAAATGATCTTGCGATGCAGTTCTGGATCTTCGCAGCGCTTCTCTTGAAGGATAACTAACCGCGCTGACTCTCGCGCGCGAGCTCCTCTTTTGCCTGCGCGATTTTCAGGAGCTCGGCGGGATTGGTGGTGACAATCTGGTTTTCTGTGTAGGACGCTACCACCTCAATCTCTACGTGCTGGGAACCCGCAAAGAATATTCCCTGCCCCACACCCGTCTCTAGGAGCCGGTATTTTTCCTGATCAGTGAGGTTAAATGTTTTTGTGATCGCGTCAATGGCGGCAGGGTGCTGGCGCAGCAGAAGTTGCAGGGAAGAGTTGTTGATAATCGCCTTCCCGTACTTTGAGTTGATAAAGTCGTTTACATCCTGCGTGATGGTAGCAAGGCCTAGGTAGTACTTTCTCCCGCGCTTTGCAATGCCGAAGAGAAACCCTGCGCCGTCTTCGTGCTGCATAAGCACCCATGCTTCGTCTACTACCAGGAGCCGGCGTTTGAGTTCAGCGCGGATAAGGTTCCATATGTATCGCAAGACCATATACATTGCAATTGGCCGCAGTTCCTCCTCAAGATCGCGCAAGTTAAATACCACCAGATTCCGGTTCACGTTGATGTTGGTGGGATGGTTTACAAACCCACTGTAACTTCCCTCGGTGTAGCGGCGCAGGCGTTCCGCAAGCCCTGCGCCCCCCTCCATATTTTCAAGCACCACCTGAAGATCTTTCATAAGAGGTACAGGCTTATCGGCAAACTCTTTATCCGGCGTGATATCTCGCGAGGCGTAGGTTTCGCTGATAGCGTGGTCAATGATTGCGGTTTCTTCGGTAGAGAGACCCCCCAGCATGAGGCGCAAAAGCCCTCCCAGATTGATGATATTGCTCCGGAGCGCATCAGCAGGGTTTTCTCCCGCAAGGAGCGGGGGGAGATCGAAGGGATTGATGTGGCTTGGTGAGGTGAGTGAAATTTTTACATACGCGCCATCCACTGTTTCAGCGAGATGCTGGTACTCATTTTCCGGGTCGATTACCAATACCTCTGTTCCCATCATGAGAGAGCGGAGAATTTCAAGCTTCGCCGCATAGCTCTTACCGGCTCCGGATTTCGCGAAAATCACCGAATTTGCATTTTCGAGGCTGAAGCGGTCAAAGAGCACGAGCGAATTATTCTCCCGGTTGATGCCGTAGAGAATTCCCTTATCCATAGAGAGTGTGGAAGAGACGAAGGGAAACGTAGTCGCGAGCGGCCCGGAGTTAAGCGCGGTGGTGATGTGGAGTATGTCGTTTGCGATAGGAAGGGTAGAGTTAAATCCCACATCCTGCTGGTAGACTGCGGACTTGAGCTTTACGAGTTTCGTATCCATGATCGCGCGGATCTGCTCATCAAGGACATTCAGATCTTCAAGCGTGTCGGCGTAGAGGGTGACATAGAGCGCAAAATGGAAGAACCTCTCCCGGGCCTGCACTAATTTATCCCGCAGATCCTCCAGATCCTGAAGCGCAGTCTCAAGCACAGGGTCACGCACAATTCCCCGTTCTTCGAGGTCGGAAATCTCTGCCTCTACATGCGCGACCCGTTTTCGGATTTGCTTGAGAATAAGAGAGGTGTCCATAGGGTGGATGAAAAATGAGATATCCATCTCCCGGTCAATATTAATCACCGGCGCGAACCAGCCGGTATTGAGATACCGCGGGTACGACACCACAAAGAGAGTGCGCGCAAGTTTTGAGCCGATGCGCAGGTAGTTAGGGGAGATTTCGAGTACCGAGGGCGCCACCGTATCGGCAAGTACGCGGCTTGTGCCGCCGCGCTGGGACAAAAGCTGTGTTATCTCCTTCTCAAGGGAGCTGGCTTCCTTTTGATTGCGGCGCAAGAGAGTGTCGAGAAGCTTCATGACTGTGGGGTGAATGGCCGCACGCTATAGAGGCCCGGATTGTAGCTTGCGTTGAAAAGCTCGGTTAACTCTGCCTCCCCGAGCAAGATGCTTTTTAATCCGGCTGCTGCAAGGTTTGCGCGTACGTTCTCTGCGCGTTGCAAAAGCTGGCTTGAGTACTCTTTAAACCGTTCTTCAGGCAACTCGGCAAGTTTGGGTGGCGCGAGGGCGTGCTTGATGGTATCAAAAAACCCTCCCCGCTTCTCCACGATTGCAAAGGGGATTACCACATAGAAGAGCTTCGACATGATGTTTGCAAGCTTGGTGAAACTCTTCACAAACTCGATATACTCCTGTGTTTGAATAATAAGGAGTTCGTTTTCGTGCTGGCGTCGTTTTTCTTCAAGGAGTTGCAGGTACTGGGAAAGATCCACCTTCCGGGACTGCACAAGGATCTGGAGGGGGAAATCAAGGCCGTTGAGGAAATTTTGAAACTGATATACAAGCGCCTCTTGCTCATCATCGGACTTTAGAGAGAAGTTCACACTGGAAACAAAAAGTACCGCGCGAAGTTCGTGAGACTTCATCACCGCCACATTCCCCCGGATCTCGCTTATCGCAAGAAACTTTTGCGCTTCCCCGGTGGGATCTTTTCTTGAAGAAAATGCCATAGCGCTCAATTACGTAAGATAGGTATCCGGATCTTTTTCATCGCTTTTTTCCTTTTCCACCTGGAAGGACTGCGCAAGTTCCGCGAGGCGCGAGGGCGGCACCTCTTGCGGCGCAGCCTCCCCGGCCAGCCCCCCTTTTTCGCGCCCGACTTTTTCAGGAAGGGGGGAGACAGCGGGTTTCTGGGTTTTCCATAGGAGTATGTGAGGACGGAAGATATAGCGAAACATACTCGCAATGTACGCAGCTGCAGGCCTTCCACCAGGCTTAAGAAAGACAATCGCAATCGTAAGACTACCTACTACACCAGCGAGGAGATAGCGGTAGATCGGTACCAATCCAATAAACCAGATGAATACAATCACCCCTGCCCCACACAGGAGAACAAAAAACTGGCGGAAACTCAACGGTCCGAGAAACTTGTTCTCCTCTTCGATAAACTGCGGGATTTGCTGCTGCATAATTACTGCGAGGGCGCTTCGTTTACTGTGCGAGAGGTGTTCACCGGGATGGGAACCGCACATTTGTAATATCCTGTTCCTTCCCCGCATTCATAGGGGTATTTTCCGGGGTCTGGATTGTAGGTGCCATTATAGCGGTAGCAAATACGGTTGGGGTAGTCAGCGCAATCTCTCGAGTCATTGCAAAGCTCACATTTTTGCGCTTTGGGCCAGCATCGCGATCGTTCGCTCGCGTTTTGGATCCGGCATGTCGCTTCTTCTTTACACTCCTCATTGTACTCACATTTGTCTCCCTCTTTTTTATTGGCCCTGATCAGTTTAACGATCTCCTCCCAAGTAAGCGTGCCTGAAGGGGTGGGGGTGGTGAGGTCGGGTTCGGTAAGCGTAAGAAAATCAGGATTAATGGTATTGAGTATAATCCACATACCCAAGACAAGCAAAAGCCCCACCAGCGCCTTAATGATCCTGTCCTTTGCGTCAGCAATGGCTGCCGCGTTCGCGTAGGAGAATACATACGTTGCCCCCGCAACAATAAGGAGAATAAGGGTGACAATTCCTGCAAGTGCAAGGCCGAGAGTAACAAGAAGCTGGATATACTGCGCGGGGCCGGAAATTTTCTCCGGGAATCCGGGGATGGGAACCTCAAGGCAATACCCGTCTTTATCGGTTACGCACGCGCTGCTTGAAGCGGTAGTGGTCTGTGCACGCGCCAAAAATGGAGTTATGGAGGTAAAGAAAAGCGCACACAGAAGTATAACAATACCGATGCGGCGGAGAAGAATATGGGCGCGGTGCATGTGGGGTATATTCATGCGCGAAGCGGCGAGTTCTGATGAGTAATTTTGCGAACCACTTTTTTAATTTTCCCGTAATACCGCTCTATTCTCCACGCGAGGGCAATTGATCCAAACCACGATGGGAAAAGATCGGTGATAACGAAGGGAATAAACTCTATAATCAGCGCGACTACCACAAGTCCAATTGGAATGAGCCGGTGAATGCTCGGCCGCATCAGCCAGTTGATTAAAAAGAGACCAATAAGGAGAAGTGCGGTTACCACATCGAGTATATCTCCTACTATCGGGATCCACCCTACCACAAGATCAATTCCGTCAGAAAACAACGCAAACGCGAAGGCAAGCGCGTAGATAAATATATCCGGCTTTTCTTCCTGGGAATCCGCTTCGGTGTGAGCACTTTGCGCGCGTACGCGCGCAAGCCTCTCACGGCGGGAGTGTTCGATTGGTGCACTGTCTCCGTTCATGGCTGGTTGTTGTCACGCAGATTCACCACGTTTCCTTGTAGCATATTATCCTGTGGGCTGTTTTTTTGCCGGGTTGGAGGGGTTGCTGAAGAGGGTTGGGGAGAGGCGCTTCTTGCCGGGGATGCTTGAGGGGGATGGAGCGTGGGGAGTTCGAACGAGGGCATGAGGCGTGCTATCGGCGCAAGCAACCGCGCGATATCGCGCCAGAGCGACCGTGCTTCGGTATCCGGCATGCCGATCTGCTGAAGCAGCATCACCGCTTCTGAAGCATTCGCCTCGCCAATCGCAAAGAGTTTGAGTATATGCGCGATTGCCTGCGATTGCTCGTCCACCAGCCGGTAACTCATAGCAAGATCCGCGAGCTTCTGGGAAAGCACTGAAGAGGCGAGATACGCCAC
>CAYVXU010000020.1:17117-20838 GCA_964454705.1 uncultured Candidatus Saccharibacteria bacterium | reverse complement strand
GATATCATTACCTTACAAACCTAGGCGTCGGATATGTATCCGGACCTGGACACCCCATGAACCAGAGCGAAGCTCGGTTCATGGCCGTGAAGTCAGCTTCGCTGTACTTCACTGGCCGTTAGAACATAATATCTTCTTCGGCGCGTTTGTAGTCGTGAATCTCCTCTGGTGAAAACCAAAAATCAATCTCGTGATTTGCCTCTTCCTGCGTCTCGGAAGCATGGATGAGGTTATGTACTGAGCGCTTACCCTTATTGGCGAGCGCAGCAGAATCCACTGAAAAGTCTCCGCGGATCGTCCCCATCTCTGCAAGTGCGGGTATGGAGTGCCCGGAAAGTTTTCGCACCATATCAATTGCATGGATACCCTCTACCACCATCTTCACCAGAGGGCCCGAGGTCATAAAATCAAGAATCCACTCGCGCACCGACTTCCCGATCTCGTCGGGATTATCTGTACCCATCTCTTCTACAGGATCCCACCCATATTTAGCGTACGTCTGCAGTGATTTCTCGCCGAGCCGCCGTACCCACGCCGGATCCTTGGGGTAGTGGGCATCAATTTGATCGCGCGTAGGCCGGATCATCTCAAGCGCAATAATTTTTAACCCCCGCCGTTCAATGCGGGTAATCACTTCGCCAATAAGCCCGCGTTTTACCCCATCGGGCTTCACGAGTACTACGGTACGCTCCTGTTGCGGATTTTTTGTTGGCGGCATATGGGTAAATTTCATCTACTCTATCATGCCCCGTAAAGCCCGTGCAAGAATGGTTATTTAGCTGGCAGGCGCGCGAGTGTTTCTCCATCACTCACAAAACCAATTGTCCCTGCTTGATCAGTACGAAATAACTGGGCGTGAACCGATGCGACTCTCGCAAGCACATCGCTAGATGGGTGTCCATACCGATTCCCCTTTCCCGAAGAGATAACCGCAATCTGCGGACTGGTTGCACGGAGAAAATGTATATCACTTGAAGTCTTGCTGCCGTGGTGCGCGACTTTAAGAACCGTTACCGGAGCAATCTTCGCATGGGTAAGAAGCCGTTTCTCAACCGCCTCATCAATATCAGCGGTAAAGAGAAATGAGTGCGTGCCATAGGCAAGATGAGTGACCACGCCGGTATTATTCGTACGCTCAAGCCGCCTGCCAAAAAGCGCGTGCGGCGGAGAGAGCACGGTGAATACGCCCTTCCCATAAGAGACGTGGACGCCCTCCTGCACAATGACAAGCGGAATATTTCGCTCTGTAAGCTTCCCAACAAAATCCCGATACTCAACCGTATCCCGCGCAACACCAGTAAGGAGTACCACTCCCACCTCGTATCGCTCTACCACATACCGCAAACCATTGAGATGGTCGCGATCAGGATGGGTGAGAATCACTGCCTCAAGTGAACGATCGAGGCGGCGCATCACCCTGCCCAACTCCCCCACTACACTTTGATCTGGCCCCCCATCAATAAGGAACTGCGCATTTCCTATTTGGATGAGCGATGCATCGCCCTGTCCCACATTCAAAAAATATATCTCGGCACGTTCATGCGTGCTCGTCTCGCCATACCGTGAAAGCAGCGCGGCGATGATCGCAAGTATTCCGATGGTAAGCGAGACGTTAGATATTTCCCTCATAGAGCGGGTGGGGGCGGCTAAAGAGTTTTTGCTTTCTATAGTATTGCCGCACCACGAACGCAAGCACAAGATAAGCAAGGAGCGGCGCTGTTAATGGAAGCGGGGGTACGGCAAACGATGCAAGTGGAAGACGCGAGAAAAATGCTGCGGCGAAAATCTCATACCGAAGAAGCAGTGATACCGGAAGCGCTGCGATACTGCCCAGAGTAAATGACACAAACCCGGCGGCAACGGCAACTGCACCAAGCCCCATCGTAAGGGGAATAACGAGCAGCACGGCGATGTTAGTGAGCGGCGCTACTAATGGGAATTCACCAAAGGCGTAGAGCAGGAGCGGGAGCACCGCGAGTTGCGCGGAGAGTGTCATGAGTACGGTTTCCCGTATCTGCAGTGCAGAGGGAAGCCACCGCATAAAGGGAGCGATGAGCGGAGAAAGATATACTATCCCCATGGTAGCGAGGAAGGAAAGCTGAAAGCCCGCATCCCACCGCAGGAGATACGGATTGATCCACACCATCACCGCTGCAGCGCCCACGAGCGCGTTATGTACAGAGTAGAGGCGCCCCGCCTCATACGCAAACAGTACCAGTATTCCCATAATGCCAGCACGCACCACTGATGCAGACGCTCCCGTGAGCACAATGAAGATACTAATAAGCCCGAGTACTGCAAAAAAATTGGTACGGCGTGGGAGGCCCGCTCCCTTAAGCAGACGGAACGCAACTGCTGCAAGTACGCTGATATTGTAACCAGAGATCGCAAGGATGTGGAGAATGCCGCTTGTGCGAAACGACTCGATGACGCTCGCCGGTATCCCGCTGCGATCCCCAATAAGGATCCCGGCAAGGAGTGCTGAATAGGGCTCGGAAGTAATGGCCTGCACTACTCCAAGCATACGCGCACGGGCTGTGTGAATCGATTGCAATACTGTCCCACGCGCACACGCCACAAAACCATCGCACGGCAGAGACTCCACGCGCACAATGTGCGGGAAACGCATCATCGCCTGCGCGCCCGATGCATCTTTGCGCTGCAGAGGTTCAAGCGTTCCGGTTACCGAGAGAGACTCGCCGTAGCGCACTTCCGTATCCGCAGCAGCGATAACCAGTATCCGGCCCGTGAGTGCAGTGTGGGTATCGGTTTGCTTGCTTCTGATGTCACCCAAAAGAACGCGTGACGAACGAAGCGTGACACTCGGTTCTGCAGCCACGTTCCCGTAGAGAGTAACCACCGTATCGAGTGAGCCAGAGACTGCCATCGCACGTGTTTCGAAGTAACGGTACCTTTCCATTCCCACTCCGAGTACAATAAGAAGAATGCCGACTGTCCAAAGCACGCGGCGCGCCGTATCGTTACGCGCGTGGAACCAGAAAAGTGTCGTGAGTACTATGCCTGCCGCCGCAAGGGCGGAGGGCGCCGCACCCGGAATTTCGTAATGGGAGGCCGCTGAAATACCTGCAATGAGCGCGGTGAGTGAAAACAAAAAAAGACGCCCTCGCGTCACATACCACTTCGGCGCAGGAGCTGCACGTAAAAAATTATTCGTATCGAAATTCAATTCGGTCGTTGTCGTGTACCTCGATTACATTCAGCGGTTCGGTGCGAAGCGTATCGTTGATATAAAGCCTCCACTCCTCACTCCCGGAGTTCTCGATGGAGTCGAGACTCACCAGGGTTGCTGCGCCCCCACGGTCGCGCATCTCTACTGCGAATGATTCGCTCGCCACCACATCGAGCACGTCCGCCACGCTCATTCCCTCAACAATTGCCCCCTCAAAACTGCGCCGCTCGCCATTGCCCTTGTCCACCGTAAGTGATGCGGTTGGTTCAGCAGTTATTTTTCTTTCTGTACCCGGGTTCGTGAGAGCACTCTCGCCTCCTTCGTCGACGAGCGTGCTTCCTGAAATAATAAAAGCGGCAATAAATGCCGCCGCGAGAAGAAGCGCAATGCCTTTCCACGAGGTAATGTGGATGTTTCTTACCATCGTACCTCTATTGTACGAACTCGCACCGCGACGGTCAACAATTACTTCATCTTTCTGCGGATAAAAGCGGGGATATCCCATTCTTTATCCACCTCTTCTTCCTCTTC
>CAYVXU010000020.1:4566-17107 GCA_964454705.1 uncultured Candidatus Saccharibacteria bacterium | reverse complement strand
ATTTACCGCCGGCACATGGTAACGCGCCCTCTCTTCTGGTTTTACTTCGCTTTTATGCGATCGGCTGCCTTCGGTAAATCCTGTCGCGATCACTGTCACCTGAATTTCTCCCTTTTTAAGACGCTCGTCGTTGAGCGCACCGAAAATGATCCGGGCTTCCGGATCTACCGATTCGGTAATCACCCGTGCCGCCTCGTTGATTTCACTCATCGCAAGATCTGCGCTCCCGCTTACGTTAAAGAGCACGCCTCGTGCGCCGTCAATCGAAACCTCAAGCAACGGCGAGTTGATGGCCGCTTTTGCAGCCTCTACCGCACGGTCTTCTCCGCTCGCTCTTCCAATGCCCATGAGCGCGGATCCCGCGTTTTGCATAATCGCCTTCACATCGGCAAAATCAAGGTTCACAATGCCCGGATACGTAATAAGATCAGTGATGCCCTGAATGCCCTGCCGCAGCACGTCATCCACAATCTGGAATGCTTCGCGCAGACTTGTTTTGCGTTCAATAATGGAAAGAATTCGGTCATTCGGAATGGTGATGATGGTATCTACCCGCTCGCGCATATTGCTAAGCCCCTCTTCTGCAAGACGCGCCCGCTGCACTCCTTCAAAGAGAAACGGTTTTGTTATCACGCCCACGGTAAGCGCGCCCACGTCTTTCGCTACCTCGGCGACGATGGGAGCCGCGCCAGTTCCGGTGCCCCCGCCAAGTCCGCAGGTCACAAACACCATATCCGCGCCTTTGAGGGCTTCGTGGATATCATCACGGTTCTCTTCCGCGGCCTGCCTCCCTACTTCAGGGTTCATCCCTGCGCCTAAGCCGCGGGTAAGATTTTTTCCGATATGAATTTTGTGAGGTACGTTGGTATTATGCAGGTCCTGCGAATCGGTATTAATTACAATAAAATCAACGCCGTGGATCTTTGCGTTGACCATGCTTGCGACAGCGTTTCCACCGCCTCCTCCTACACCTACCACCTTAATTCGGGCAAATGTCTCGATATCCGGATGAACCTGGGGCATAAATGATACCTATTCTTACAACGCCCTCCTCTGTGGTGTCAATAGGAGGCCTAGCTACAAAGAAACCCTCTCGAAAGAGGGAGGCAACGAAAAGCAAAGAAGGTAAATACCGCACGAGCCCGCTACGGTAAAAATGACTGAAGCCAGCTTTTTACCCTCTCGAGCGCCGGGCCAATCCGCGGTGTACGAAGAAAAGAAAATGAAAACGTATTGCCCTCCTGCGCAAGCTCGCGGTCCATGCCCCAAAAGACAAGGCCGAGGGCTGTTGCGAACGAAGGATCATCTACCTTATCTACAATCCCTCCCACTTCGAGCGGAAACCCAAGCTGTGCCGGAAGTCGGAGTTTTCGTTTGGCAAGCTCCACTACCCCGGGAACTTTTGCGCCACCACCTAAAAGCACCGCGCCCGCGGGAAGTAATGCCTCTCGATCAATCCTTTTGAGCTCCTTGTTTACCACTTCAAATATCTCCTCGAGACGGGCGCTGATGATATGCGCAAGCTCTTTGCGCGAGACTACTCCGTTTTCCTTCTCGGAAATCTTGGAGAGGTCTACTGTGTCGCCTTTCTTGAGCTCGTCGGTGAGCGCAAAGCCGTACTCCAGCTTCACCCGTTCCGCAACATCAATTGCGGTGCGTAATCCGATCGCAAGGTCGTTGGTGATATGCGACGAGCCGATAGGAAGGATGCGGGTATGCAGAAGATCTCCCTCCTCGAATACACTCAGCGAAGATACTCCCCCTCCTATATCAAGGAGGAGTACCCCCAGTTCCCGCTGGCGTTTAGAAAGCACTGCCCGCGAGGCGGCAAGCGAAGATACCACTAGTTCTTTTGGTTCCAGCTCTGCCTCCTCCACGCACCGGCGCAGATTCTTAAGCGAGGAGGAAGAGGCGTCAATAATCATGGTATCCACCTCAAGCCGCACCCCATGCATACCCAGAGGGTCCCGGATGCCCCGTTCATCATCGATGGTATAGGAACGGGGGATCACATGGAGAATCTCGCGGTTCTGCCCTATTGAAATTGCCTGCGCCGCGGCAAGCACCCGCCGGATATCATCCTGCGAGATTTCCCCATCTGCCCGGGAAATTGCAACAACCCCCTTGCTGGGACGGGACTGAATGTGGTCGCCGGTGACACTGACATACGCTTCTTCGGCCGTAACTCCTGCCATACGCTCCGCGCGCATAACCGATTCCCGGATACTTCTTACCATCCCGTCTTTGTCCGTGATCTCGCCACGGTGCATTCCCTGTGCCGATGCCGAGCCCACACCAATGATATGCGGCTTTACTCCGTCACGGTGCTGGGCGATTACTGTTTGCACCGTATGGGTCCCTACATCAAGCCCGATCACATAGCTTCCACGTGCCATACTGCTTTTATCACGCCGACGCGAATGCCGCTCGTGATGTTGTTATATATTTATGAATCGTAATATTTTTATCTGTGAAACAATGGAAGGGTGTTGTGAAAGCGGGTTAGAGCACCTTCGCCAGCAGCTCGTCTTGGAGCGCAAACATACGCTGTGCCTCTTGCTCGTTCTTTTCATGATCGTAACCCGCGAGATGTAACATGCCATGGAGGAGCAGTGTTGCGAGCTCACGCGCGAGCGGATGCGCCGCGCGGCGCGCCTGTTTTTTAGCTTGAGGCATGCAGATCACCACTTCTCCGAGCAGGTGATTGGTTTGCAATGCCTCTTCTCTCTGCACCTCTACCAGCCGGTTCTGTGAGTAGGGAAATGCGAGCACGTCGGTCACCTTATTCTTTCCCCGGTAAAAACGGTTGAGCGCACGCATTCTCCGCTCTCCGGTAAGGATAATATTGAGATCGCGTTCGGAACGTTTCAAATGTGCAAGTGCGATATGCGCAATACGCTCCATCCATTTCTCATCGATCTCACTCGTTGTCAGATTGCGAATATGAATCATGCAGTATCACCTTCGCGAATCCCTCCTGCCCCCACTTCTTCCTGCGCTTAAAGAAGAAGGGAGTACATCCAAAAGAGAATACCGAGACATCCTACTAAAAACGCCACGGTAGCTCCTCGCAATTCGTCTGGAATTTTCATAATACGCTCATGTGT
The DNA here is from genome assembly GCA_964454705.1 of uncultured Candidatus Saccharibacteria bacterium. Classification (GTDB taxonomy): domain Bacteria; phylum Patescibacteriota; class Minisyncoccia; order CAYVXU01; family CAYVXU01; genus CAYVXU01. The sequence goes on along the minus strand of CAYVXU010000020.1, from coordinate 14,000 downwards.
TACGTTGACCTTTCAGCAACGAGGCGACGATTCGCTGTACGGTGCTTCCGTCAGCACGGCCGCGGAGTCGGGGCATCACCGCCGCCATCACTTTCCCTATGTCGCCCGGACCAGCTGCGCCTGCCGCCTGTATCGCCTCGCGCACCTCTTTTTCGATTTCTTCAGGAGAAAGCTCTGCGGGAAGGTATGCAGTAATCACCTCCGCTTCCGCTTCCTCTTTTTGCGCGAGATCCATTCTTCCCCCCTGCCGGTAGGCTTCGGCAGCTTCTCTGCGCTTTTTTCGCTCGCTCTGCAGTACCCCGATTACCTCCTCTTCATCCAGTGGAGTGCTGTCTTTTGCTCGCTTCGCGATCTCGCGATTTTTGAGCGCAGCCTGAAGCATGCGAAGGGTAGACCTGCGCACTTCGTCTTGCTCCTTCATTGACTGGAGGAAATCGCTCTGGATCGTATCGCGCACTCCCATGGTGTATTAAAAACGCGGCCGTGCCGGTACTTTCTCTTCAAGTTTTCCCAGCTTACGCAAGCGTTCCCGCTCTTTTCTTAATTCAATTCTGCGCAGCGCGGACTCCCGCCGGTCGCGCCGTGAGCGCTCCGGCTCGTAGTGCCGAATTTTTCGCGCACGCAAAAGCACACGGCTCTTCTGCACATACCGCGTAAAACGCCGCAGCAGCGCTCCCGTGCTTTCTTTTGAACGTCTTCGTGCTTCTACCATATCTTCTATGAGAATGATAACATGCGTGCTAATTCCTCCAAAGTTTTATCGGACTCTTTATGCACTACCGCTTGGACCGACTTCCCGCCATCACCCGCTGAACGTGGAATTACATGAATATGCAGATGCGCTACCACCTGTCCCGCTGCCCCGCCGTGGTTCCATCCGATATTACAGGCATCCACCCCGAGCACTTCTTCCATTCGCTTCACCACTTTTTTTACCGTCTCCATAAGCTTCCCTCCATCGGATTCCGCGAGATCGAGGATGGTGCTCGCATGCATCTTCGGAATTATCAGCGTATGGCCGGGGCTCGAAGGGTGTACGTCGAGAAACGCATAGGTGGCTTCATCCTCATAAATTCGGTATGAGGAGGTCGCGCCCGCCGCAATATTGCAGAAAAGACAACTCATGGGTGCGGTTTCTTCGCGAGGCGCTTTTTGACCTCCGCAATGACTTTCGTGAGGGGTATCGTTTCCTGGATTCCCGAATCCATCTCCCGTACGATCACATTCCCATCGAGCGCCTCTTTCTGCCCTAAAATGAGGCTAAAGCGGACTCCCAGCCTATTGGCGATCTTCAGCTGGGTCTTAATGCTTGTCTTCCCCAGCGACTCCGCCGCAAAGATACCCGCCTTGCGCAGCTCCTCAAAAAGTCTCAAACTCTTGCGCCGCCCGAGATCGCCCAGTTGGGTGAGAAATACCTGCGGCCGGGAGCGGCCCTCCACACGGATTTCCGCGTGTTGCATGGCTTGTATGATGCGTTCAATACCGCCCGACGCGCCCGCTCCGGGAGTCGGCTTTCCCCCCAACTCTTCCGCGAGCCGGTCGTATCGCCCGCCTGCAAGGAGAGTATTCTGGGCCCGCTCGTCTCCCTCCCGAATGATTTCAAATACCGTCCTTGTGTAGTAATCGAGCCCTCTTACGAGGTACGGATCAAGGAGGTACGGCAGCTCCAGTTCCTCAAGAAATTCAAGCACCTCCTTAAAATGAGTATGACATTCACGTGAAAGGTGGTCAATAATTTGGGGGGCCTCGCTCTTGAGCTGCATACATTTTTCTTCCTTACAGTCGAGCAAACGGAGCGGGTTCACCTTCAACCGTACCTTGCAGTTCTTGCAGAGTTTCTGTACCCGGCTGCGATAGTACTGCTGCAGAAGCCCGCGATACTTCCGCCGTTCTATTTTGTCCCCTATTGAATTTACCTTTATCTGCAGATTCTTGAGCCCGAGATCGCGCAGGAGCACGTGGGAGAGATGAATCAGCTGCGCATCAATAACGGGGTCTCCCTCTCCGATCACCTCAAATCCAAACTGGTGGAACTGGCGGTACCGCCCGTGCTGGGGCTGTTCGTGCCGGAACATCGGCCCGATATAATACAGCTTCACCGGCTGCGGCAGGTTCACCATGCCGTACTGAAGATAGGCACGTACGATTCCTGCGGTATTCTCCGGCCGCAGCGCAAGCATGTCGCCTCCTTTGGTGCTCAAGGTATACATTTCTTTGGAGACAATGTCAGTGCTGGTGCCAATGGAACGTGTAAAGAGCTCCGCATATTCGAGTATGGGAGTATCAATTCGCTCAAAGCCGTAACTCTCCGCAAGATGCGGCACTACTTTACGGATCTTGGCCCAATATTTCTGCTCTTCTGGCAAAATATCTTTGGTGCCCCGGGGAGTCTGGAATGTTTGTTTCTTTTTCTTTTTTTCAGTACTCATGGTAATGCGGCGGACGAGAGTGAGGGAAATACCTCCCATCGTTTGAAGGGAAGCGCGCGAAGCAATACCCGCCCGACAATATATTTGCGTTCAAGAAGACCCCACTGGCGCGAATCGTAGCTTGCATACCGGTTATCTCCCATCACAAAGTACGACCCCGCAAGCACATGCCAGGCATTATCCGGAGAGGTACGTATCGCAGGGGGAAGATACACGCCCTCATTGAAGGGTATGGTGGTGCCATCTTTTGTTTTGATACTCACCTCGCCATTGCGCACCTCCACCGTATCCCCCGGCACCCCAATGATGCGTTTGATGTAATACGTGCTTGGATTATGAGGAAAGCGGAATACCACTACCTCCCCGCGGTGCGGCTCCCGAAGAAAGTAGGAGAGTTCATCAATAATCAGATACTCTCCTTCATAAAAATTTGGCTCCATCGAGGCGCCGCGCACAATAAAGGGTTGGATAAGGAAGTATCGGACCGGGAGAATGATTGCGATGGAAATTAAAATGACTTGGAGAAATTCACCGAAAACGCTTCTCTCTTTGCCTAACATGCACGCATTCTATCAAAGTGCACTAAATGTGGCAAGGCATTAAAACTGTAAATTTTTCAAGGAAATTATCTCTTTAAGAGAGGCGTTGGGGCTAGTGAAGTACAGCGAAGCTTACTTCACGGCCATGAACCGAGCTTCGCTTTGGTTCATGGGGTTGAGCCTGTTGAGAGATATACGTTATGATGGCGCTAGTTATGAGCATACGTGTGCCATCTCCGAAGCCGCCTCTGAATACACCAACGAAACGCGAAATTGCCTTCTGGGTGGGGATACCGATAGGTATCGTCCTCCTTCTGCTCGGGTCGCTTGCCACGGGCAAGCCATTTTCTTTTTCGCTGGTAAAAGAAGTGGGGAGCGCCTCCGGCGCGTTTTTAAGCGTTTCAGGAAAAGGAGCTGCATTTATCTCCTCCGGCCTTTCTTTCACGTCTCAGCCACCATCAACTCCCCAACCCGAAGATACTGCTTCTCCCTCCCCCCTTCTGCAGGATTCTGACGGAAGAACATATATTCTTTTTGCGGGGATCCCCGGGCAGGGGAACGTATCGCCATACCTCACCGATACGGTAATGCTCGTATCACTTAACCCGGCGAAACAGGCGGTATCTATGGTCTCTCTCCCGCGTGATCTCTGGGTGAAAGTACCGGGCGCAAACTTCTACGGAAGGCTCAATGGTATCTACCAATACGGCCGCAAAACATCCGATGCACGCGGGATGGAACTATTGAAAGAGGCAGTGACCGAAGTAACCGGTATCACGCCCCATTATTATGCGCGCATTGATCTTGCCGGAATAAAAGAGGTGATTGATATTGTAGGAGGGGTAACAGTGGAGGTGAAAGAAAATATTCGTGATCGGTCATTCCCTGGTCCGGGAAGATCCTACGAACTATTTACCCTCGAACCCGGCGTGCAGGAGCTTGACGGCACAACCGCGCTCAAGTATATTCGCACCCGCCACTCCGGAAGGGGTGACTTTGACAGAGTCTTGCGACAACAGGATATCCTGCGCGCCATCAAAGAAAAAATTACTGCGCTTCATCCGCTCTCGGACTTTCACGAACTCTACGCGCTCTTCGAATCGGTAAATGCCCACACCGTAACTAATATCTCGCTCCGCGACGGGAAGACGCTCTGGGATGCCGCAAAGGGAATTCGCAATGCCAATATCTACTCGCATACGCTTTCTACCGATCTCGATACGGGCCTGCTGCGCTACGGAAAAATTGATTTCGGCGCAGGCGGAGTAGCCTCGGTAGTGTGGCCAAAAAAGGGACAGTTTGATTACCACGATATCCGCGCGGCAATTGCAGATATTGTTTACAATCCCCGCCCTTACTCACTATGAAATTGATTGTCGGACTGGGAAACCCCGGCACCGCGTACACCCGTACGCGCCACAATATAGGAAGCAAAATCGTCACTGTATATGGACGCTCACTCGCGCGGCGCGAGACCACCTTTGAAAAAAAATGGGGTGTCGTAGTTACCTACGTTCCCTCGAAAAAATCGCCGTCGCTTGTGCTTGCTACTCCCCGTGGGAAGTACTTCATGAATCAATCAGGTATATATGTAAAACTACTGTGCACATTTTTCCATGTGCTTCCACAAGAGCTATGGCTCGTACATGACGATAAAGATCTCCCCCTGGGCACGATGAGGATTGTCGAAGGGAGGGGTGCGGCGGGACACCGCGGAGTCGAATCGGTCATACAATCATTGCACACAAATGCATTTGTCCGCTTCCGGATTGGCATTGCATCACCACACCTCTCTTCCGATGCGACCGATGAATTTGTTATCGCGCCGTTTGCCCACGAAGAGCAGCCGTTCGTAAAGAAAAGTGTGGCGCAAGCCCGAGAAGCGCTTCAGGTAGCCCTCGCTCACGGAGTAGAGATAGCGATGAACAGGTACAACTAGGTCGTATCAAAATAAAATACACGCCCTCAAGCCTATCTACGAATGAGATGTTGCCATCTCTGCCAAAGCGCTTGGTTTAGGAGGGATTCCCAAACACCCCGGCCTCGCAGATAGGATCGAGAGCGTGTATAGTGCGTAAATAATATCATCCTGCACAGTCTATGCAGGATGATAGGACAATACTTAATTTATATTTTCTTGTCAAGAGTTTCCACGTTAGAAGAATCGGTGCTTATTCCGGCTCTTATTCCTGAATTTCTGGAAAAACCCGACGTGTGGTTCGAAGAGCATGTGCAGAAGATTCGCGCCGCGCACGATATGCCCGTATCGTGGAGCAGCCACCTCCTTATTCTCGCCACCGACGAGCGGCGGCCTCGCTCGCCTCTTTTGCGCGCGCTTGACGATCTTGGTTACGTGAAGACGCATACAGTAACCCAACCCGGAGAGTTTGCGGTCCGTGGCGGAATTATTGATATCTTCCCGATTAAATCACGCCTTCCGCGGCGCATTGAATTTGTCGGCGACGTCGTGAGCCGCATTTCGGCATACCAGCTTCCCCCTCCGCCCCTCCGCGCCACCAAAGAAATGCGCTCACGCGCAACCCGTGAGCATCCTTTTCGCCTCCGCCTCCATCTCAAGCCGGGTGACTATGTGGTGCATGAGGATCACGGCGTCGGCGTATTCCGCGAAATGCGTGCGCGGCCCGCTCACGAATACTTCTGCATCGAGTACGCCCCTCCGAAGGAAGGCAAGCGCCCGGACATTCTTCTCGTACCACTTGCGCAGGCAAAGAAACTCACTCGGTATCTTAGCTTCGCTGCTCCCGCTGTCCACCGCCTCGGCGGGTCGGTATGGAATACTGTTAAAAAGAAGGCGCAGGAGGATATTCTTAAATTTGCACAATCGCTGTTAGCGCTCTATGCCGAGCGCGAGATAAGCGAACGCCCGCCTTATGAGCGCGACGCAGCACTTGAGCGCGAACTCACGGACACCTTTCCTTTTGAAGAAACGCCGGATCAGCAGGCTGCGTATGAAGCTATTGTGTATGACATGACGCGCGCAAAACCGATGGACCGGCTCCTGTGCGCAGATGTGGGATTTGGGAAAACAGAAATCACACTTCGCGCCGCCGCTATCGCCGCGGCGAACGGATGCCAGGCTGCGCTCCTTGCCCCTACCACCATTCTCGCCGAACAGCATTACGACACCTTCGCCTCCCGCTTTGCCGCACTGCCGCTGCGGGTGGGAATTCTTTCCCGCTTCCAGTCAGCCGCCGCACAGCGCACCACCATTCATGCTCTTGCGCAGGGAAAAATTGATGTGGTAATCGGCACACACCGCCTGCTTTCGCGGGATATACACTTTAAAAATCTTGGTCTCCTTATTATCGATGAAGAGCAGCGTTTTGGGGTGCGACAAAAGGAAAGGCTTCGCGCTTCGCGTGCGCACCTCGATGTGTTGAGCCTCTCTGCCACCCCGATCCCGCGCACACTGTATCTTGCCCTCTCGACGTTGCGCGAAATTACGGTCATGCACACCCCGCCCCCCGGCCGTAGGCCCATACAAACATTTGTGTATCCGCGGTCTCGCGCGATCGTGCGCGAGGCGATCGCAAAAGAACTCGCGCGGAATGGGCAGGTATTTTACCTTTCCAACCGTATCGGCGCGATGCGCTTTGAGATCGAACGTCTTCACGAAACGTTGCGGGGAGTGAGAGGAGCGCGCATTGGTGCGGTACATGGAAAGATGCCAGAGCATATGCTCGCGCGCACCATGCGAGAGTTCCGCAACGGGCACCTCAACATCCTCGTCGCTACCACCATCATAGAGAGCGGGCTCGATATGCCGCGGGTGAATACCCTTGTGGTAAGCGACGCAACGAGACTGGGGCTTGCGGAAAGCCATCAGCTCCGCGGCCGGATTGGCCGCAGCACCGTTCAAGCATATGCCTATTTCCTCTATCCGGCGCGATCGCTTAAAGGAAACGCGCGCGAGCGCCTCCGGGCCCTGCAGGAGGCAACCTACTTGGGCGCAGGATACGAACTCGCGCTTCGGGATCTCGAAATACGCGGGGCAGGCAATATTCTCGGCAAGGAGCAGAGCGGGAGTGTAAACAAAGTAGGGCTTAATCTCTACTGCGCCATGCTTGCTGAAGCCGTGGAAACGCTCCGGCATGCTTCCGCGGTGAAAACTGCATCAGCATCTGATATAGTAGCACAAAGAGAACCATGAATATCGCTCTCCACGAAGCAGCATATGCGCATGCGCTTCAAAGCATCAACGGATTTGGTGCACGGCGCCTTGCCCTCATTCACAGCCGTTTCGGATCGTTCCGCAATGCATGGAATGCTTCGGGTGAGGATTTCGCACACGCAGATATACCTTCCACTCTCTGTGACGCATTCACTGCTCACAAGCGCGCATGGGATGTTGAAGCGCGCTACGCCGCACTCACACAAAACGCGATCTCCTGCTGTCTCTTTACCGATAGCGGATATCCCCCTCTTTTAAAAGAAATACCTGATTTTCCCGTACTCCTCTATATGCGTGGTGCCCTTCCGCCTCCTTCGTTACTGCACCTTGGCATCGTAGGGACACGCCGCGCGAGCCCTTACGGAAAAGAAATGACCGTGCGTCTGGTGTCACAGCTTGCGGCGGTACCGGCGGCAGTAGTAAGCGGCCTTGCGCGAGGAATCGATGGAATCGCACACCGCGCCTCCCTTGAGTGCCGCCTTCCCACCATTGCCGTGCTCGGGTCAGGCATTGACGACCCCTCGATCTACCCGCGCGCCCATCTTCCCCTCGCGCATGACATACTCAGTGCGGGCGGCGCAGTGCTTTCTGAATTCCCGCCGGGTACGCCGGCAGAAAAATCCCACTTTCCCATGCGCAACCGCATCATTGCGGGGCTCTCCCACGGCGTACTCGTCACTGAAGCTCCCGAAAAAAGCGGCTCGATGATCACCGCTTCGCTTGCGCTCGAGTATAACCGCGATATATTTGCGGTACCCGGCCCTGTACATGCTCCCAATTCAGCGGGCCCGCACCTCCTTATCCGGCAGGGAGCGAAGCTTATTACCCATACGCGCGATATAGTCGAAGAATTTCCCGAGTTCGCGCTCCCTGAAGCGGTCTCTGCGTCTCCTCTCGCTGTAAGCGAGGAAGAGATGAAAATTATTGAGCTCCTCTCCAGCGGCGCGCTCCATGTTGATGTGCTTGCCGAGACGCTCGACATGCCGGTTTCTTCCCTGCAAGCGCTCCTCACCACTATGGAACTCGCAGGCAAGATCGCCCACCTCGATCGCGGCATCTATATGAAAAAATAACCATTATTGTCGTGGAACTTGTCATCGTAGAATCTCCCACCAAAGCAAAAACGATCTCACGCTTTCTCGGTAAAGCCTACCGGGTAAAGTCTTCTTTTGGTCATGTGCGTGACTTACCCCCCAAAAAGATAGGTATCGATATCAAAAAAGATTTTACGCCGAAATATGAAATACTCCCCAAGTCAAAAAAGTACGTGAAGGAGCTTAAAGAAACCGCAGAAAAAGCAAAGAGCGTAATCCTTGCTACCGATGAAGACCGTGAGGGTGAAGCAATTGCATGGCACCTCTTGCATGCGCTCAAACTCAAGGAGAAAGACGCGAAAAGGATCGTCTTTCATGAAATTACGAAACGTGCAATCGATGAGGCACTTGCACACCCACGCCCTCTTGATCTTCACCTCGTAGACGCCCAGCAGGCGCGGCGTGTGCTCGACCGGCTCGTCGGGTATAAACTCTCTCCTTTCCTATGGCGTAAGGTGATGCGGGGGCTTTCCGCGGGGCGCGTGCAGTTGGTAGCGGTGCGGCTTGTGGTAGACCGTGAACACGAGATTAGAAACTTTACCTCCCAGGAATATTGGACCATCGAGGGAATATTCCACGCGCCGCACTCACCCAATCATCCCTTCCCCGCCCGGCTCTTCTCGCACAAAGGAACACCTTACGAAAAACTTGCGATTGCTTCGCAGGATCAGGCACAGGCAATCATCAAAGACCTTGCCAACGCATCATACAAAGTAGCGAAAATCGAAAAAAAGACCGTGCAGAAGCATCCGTTTGCCCCCTTCACCACGAGCACCCTCCAACAGGACGCGTGGCGCAAACTCCGCTTCTCCGCAAAACAAACCATGCGCTACGCCCAACAGCTCTATGAAGGAGTGGAGCTGGGTGGTGAGGGATCAGTAGGCCTTATCACCTACATGCGTACCGACTCGCTCAACCTCTCGCTTGAAGCCACTGCCGCCGCACGCACACTGATCGAAAAGGAATTCGGCCCTTCATATCTTCCTCCCGCGGTCCGCCGCTACAAGACAAAGTCAAAAGGAGCCCAGGAAGCTCACGAGGCTATCCGTCCTACTGATCCAGCCCGCACCCCCGAACGGGTAAAGCCGTTCCTTGATGCCGCCCAGCACAAACTCTATTCCCTCATATGGCGGCGCTTCATCGCCTGCCAGATGCAAGCGGCGCTCTTTGATGCCACGAG
>CAYVXU010000020.1:3735-4556 GCA_964454705.1 uncultured Candidatus Saccharibacteria bacterium | reverse complement strand
GAGTATATCTTTCGCGCCACCGGACAGGTACAGAAATTTGACGGGTTTTTGAGGGTATACGAGGTAAGAACAGAGGATATCCTTTTGCCGGAGTTGAAGGAAGGCGAGGCAGTGACGCTCGAGCAACTCGAGCCAAAACAGCACTTTACCCAACCTCCGCCCCGTTACACTGAAGCGTCCCTTGTGAAGGCGCTGGAAGAGCACGGTATCGGAAGGCCTTCCACTTATGCTCCGATTATGTCCACCGTTCAGGAACGCGGGTACATCACGAAGAACGAAGAAAAAAGGCTTGTCCCCACCGAAACCGCAGAGTTGGTGACCAAGCTCCTTGTAGAACACTTCCCCCAGATTGTGGATATCCAGTTTACCGCGCACATGGAAGAGGATCTTGACGAAATTGCGCAAGGCAAAACCGACTGGGTGCCCGTGGTGCGGAGCTTTTACGAACCGTTTGAAAGGACGCTCAAGGAAAAATATGAGACCGTAAACAAGAAGGATGTCGCGCCCGACACTCCCACCGATCAAAAGTGCCCTACGTGCGGCCGCCCGCTCGTGATTAAACGAAGCAGGTTTGGAAAGTTCTACGGCTGTTCGGGTTACCCTGAATGCACCTTCACAAAACCCATGGTAACCAGCACGGGCGTAAAATGCCCCCAGTGCGCAACAGGCGAACTCGTTGAGAAGAAAACCCGCCGCGGCGCCCTATTCTACGGCTGCAGCACCTATCCTGAATGCGATTTCGCGCTGTGGGACAAGCCCACCGGCGAATACTGCCCCGTCTGCAAATCGCTTCTCGTCATCGGCAAACAAGGGGAAACGAG
>CAYVXU010000020.1:0-3725 GCA_964454705.1 uncultured Candidatus Saccharibacteria bacterium | reverse complement strand
CGAGATGCAGTAACAAACAGTGCCCCACAAATACCGCTCCAGAAACAAATCCCAAATTCCAAGCACCAAATTCCAGACAATGACTGAAATACTAATTTCCTAAATTCAAAACGTTTTAGCAGCAGGTCATCTGGTAATTAGAATTTGTTTGGTATTTGTAATTTGGATTTTGGAATTTACGACTCCTCGGAGGAGTCGTTATGTTCTTGTCAAAACCTTGCCTCACCGCTACAATGCTCATTATTGTTGAGTGATATTCATGGCTTCTGCAACCGCATTACTGCAAAAACTGCGCTCAACCGCAAAAGAAGACCGTGACCTCGTGAAACGGGCATTTGACCTTGCGCGCGAGGTGCACAAAGGGAAAAAGCGTCTTTCCGGAGAAGACTATATCGAACACCCTCTGCGGGTGGCCGAGATGCTTGCCCACATGCAGCTCGATGCAACGACCGTCGCCGCGGGGCTCCTCCATGAAGTAGCCGATGAGTGGGGTGTGGAGATGAAGCGCCTCGAGAAAGAGTTTGGAGAGGAGCTCGCGTTCATAGTGCGAAATGTGATTAAGCTTGGGAGGCTCAAATACTACGGCAAGGAGGAGCAAGCTGAAAATCTCCGGCGCATGGTTATGGCGCTCGCACAGGATATTCGGGTGATACTCATTAAAATTGTGGACCGCCTCGACAACATGCGCACCCTCTCCTATGTGCCGGAGCAAAAGCAAAGACGGCTTGCGCTTGAAACGCTCGAGGTGTACGCGCCGCTTGCGAACCGCCTTGGCATGGGTGAGATAAAAGGCATGCTCGAGGATCTTGCATTTCCTTTTGTATACCCGCAAGAGTTCGCGCATGTGCAATCGCTCGTGGGTAACCGGCTCAAGGAACACGAGGAGTATCTGCATGGAGTAGCCGCCAAACTCAAGAAGGAGCTCGCGAGCGAGCACATCCATCCCCTCGAAATCCACACGCGCGTGAAACACCTCTACAGCCTCTCACGAAAACTCACACGAGAGTCACTCGAAAATGTCTACGATCTTGTTGCGCTGCGGGTAATTGTGGAAAATCCCTTCCAGTGCTATGCCGCGCTCGGCGTGATCCATAAATTGTGGACGCCGCTCCCGGGCCGTATCCGCGATTTCATTGCTCTCCCCAAGCCAAACGGCTACCAAAGCCTTCACACCACAGTGTTCTGTGACGAGGGGAAAATCGTGGAGATTCAAATCAGAACAAGCCGCATGCACAACGAAGCTGAACATGGCATTGCGGCACACTGGGCATATAAAGAAGCGGTGCCACTGGATAAGCTCGGTAAGCGTTTCGCATGGGTACAGCAGCTCCATGAATGGCAGAAGGGAGTGAAAGATTCGAAGCAGTTTCTCGACTCCCTTAAAACCGACCTCTTCCGCACCCGTATTTTTGTCTTCACCCCCAAAGGCGACATTACTGATCTCCCCGAGGGAGCAACGCCGGTAGATTTTGCCTACGCGGTGCATACCGAGCTCGGGCACTCGTGTGATGCGGCAAAGGTAAATAACAAACTTGTACCCCTCGATACGGTACTCGCAAACGGGGATCTTGTTGAAATTTTTCCAAAAAAGCAGAGAACTCCGTCGCAAAAGTGGCTTGAATTTGTAAAAACAAGCCATGCACGGGAGAGCATCCGCAAAGCACTTGCCGACACGCGCCCTATTTCGAGCGCAAAACGAAAAAAGCCCGCAAAAAAGAGGTAGCCCCACACAAAAACTGCTCCTCCCGGAGCAGTTTTTGTGCTCACATATTACTGTTGTTTTTCCTCACGCATCGAGGCAAACATCGTATGCAATGAGGTAAGCTCTTCTTCGTTCTCAAACGGTATCAAAAGATCACCCCCGCGTTTGCGCGCGCGAATCCGTACACTTTTATTAAGAAAACTTCCGAACTTCTCTTCCCACTGCTTCCACCCGGCGAGCGCGGTATCCGGCTGCGTCTTCTCCCGCTCCGTGCGGACAATAAACTCCGCCTCGCGCACGCTCACGGGCCGTGAAAGCATCTCCTGAAATAACTCATTGCGCCGCGTCTTATTGCCCACCGCAAGAAGCGCGCGCGCGTGCCCTTCGCTAATCTTGCGCTCTTCCACCGCCCGCTGCATCTCGGAAGGAAGATCGAGCAATCGGATCGTATTGCTCACCGCCTCACGGCTCTTCCCTACCCGCTCGGCAATTTCGGTGTGCTTGAGTCCGAACTCCTCCTCAAGCCGCTTGAAGGCGCGGGCGCGCTCCACGGCGTTTAGATCCGCCCGCTGGATATTTTCGACAAGCGCAAGCTCAAGCCGCTCCTTCCCGCTCGCTCGTTTGATGATTGCCGGCACCTCGCGCAAGCCTATCTGCTTTGCTGCCTCAAGGCGCCGTTCCCCAGCGATAAGCTCATACTCCACGTCAACTCCCCGTGAGGTTTCGTGTTCAACCTTGGTAACCACAAGCGGCTGGAGAATCCCGTGCTCCCGAATGGACTGCGCAAGCTCCTTGAGCTCCCCGGAATGCATTATCTTTCTCGGCTGATCGGGGTTCGGCTTGATCTTGCGAGTTTCAATATAAAAAACGGTATCCTTCTTGGGATGGAAATTCGGCGCGGTAATTGACTTCCACTGCGCAAACTTTGAGTTGCGTGAGGGAATAAGCGACCGCAGGCCTTTGCCGAGAATTGGTTTTTTCATGCGTAGGGAGGGTTATCAATTTGTAATATTTCTTCTGCGAGCTGCCGGTAGGCGCGCGCTCCCGGCGAGTCGGGCGCGTATTGAAAAATAGTCTTGCCGTAACTCGGCGCTTCAGCAAGATGCACATTGCGCGGAATCACTGCATTGAAGACATGGCCGGGAAAGTTGCGCCGCACCTCTTTTGCGACGTCCTGGTCAAGCTTCTGCCGCTTATCGTACATCGTAAGGAGCGCGCCCATAATGCCGATATTGGTATCGAGATTCGCACGCACAAGCTCAATGGTTTTTAAAAGCTGGGTGAGCCCCTCAAGCGCGTAGTACTCACACTGCACTGGTATGAGCACCTTATCTGCCGCCACAATCCCGTTTACGGTAAGAAGACCAAGGCTCGGTGGGGTATCAATTACAACGTAATCGTAGTGCGCGGGGAGATGCTGCATCATCTGCTTCAGGCGATACTCGCGATCAGGAACATATACAAGCTCCACCGCCGCTCCTGCAAGATCCGCTGAAGCAGGAACCATATCTACCCCCATAATGCCGGTAGGTACAATCACCTGCGGGGGTTTTACGAGCCCCATCAGGAAGTGGTACACGCCCTTGCGCACTCCCTCCGGATCAACGCCCATTCCCACTGTCGCATTTGCCTGCGGATCAAGATCAATAAGGAGCGTGCGTTTACCGAGCGCGGAGAGATACGGCAGGACGTTCGTTGCAGTCGTAGATTTTCCCGTTCCTCCTTTTTGATTAGCGACGATAATGACACGCGGCATACCCTCATTATAGAAACATTTCTTGAAATGGCAAATTGCTTCTGGTAGGCTGTGAGAGGTTTTACGGCGTAAGTTCTTCTTTATCTAGTTCGAGGGCGAGTGTCGGAACTGGTAGACGATCGCGACTCAAAATCGCGTGGCCGCAAGGCCGTGAGGGTTCGAGTCCCTCCTCGCCCACCAGTATTAAACTTTCAGGAATTTTGCCAACGGATTCGGCCGCGCGAAGCGCGGCAGAGAACGGAAACATTGGCTCGCCGCGCACGGCGC
>CAYVXU010000019.1:15277-21213 GCA_964454705.1 uncultured Candidatus Saccharibacteria bacterium | reverse complement strand
GGAGTTTCTTATACTTTTGCATTTTTGACTTGTACTTTTGCGTTTTGATTTTTGACTTTTGAATTTAAACTAAAAGCTAACAGCTGAAAGCTAGAAGCTGATTAGATCCATTTGCGGTACTTGAAGTACGTAATCATGCCAAGTACCCCGCATCCCATGAGCGCGATAATGATCCAGAAATCATATGGATGTCCAATAATCGGGAGATACTGCGTATTCATGCCAAAGATAGAGGCAAACAATGTAAGCGGAAAGGTGATCACTGCGAATATAGTAAGCAGTTTCATAATCTGGTTCGTTTTAATAGAGAGAAGCGATTCATTCGTGCGATGGAGCGCTTCAATACTGTCGCGGTGATTTTCCAGCACATCCCACACTTTGTTGTACTGGCCGTACATATCACGGAAGAGGGGAGTTGCGGTTTTGCCGAAAAATGCAACGCCATGGTGCAGCAGCGATTCAAGGACAATTTTTTGTGGTTTGATCGTGCGGCGGAATGCAAGGAGATCACGCTGCACATAGGAGATTTTTGAGACCATCTCCTCTTCTTTTCGCAGAAATAAACTCGTCTCTATTTCATCAATTGCTTGTTGAACGTGGTCGAGCTCGCGGAGTTCAAAGCGGAAAAGCGTCTCAATAAGAAAATACAGGAGGTGCGCGGTGCTTTTCCCCAGGCAATACGCCTGGTGCACCCCTTCGCTTGAGCACTTAAGCTGGAACTCTTTGAGCGGGCGGATATCATCGTAACTCACGGTAATGAGTGAATCCTTAGTGACGAGTATATCGAGTTCACGGGAGACGGTGACACGCAAGTCGTCGCTGAACATAGGAAAGTGGAGCACAAGGTAAAGATACTCATCGTGCTCTTCCACGCGAGGCCGCAGGGTGGGGGCCATCAACTCTGCGAGCGTGTGGGATTCGAACGGAAAGTGCTCCCGCAAATAATCAATATCCTGCTTCGAAGGTTTGTTGAGCCCTACCCACGTGATTTTGTCGGCCTTGAGGATGGTCATATGGCAGGAATGTCCAATTTCAAAATCCAAATATCAAATAAAATCCCAATATAAAATAGATGCCGCACTTCTCTAAGTATACCACAAGCTAGGTTTTAGGTTGTAGGTTATAGGGAAGCTTCTTAGGTTTTAGCTACCTAGCTGATTGACTTACCGATAAATTTCCAATTTTCAATGAATTTACAATGTTCCAATTTCGCAATTGAAAATTAATGCATTGAAAATTGGATGAAAATTGTAAATTGAAAATTTTTCTAGAGATCAAAAGCTAAGTAACTTCCGCCCGAACGACTTCAGTCGGGACGGCGCTATTGACACGTTCTTCGGGGAGTGTAAGATAAAAGCAGAGTTAGCACTCTCAAGCTAAGAGTGCTAACATCCGGGAGTGAGGGGCGTATTATATAGTATATGCAAGAACGACAGCAACATATCCTGCGCATGGTGGTGAATGAGTTTGTGCGGCGGGCAGAGCCTGTGGCATCGGAGGTTATCGCCCACCGCGTACGCCGCTACGGCTACAGCTCCGCAACTATCCGTGCGGAACTCGCGTCTCTGGATGAAGAAGGGTATCTTGAACAACCATATACCTCTGCCGGCAGAGTTCCTACTGATAAGGGGTACCGATATTACGTGGATGAACTGATTACCGATACTGCACTGCCGCCCCGTGAGCAGGAATACCTTGCGCGTGGACTGGAGGAATCCCGCCCGCCCGCAAAACAGATTTCGGAGTTGCTCGCGGAACTTACCCACCACCTTGCGGTGGTAAGTTCATGGAAAGAAGCGACACTGTATTCAGCCGGTCTTCCCCATCTTTTTGAGGAGCCGGAGCTTGAGAATAGAGATCTTGCGCATACCATTGCGCGCCTCTATGAGGATCTTGATGAATATGCGAGCGGTCTTTTCCCCAGTATTGCAAAGAGTGAGGTACGGGTATTTATTGGAAGGGAAAATCCGCTCGGTGCGCAGGAGCTAAGCCTTCTCATCTCCCGTTACCACACTCCGTCCCATACCGGCGCGGTGGCGCTCATCGGACTCAAGCGCATGCCGTACCGGCATAG
The DNA here is from genome assembly GCA_964454705.1 of uncultured Candidatus Saccharibacteria bacterium. Classification (GTDB taxonomy): domain Bacteria; phylum Patescibacteriota; class Minisyncoccia; order CAYVXU01; family CAYVXU01; genus CAYVXU01. The sequence continues at coordinate 19,139 of CAYVXU010000019.1, read as the reverse complement.
CGTAGCGGTGCTGAAAAATGTTATCAATTACCTCAAAGACACCTATGACTGATGATACGCCAAAGGAGGATGTGCAAGAAGGAGCACCAACGGATTGTGCCGCAGAATTAGAAGCAGCGAAGAAGAAGGGGGAAGAATATCTTGCCGGGTGGCAGAGGGCACAGGCAGATTTCCAGAACTATAAGAAAGATGAGATGAAGCGCATGGAGGAGTTAAGGGGGCTTTTTACCGCGGCGTTGGTGCATGAGCTTATTACGATACTGGACAGCTTCACTCTCGCCTTCCATAATCTCCCTCCGGAACTCAAGAATCATGAGTGGGCGAAGGGTATTCAGCAGATCCAGCTTCAGCTGCGCGATGTGCTGCGTGCGCAGGGAGTGGAGGAGATTCAGGCAACGGGGAAACAGTTTGACCCGTCTGTGCACGAAGCGATCGAAACCGTGCCCTCTGGGGAGAAAGACGGCATGGTGCTTGAGGAGTTACAGAAGGGATATACCCTCCACGGAAGAGTGATACGCCCAAGCCGGGTGAAGGTCGCAAGCGCATGGGGTAATCAGGGACACACGTTGAGTAGCGATAGGTCAGCGCTAAATTGAGCGTCTTAGCACAAAAAATCAAAAGTCAAAATGAAACTGTAAAATACAAAAAGAAAAGAATGAGGTAATGCTTTTTCTATTTGGTAATTAGGGCGAAACGTAGCCAAAATAGACACTCATGAATAGTTTGAATAGGTTATCGTCGCGATGGTTGAAACGGTACTCCACCTCTTTAAGATACATCGGAAAATGATATTTGGAAACTCCTCGGTAATTGTACAAAATATGCTTTGCAAAACTCCAAAATCCTTCAATGCCGTTGATATGGCTCTTGCCGCGGTAGGCAAAGGTCTTCCCATGATTCAAACGATTGTGCTTGCCGAGCCGTTTCAGAGAATTGTAACTTCGGAACGTATCGGCGTAGTACACCGTTCCTTTTCTGGTTTTCTTTCGAATAACCGCCATAAGCTCTTCTTTGGAAACATGCTCCACCACTCTGGTGTAGACCTTGCCATCGCGCTCCAGAAGGCCGAAAACGATATTCTTGCCCGCTGCGCCTCTGCCGCGCTTGCCCTTGCGTCTGCCGCCAAAATAGCTTTCGTCCATCTCCACCTCTCCGTTCAGCTTGCCGCCCTCAAGCTCCGCCACATGGTAGATCGCCTCGCGCAGGCGCTGGTAGACGCGCGTGATGGTCTTGTAGTCGCGCCCGAGATCGTGCGACAAGCGGTACGCCGGCTGTTGTTGATAAAACCCCTGTACAATGGCGATTTCCGTGCGGATACGCTTCAAGGATTTCTGTTTTCCACATCCTTTGTTGCGACACCGGATGTATCCGCGCTTCGTCTTATGGACCTTGAACGAGCCGCAGAACACGCACTTTTTACCCCTCAAAAAGTTGGCCGCGCACCCGAATACGTTGTTTCTTCTTGTAACCATAAGGATATTCTACCTCCTCGTGGTTACGAAACGCCCTAATTACCTTCTATTTTGATATTTCATTTTGAGATTTGCATTTTGATTTTTGATTTAGCACACCATTTATTTATTAACGTAATTCAAAATATATGGCAATCATAAAATGGAGACCATTTGACGAGTTTGAACGGTTCTTCGAGGATGAGTTCATACCGTTCCTGCCGATGCGGCGATTCTCGGCGCCGGCAAGCGATGTGTACGAGACGGAGAACGAAGTGGTAGTAGAGATGCCGCTTGCTGGCATTGACCCTGAAAAGGTAGAAATCTCCGTGGAGAATGATATACTCAATGTGAGCGGCTCATTCGAGGAAACTGATGAGGAGAAGAAAAGGAACTACTTCCGCAAGGAAGTGCGCAGGGGAAGTTTTGGCCGTACCATCAGCCTTCCGAAGCCGGTAAAAGGCGAGGAGGCGAACGCTGAATACGAAAAGGGAATCCTTACCATCACTATCCCCAAAGAAGAGCGTGCCAAGCCCAAAAAGATCTCGGTACAGGTAAAGAAGTAATCACCTTATATCGCCCCGTATGGCAAAAATACTTGGCATTGATTTAGGAACGACCAATTCTGCAATGGCAATTATCGAGGGTGGTCAGCCCCGCATCATCGAAAATGCGGAGGGGAACCGGACCACTCCTTCAATCGTTGCCTTCTCGAAAATCGGTGAACGTCTGGTGGGCCTGCTTGCAAAACGTCAGGCGGTAACCAACCCCAGGGAGACCATTTACTCTATTAAACGGCTTATTGGCCGGCGCTTTCGTGACGCTGAAGTTCAGCGCGATCTCACGCTTCTCCCATATGAGATGCGGGAGGCTTCAGACGGCGGGGTAGAGGTGAAGATGCATGAGAAGTGGTATAAGCCCGCGGAGATATCCGCAATGATCCTGCAAAAACTCAAGGCAGATGCGGAGAAGAAACTCGGCGAGAAAGTCACTGAAGCAGTCATCACGGTACCCGCCTACTTCGATGACTCCCAGCGCAAAGCTACCAAAGACGCGGGCGAGATTGCGGGGCTCACCGTACGGCGCATTATTAACGAACCGACTGCGGCGGCGCTTGCCTACGGGCTCAACAAGAAAAAAGATGAGAAAATAGTGGTATACGATTTTGGCGGGGGCACGTTTGATATCTCGGTGCTTGAGGTTTCCGCGGATACCGTGGAGGTAAAGGCTACAGGCGGTGACACCCACCTTGGCGGAGACGACTTTGACCAGCGCATTATTACGCATCTTACAGAGGAGTTTAAGAAGGATCAGGGAATTAATCTCGCGAAAGATACGCTTGCGCTGCAGCGCCTCAAAGAGGCCGCGGAAAAAGCGAAGCACGAGCTCTCCACGGTCTTTGAAACCGAGGTGAATATTCCGTTTATCACGCAAGGGGTGGATGGCCCTAAGCATCTTGTAGTGAAGCTTGCCCGTACAAAACTTGAGGAACTGGTGCAGGACTATATTGACCGCTCAATCAAACTCACTAAAAACACTATCGGTGAAGCAGGGTTTCAGATGGGCGATATTCACGAGGTGGTGCTGGTGGGCGGACAAACCCGGATGCCTGCCATACAGGAAGCGGTGCAGAAGCTTATCGGCAAGGAACCGCACCGTGACATTAACCCCGATGAGGTAGTAGCGGTCGGAGCCGCGGTACAGGCAGGAATTATGCAGGGGGATGTGAAGGACGTGCTCTTGCTCGATGTCACCCCGCTCTCACTCGGGCTTGAAACGCTCGGCGGAGTGATGACCCGGCTCATTGAGAAAAACACCACAATTCCTACTTCGAAAACGCAGGTTTTCTCGACCGCCGCGGACAGCCAGCCTTCTGTGGAAATCCATGTACTGCAGGGAGAGCGGGAGATGGCGCAGGACAACAAGACGCTCGGGCGCTTTATGCTCGAGGGTATTCCGCCCGCGCCGCGCGGGGTCCCGCAGATTGAGGTTACCTTCGACATTGACGCGAACGGCATTCTTAATGTCTCGGCAAAGGATAAAGCCACCAGCAAGCAGCAGTCAATCCGGATCGAAGGGTCATCGGGGCTCTCCAAAGATGAGATTGAGCGGATGAAGCGCGATGCGGAGCTGCATGCAGAGGAGGACCGCAAAAAGCGCGAGCTGGTGGAGGTGAAGAACACCGCTGATACGCTTGTCTACACCACGGAAAAGGCGCTTCGTGATGCGGGAGAGAAGGTGCCTGCGGAAAATAAGAAAGAAATTGAGGAAAAAATAGAGGCGCTGAAAAAGGTAAAAGAGGGGGGTGATGGGGAGGCGATCAAAAAAGCGTCACAAGAGCTTTCGCTTGCCGCACAGAAAATAGGGCAGATTCTTTATCAAACACAAGGTGCGCAAGGCCAGGGCACAGG
>CAYVXU010000019.1:10767-15267 GCA_964454705.1 uncultured Candidatus Saccharibacteria bacterium | reverse complement strand
GGGCACAGGCGGGGCGCACACGGGAGAAGAAAAACCTGCGGAAGGGCAGTATGAGGATGTGAAAGATGAGGATAAAGATAACGAGAAGTAAAAGAAGTTTGGGAAAAGAAAAAATCCAACCTTTCCTCCGCTCGCGCAAGAAATTTTGAAAAAAGAAAAAACTCCTTCCTTCCCTCCCACTTCAGCAAGAGACTGGGAAACGTTGCGAGTGGTGGCCGACCAATTCGAACTCCCTCCTTCGTCGGTCAAACATCCGAATTGGTTTTCGTCCACCCCTTCGCACGTTTCATACATTTCTTGCAATGAAGTGGAGAGGGAGGAGGAGTTTTGAAGGAATATAGGAGTGGACGGAAATTCCAAGAATAGTTACTTCTTTCTTGACCTCCACCCCTTTGCTTTCCAGTCCATTCACAAGAAATGTATGAAAATTGCCAGAAAGCTATTCGTAGCACATTCGGCTGTCCGACTGACGAAGGAGGGAGTTCGAATGTGCCGAAGAGCTTTCGGTAATTTTCCAAGTTTCTTGTGGGAGTGGAAGTAAAGGGGTGGAGGTATTTTCCCTGATGACTTCTATTATTCCTCAACGTTTTAGATTACAATAAAGTATGGCTGAAAAAGAAAAACATATTCCTGTTCGTGCTTCCGATGATGTCCTGCGGGGGAAATACGCCAATATGATGCGCGTTGCGCATACCGCCGAAGAGTTCGTGCTTGATTTTATGAATGTGCTCCCGACCGATGCGATGCTGAATGCCCGCATCATCACGAGCCCCGGCCACATGAAGCGTATTCTCGCCGCGCTCAACGAAAACGTAGAGAAATACGAAGCGCAATTCGGAAAAATCGAAGCCGCGCAGGAGCCGCAAGATGTATCCCGCGGCATTGGTTTTAACTAATCACCGTGGAGGGAGAGTGGAATAAACCGCTCGTGATCCTCGCTTCGCTTGCGGCGGTGATAGCCGGCACAGGTTTTTGGTTTGCAATTGCGCAAAAACTTGCCGATCCACAATCCCACTCATTTAGCGCGGCGCTTGTGATACTAATCCTGTATGGTGCCGCACTCGCGCTCGTCTTTCTTTTCACCTCCACGCGTAGCTGTGCGTGGATTACCGCAGCGAGTATCGTTCCTGCTCCGCTCTTCGGTAAGAGCATACTCGTAGTGGGTGCAGTAGCGGTAGTCTCGTTTCTCTTTTTACTGCTCTTTCACCGCCATATCCGCTTTATGAAGGAGATGCTCGCGCGCTTTACCCTGTGGCGGGTGGTGATCCCGGCGTTTCCGTACTTTTTTACCGCAGTGGCGCTCCTCGTAGGCGCGCTCTACTACGTCTCGCCGCCCAATCGCTCGATTGCCGAAGACCTTACCATAACGCGGCGCACCTACAACTACCTTATTGCTCCTGCGGCCCGGTTTATTGATGCCACTCTCCCGCGTTTTTCCCTTGAGCAGACTATAGACGAATTCTTAGCGAAGCAAATTGAAGGCACGATTGATATCCCACCGGAGCTATCGGGGGCGAAAGAAGAGGCAATTGCCGCCCAGCGCCGCCAGCTCTCTGAATCATTTCAAATTCCCCTTATTGGTAATGAGACGCTTGCAGATATCGGGTTTACCCTCCTTAATAAGTATATTGAAGAACTTGAGCAGTATAAGGGTGCAGTTGCCATTTTGCTTGCGTTTGGCGTATTTTTAATGGTAAAGGCGCTGGGGCTTGTGCTAAAGTGGGTTATGCTCCTCGTGCTTGTACTCGTGTACCGGGCACTTAAGGCTGCAGGAGCAATTGAAATAGTAGAGATACAAACCCCCAAGGAAGTTCTGCGAGTACCATAACAGAAGTTATAGCTTATCGGTGATAGGTTATAGCTTTCGCCTCAAATTCAAAAGTCAAAACTCAAAATGCAAAAGTATAAGTCAAAATTCAAAAGTGTTAAGAATCTTCGCGAAGCGGCTACCACAATTTTGACTTTTGATTTTTGCATTTTGAATTGAGTATCGTATGAAGGATTACTATCAAATCCTGGGCGTGCCACGTACCGCCTCGGAAGAGGAAATCAAAAAAGCGTACCGCAAGCTTGCCCACAAATATCATCCCGACAAGGCGGGGGGCGATGAGAAGCAATTTAAAGAGATTAATGAAGCGTACCAGGTGCTCTCCAACAAAGAAAAGCGCGCACAGTACGATCAATTCGGGAGAACATTCGAGGGAGCTGCGGGAGAGAGCCCGTTCGGTGGCTTTAGCGGCTTTGATTTTGGCAATTTCGGGGATGTCGAAGAAATATTTGAGTCATTTTTCGGCGGCGCCCGGACAGGGGGAGCGGCACGCGAACGGGTGCGCCGGGGGAGCGATATCGCCATCGATGTAGAGCTCACCCTTGAGGAAGCCTTCACCGGAACCGTGCGTAAGGTTCAACTGCGCAAACTTTCACCGTGCGCGCGCTGCAGCGGAAGCGGGCAGGAGCCGGGCACGGCAATGGTAAAATGTCCGCGCTGTAAGGGCAGCGGAGAGATAGATGAGGTGCGCCGGATTTTTATCGGCACCTTTCGCCAGGTGACGGTATGTCCGGAGTGTGGCGGTCGCGGGATGCGGCCAGAAAAAAATTGCACGGAATGTCTCGGCGAAGGACGTATGCCGCGCACCTCGGAAACTACTATTTCGATACCGCCGGGTATCCGTGACGGAGAAACCATCCGGCTTTCCGGAGAGGGAGAGGCGGGCGGCCGCGGCGGAGTGGCGGGAGATCTCTATGTGAAAATTCATCTTCGTCCGCACCCGGTATTCCGGCGGGAGGGCGATGACCTTCTCTTGCACGTTCCTATTTTATTCACGCAGGCGGTATTAGGTGGTACAATAGAGGCAACCACGATTGACGGGAAAATCCGGCTTCGCATTCCACCCGGCACTCCTTCAGGCAAGGTATTTCGCATTGCAGGCAAAGGAATGCCGCGGCTGCACGGACAGGGAAGAGGAGATGAACTCGTGGAGGTCCGCATTCACATCCCAAGTAAATTATCACGTAAAGCAAAAAAACTTTTAGAGGAGCTCGAAGGCGAGCTGTAGTGCATATATGATGGAGGCGGTAGCCGCAGCACGTTCTATCTCTCCCACATGGGATATTGTACTCATTGCCTTTCTTTTCATTGGCGGATTTTTCTATGGGTTAAGTGTGGGGAAAACGCGTCTCGTGGTGATCATGGCGGGCGCCTATATCACGCTTGCGGTGTTTCCGCTCATTCCGCTCGATATGCTTCTGGAGTCGCTTGCGCCTATGCAGAAATTTGCCCTGCAGGCAATACTCTTTTTGCTCACTATATTTGTGTGCTACATCATTCTCATGCGCTCTACGTTTGCGCACACACTCCGCGGGTTGGGGCGCGATAACGGCTGGTATCAGGTGGTAGTACTTACCATTCCGCTTGTAGGGTTTATCATCGTCGCCGTTCTCGAGGCGCTCCCGCGCAGTTCGCATGATACGCTCGCTCCGCTCGTGCAGATGCTGTTTGTAGATGAGAGCGTCGCAATGTGGTGGAAAGCGCTCCCCCTCGCCGCCCTTCTTCTGGTAAAAGGAAGATAACTTTTTTTCCCGGGCAAAATCTGGTATTTTGGTCTCCTCCCCCCATAGCTTAGTGGCAAAGCAGCTGGCTTTTAACCAGTTGATCGAGGTTCGATTCCTCGTGGGGGGACTACAGCTAGTTTTTAGGTTATAGCTTTCAGCTTTTAGCTTTAAACCTAATGCAAAAGTCAAAACTCAAAAGTATAAGAAACTCCGCGAAACGGCTACCATAATTTTGAGTTTTGACTTAATTTGATTCTATGCCCCATAGACTAACCATATTCTACCTCGGACTTTTGTGGCTGTTAGCGGTTCCTTTTATTTACACCGGTATCAACCAGCTTCTTTACCTTACAATATGGAATGAACCGGGATACCAGCAGGGGGAGCAGTTTGCTCCTATCTGGGTTATTCTTGCCGCGGTGGTAGTGGTGCTGCTTGCTGCAGTCACGGGCGGTTTGTGGCGTAAGGTGCGATGGATATTTATTGCGGTTTTATTGGCACTCGCGTTCTCGCTTGCCTCATCGTTCCTTGAACTGATCATAAGTCTGGATAACTCATTTCAGCTCGCCGCATTTGCTGCAGTAAAATTAACTCTAAAAGTGTTGGTACTTATTCTTCTTGTACTTGACCGGCATAGCTTTTTTGAGGAAACCAGCCGCTTTAGGAGATTGTCTACGTTGGGTGTGCTATCGCACTTGCTCTGGTAATAGGATTCAGTGGCCTATTTACGGCGATTTAAAAAATACTATACTCTCATGAAGTGCCCTCAAGACCAGCAGGAGCTTTCGGAAATCAAAGTCACCGGCGTTGCGGTGGGCCGGTGCGGCGCCTGCGGCGGGCTGTGGTTTGATAACGACGAACTGCGGCAGGCAAAGGATTACAAAGAACCGCTCGCACAATGGTTTGATTTTGAGCTCTGGCACAATCCGTCATTATTTACAGCCGAGG